>NZ_AP021872.1:0-312816 GCF_014218255.1 Mycoavidus sp. B2-EB
ATGAAAGATTTTTGGCAACAATGCTCCACCCTACTGGAGCAAGAGCTTCCCTCCCAGCAATATCTGACTTGGATCAAGCCACTCTCTTTGCTTGAATTTGATACTGAGGCCAACATTTTGCGCATTGCTGCGCCAAATCGCTTTAAGCTCGATTGGGTCAAAAACCAATTTTCTGGTCGAATTACTGATATAGCATGCAATTTTTGGCGTAAGCCAATAGCCGTGCAGTTTGTCCTTGATCCCAAAGCTGGACGCCCAAACGGAAACCCCATAGCGAGCGCTGGTGTGTCCGATTCCAGTTCTATACCTCGCGCAGAGGCGGCCTCCTCCGCTCCAATCACTTTATCCAACCCTGCGCCGATGAGCAGAGACGGCGACGCGGAGCGCTCAGGCACCTTACCCATGATTGCGGGCAGCGACACGCAGGAGCGTTCCAAGCTTAACCCTATGCTCACCTTTGAAAATTTTGTCACAGGTAAAGCCAATCAGCTTGCGCGCGCAGCCGCGATTCAAGTCGCCGATAACCCCGGGGTTTCTTATAATCCGCTTTTTCTATATGGTGGCGTAGGTCTAGGCAAAACTCATCTAATTCATGCGATTGGTAACCAGCTCAGACAACAGAAACTGGGCGCACGCATTCGCTACATTCACGCAGAGCAATATGTATCAGACGTGGTAAAAGCTTACCAACGCAAAGCCTTCGACGAGTTCAAGCGTTATTATCACTCGCTTGATCTTTTGCTGATTGATGATATTCAATTTTTTTCTGGTAAATCGCGCACCCAGGAAGAGTTTTTCTATGCTTTTGAAGCGCTTGTCGCCAATAAAGGGCAAGTTATTATCACCAGCGACACCTATCCCAAAGAAATTTCCGGCATAGATGATCGGCTGATTTCACGCTTTGATTCCGGCTTAACGGTAGCCATTGAACCGCCTGAGCTCGAAATGCGCGTGGCTATTTTGCTGCGTAAGGCGCTGTTAGAGGGCGTGGTTGGCCTATCAGAGGATGTAGCGTTTTTTGTTGCTAAACATTTACGCTCAAATGTACGTGAACTTGAAGGTGCTTTGCGCAAAATCCTCGCCTATGCAAGATTCCATGGGCGCGAAATTACGATTGAGCTGACTAAAGAAGCACTTAAAGATTTGCTCACGGTACAAAATCGGCAAATCTCTGTTGAAAATATCCAGAGGACGGTCGCTGACCGTTATGGCATAAAAATCGCGGACATGTATTCAAAAAAACGGCCCGCGGATATTGCACGCTCGCGCCAAATTGCAATGTATCTAGCGAAAGAACTCACCCAAAAGAGTCTGCCCGAAATTGGTGAGCTCTTTGGGGGGCGCGATCACACCACGGTTTTGCACGCGGTGCGCAAAATTGCGGACGCGCGGAGCAAAGATGCGCTCCTCAACCGTGAACTGCACGTTTTAGAACAAACCCTGAAAGGGTGATTTTTCAGGCACAATATAGGTTTTTCTGTACCCATTTAAATAGAAAACATATCAGCGCTTATTTCAA
This sequence comes from Mycoavidus sp. B2-EB, assembly GCF_014218255.1. Taxonomy (NCBI): domain Bacteria; kingdom Pseudomonadati; phylum Pseudomonadota; class Betaproteobacteria; order Burkholderiales; family Burkholderiaceae; genus Mycoavidus; species Mycoavidus sp. B2-EB. The sequence goes on from NZ_AP021872.1 coordinate 1,520, forward strand.
GCACAGCGCAACCTGTTTAAGTTAAAAAGGATATGTATGCAATTGGTTAAAACCGAACGAGATCAGCTTTTGCGCCCACTGCAAGCGGTCAGCGGCGTAGTTAAACGTCGCAATAATACGACTCTGCCCATTTTGACTAATCTCCTGATTACTAAACAGGGTTCCGAGGTTTCATTTTTGTCTACGGATCTTGAGTTACAGATCACCACCCGCGCCGATTTAAGTTCTGGCCAAGAGCAAGCCGCTACCACGGTCGCGGCGCTTAAATTGGTTGACATCCTGCGCGCCATGCCTGCGGGAGAAGTCAGCTTAAGCCTCTCTGACAAACGCTTAACCGTACACTCCGGCAAAAGCCGTTTTGCGCTGCAAACACTTGCCGCAAGCGAGTTCCCAACGATTACGCAAAGCCAGCCGTTTGAGGCAAGCGTCACGATTAGCCAAAAAGCCTTTCGGCAATTGCTCGGCTATGTACACTTCGCGATGGCCCAACAAGACATCCGTTATTATTTAAACGGAATGTTGCTCATCATTGATGGTCAGCAACTGATGGCCGTGGCGACCGACGGCCATCGCCTAGCGTTTGCTTCAACTTCAGTGGATAGCTCATGCGCGCGGCAAGAAGTCATTATTCCACGCAAAACCATTCTCGAGTTACAGCGTTTACTTGAAGATAGCGACGAAACGCTTTGTATCGATCTTGCCCCAACCCAGGCGCGCTTTACTTTTAGTCAAATTGAGTTGATTTCTAAATTGGTTGAGGGTAAATTCCCCGATTTCCAGCGTGTCATTCCCAAAGGCTATACCCATCACTTCACCATCGGCCGCGACGAATTCCAACAGGCATTGATGCGCGCCGCTATTTTGACCTCGGACAAATTTAAAGGCGTGCGTTGCCTCATTGCGCCGGGCCAACTAAAAATCACTTCAAGCAATGCAGAGCAAGAAGAAGCTCAAGAAGAGCTGGAAATCGCCTATGATGGCGTCTCTGCGGATATCGGGTTTAACGTCACCTATTTGCTTGACGTACTCTCCAATGTGAAAGCGGATACGCTGCAATTTAGCTTGGAAAACTCGAACTCTAGTGTGCTTCTCACCATTCCAGGCAATGAAGATTTCAAATATGTCGTCATGCCCATGCGAATTTAAGCGCAGACACAGAGATTATTACACCAGGGGCCATGCGCCCCTTTGCCGTTTTTAACACGCCAGAAAAACTGGAAGAATTTCATGACCGATCAGCAAAAACCGCAATCCGACACCAGCTATGGAGCCTCGTCAATCCAAATTCTTGAAGGCCTAGAAGCTGTCCGCAAACGGCCCGGAATGTATATTGGTGATACTTCAGACGGCACTGGCCTGCATCACTTGGTATTTGAGGTGCTCGACAACGCGATCGATGAAGCATTAGCCGGGCATTGCGACGACATTCATGTCACCATTCATACGGATAATTCCATTTCCGTCACCGACAATGGCCGCGGCATCCCGACTGATATAAAGTTCAATGATAAGCATGATCCTAAGCGTAGCGCGGCTGAAATTGTTATGACTGAACTGCATGCTGGCGGCAAATTCGACCAAAATAGCTATAAAGTCTCGGGCGGCTTACACGGCGTTGGCGTATCGTGTGTCAATGCCTTATCGAAATGGCTGCGCTTGGTCATTCGCCGCGATGGCAAAAAACATCTGATGGAATTTCACCGCGGAGTTGCACAAAATCGGGTTATCGAACAGATCAACGGCGAACCCGTCTCCCCAATTTCCGTGATTGGCGCCACCGAGCAACGCGGCACAGAAGTACACTTTTTAGCCGACGAAGAAATCTTTAAAGATATTGAATTCCATTACGACATTTTAGCCAAACGCATCCGCGAGCTTTCTTTCTTAAATAATGGCGTGTCTATCCGGCTCACGGATCTGCGCACGGGTAAAGAAGATGACTTTGCTTTTTCAGGCGGGGTGAAAGGCTTTGTTGAATATATTAATAAGTCAAAGCAAACTCTGCATCCAACGATTTTTTATGCGGTCGGTGAAAAAGAGAATGTGAGCGTCGAAGTAGCCATGCAGTGGAATGACAGCTATAACGAAAATGTACAGTGCTTCACCAACAATATCCCGCAACGCGACGGCGGTGCACATTTAACGGGTTTACGGGCCGCTATGACGCGCGTCCTCAACAAATATATTGAGGGCCACGATCAAACCAAGAAAAATAAAACCGAAACCTCCGGCGACGATATGCGCGAAGGTCTCACCTGTGTCTTATCGGTGAAAGTCCCTGAGCCCAAATTCAGTTCGCAAACCAAAGATAAACTGGTTTCGTCAGAAGTGCGAGCACCCGTCGAAGAATTAGTTGCCAAAGCGCTCGAAGCCTTTTTGCTGGAAACGCCAAATGATGCAAAAATCATTTGCGGCAAGATTCTTGAAGCAGCGCGTGCCCGTGAAGCAGCGCGTAAAGCCCGCGACATGACGCGCCGCAAAGGAATTTTAGAAGGCGGCGGCTTACCTGGCAAACTGGCTGACTGCCAAGAACGGGACCCAGCCAAATCAGAGATCTATATTGTTGAGGGAGACTCGGCAGGCGGCTCCGCTAAGCAAGGGCGTGACCGTAAATTTCAAGCCATCTTACCGTTGCGCGGTAAAGTGCTTAATGTCGAAAGAGCGCGCTTCGACAAACTATTATCCTCAGAACAAATCGTAATTCTGATCACGGCGCTCGGCTGCGGTATCGGCAAAGAAGACTATAACCTCGATAAACTACGTTATCACCGCATTATCATCATGACCGATGCGGATGTAGATGGCGCGCATATCCGCACCTTGCTTCTTACGTTCTTTTACCGGCAGATGCCAGATATGATCGAACGTGGCTATATCTATATTGCACAACCTCCGCTTTACAAAATTAAACACGGTAAAGAAGAGCGTTACTTGAAAGACAACCACGAGTTAAACCAACATATGCTGCGGCTTGCTTTACAAGGGGCTGAGCTGGTGCCTGCAGAAGGCGCTGAACCCCTTACAGGAGATACGCTAGGCGAGCTGACACGCTCTTATTTACTCGCTGAAGCAGTGATTGACCGTTTGCGCCAAATGATCGACACAGGCGCGCTAGAAGCCATTATGGATGGCGTTGAGATTAACTTATCTTCATTAACCTCTGCTCAAACCAGCGCAGAAATGCTCGAAGCGGCATTACGCGCCGAGCCACTTAAGCCTGAAATTCGCGTGCGTCCGATTTATGATGAGACCCTTGAATCTCATTCACTACGCATCGAACGCAGCCATCATGGCAATCTAAAAGTCAGCGTGATTGATGAAGAGTTTTTAGCCACGGCTGATTTTCAGCAATTACAAACGACTGCACAAACGTTTAAAGGCTTAATTAACAAGGGTGCGTTTATTAAGCGTGGCGAACGCAGCGTCGCTGTGCATGATTTTAAAAGTGCGATGAAATGGCTCTTTAGCGATGCTGAACGCAACGTTAGCAAACAACGCTACAAAGGTCTGGGTGAAATGAATCCAAGTCAGCTGTGGGAAACTACGATGGATCCTAATGTACGACGTCTTTTACGCGTGCAGCTTGAAGACGCGATTGCGGCCGATACTATCTTTACGACGTTAATGGGCGATGAAGTTGAGCCACGGCGTGCGTTTATTGAGACGAATGCGTTACGGGCTCGGAATATTGATACGATTGGTTGATATGTAAATGGGTTTTTTAAATGTCAAAGAGCGGGCTTGTGCTGGAGATTAAACCAAAAGCAGCCCTCATTGTCGGGGGCTGCGAAGCTCGAGTTTACTTCTGCATTTTAGTAGCTAGCGCAGTGTCGCTTTGTGCTTACAACGCGACATATGCTGTGAGTGTTTTTTTAATGACCTTCACTTCAGCCCAAAAAATCAATCTGAAATGGAAAATCTCAAAATAGAATTTGAAGAGACCGCTACCAAAAACTGGAAACACCTTGCACAAATTTCTCAATTAGAAGATATATTTTTTTCCGCAAAAATGATATTAGAAAAAATAAGAACTAATAAATATCGAGCTTCTATTTTTACGCAAAAAAATATTCAAATTACTATTATTACTGATGCACTCTGCGATATGCATCAAACAATGCTATTCAGCTTAAAAGAAGGATTATTTTATTCAGTTAGTCCATTGGCTAGGATAAGTCTTGAACATGCAATAAATCTTATATATATATTAGACGATGACACTAGCCAGAGAACCAATCAACTTTCCCGAAATTATATCGAGACAACATATAAAAAATCTGAACTCTGGTTTCAACATGAAAAAGAATTTGGGACTACAGAAGAAATATTTGCCTCAAAGAAAAAGTTTGATTTTATTAAATTTGTAAAAAATAGCAATGCGTCACTAATGAAAAAATGCTCAAATTGGCCTAATACCTTCGAGCGATTTAAGCAATGTGGTGCTGTAAAAGCATATAGAACAATTTATGCTATGAACTCAGATTCGGTACACTGTTTGTCCGAAGATATGTTCAATTTTGGTACTATATCTAAATACCCTGCGCAGCTTCAGAAATGTGTTTTGGATTATTTGAAGTCTCAAAATGCATCCTTATCGGTCTATCTGTTTTGTCAAACACTTCGTTTTTTTTGCTTCGGCTTGCAAAAATACTCACTATTAGTAAAGAATGATGAGTGCAACGCAAACCTTAATAGGTTATGTAAGGAATTATCATACATTTCTGAAATACACAATATTGATCTGTTCGAGGATTTAATCAAAAAATAAATTAATTTTATGATTTATTGGATAATAAAAATAGAAGCGTGCTTCGGCATTTAACTTTAAGTTAGATAGCCATAGTATAATCAGAAAGCACTCACATTTCCAGGCAATGCTTTATAGCCCATGGCCATTATCTAATAAGATAGGCCAAACGGGAAAGAGAAACTAGCGTTATCCGCTAAGAAAAACAATAGCTCCGCTATAGTGGTTCCGACTTTAGTAAATACTAACTAACACTATTGCAGTAATTGTATTAAAGTGATTCGTCCGCGCTAGGACTACAGTCCTCTTGCCGCGCCCGCAGCTCAGCCAACATATTACAAAACAACGCACCTTGTTCAATCGCATCATCCAGCGCAACATGGGTATGCGGATGCTGATCAAACCAATGCGCGGGAAAACGCGGTTTAATGCATTTCCGATAAGGCAAGCCCGTCATAGCAAAGGCAAGCGTTTTAATATCAAGCGCCGACCAAGAAAACGGGCACCGACCGACAAAACGCATCATGTACCAAAACATGAAGGTGAAATCAAAACCCGCCGGAAAGGCGACGAATACCGGTTTACCTGGCAGCGCTTCAACCCACGCAACGTAGTCCGTCAACGCCTGTTGAGGGGCTTGTAAGCTCTGCCGGCTAGCAGCCCATGCCTGCGGCTGTGTTTTCCACCAGGCGGCCTGCACGGGGTGCGCCGTGGCCTCTGGCAGCGTTTCGAGGTTTGCACTAAAAGTCGCGACTAGACGCTTATCTGAAGTGTAAGCGGCCGAAGCGAAACTAAGCATTGAGTGTGGTCCAGGAATTGGACCATCTGCTTCAACGTCGGTACTGACGTAAATTTCTTCTTGTACTGAATTGTTCATTTTGGTGCAAGCATGGTTTTGCGGCATTTACGCGCGCCACAGTGGCATGCATAGGCAAGTTTCAAGGCTTTAGTGTGGCGCGCATCGCAGACTAGCCCATAATCATAAAATAATTCTTTGCCAGCTTCGATCGCGCGTGACGCATAGATATAAACGCGCCCATCAACTTCTTCAGCATGGCAATTTGGCGCGCATGAATGATTCACCCAACGCGCACTATTGCCCCCAAAATTAGCATCAATGACATCGCCGTCTTCCAAGGCAAAATAAAAGGTGTGATTAGGTTCATCTGGATTCCAAGGGTGACGTTTTTGAGCTTCATCCCATGAAATATGCTCGCCTTTGTATTCAAAGATGCGCTCGCCTGCAACGAGCCGACGCACCGCAAATACTCCTCTTCCGTGTATCCCTGAGCGACGTACTGTAATTTTGCGTGTACTCATCCAAGTATCCTTTTTCCTAGCGATGAGTTATTTACTTTATGCATCCGATAAATCTTTTAACATAATGCACAACAATCCATCTGTTATAGAAGATCTTAACTACGCCAAAGCAGGCATTGTTGGCGCACGGTTTCATGTAAAGAACTTTCTTTACGATATATATCGCGCAACCAAACTGCATCATTGGTTTGTGCTTGCACCAGCTTACGCACGACTACAAGCGCGTCTGTGCAATCGAGTTCTTGCGCGTGCGGAGCAAGTGCATCTAGCGTCATTAAAATATCTTGCGCTATCGTTCGCCGTTCACCATTTTGTGGATTGACATTCATTCCCGCCAAGCCAAATCGGCAAGCTTCAAACCGGTTAAAGTTATAGACTAAATAATCGTCTTCGTGCAGCGTTAATGGTTTATCAAGCAACAAATAACGCGCTAGCGCCTGAATATAGCAAGCGATGGCGGCGGCTTTTTCGATTGATAATGGCGTATCCATCACCCTAACTTCAACTGTGCCAAAGTTAGGTTTTGGCCTTATATCCCAATAGAAATCCTTCATGCTTTTAATCACGCCGGTACTAATCATCTTCGAATAATATTCTTCAAAATCAGACCAAGTCAGCGCAAAAGGCGCGCGTCCACTCATTGGAAAAGCAAATACAGAATTGAGCCGTGCTGAATGAAAACCCGTATCCATACCTTGCACAAACGGCGATGATGCTGACAAAGCAATCAGATGTGGGATATAGCGTGATAATGAATGTAATAAAAAAAGTGAGCTATCCGCATCTGGACAACCAATATGGACATGTTGCCCAAATATCGTAAATTGTTTTGCGAGATAACCGTACAGTTCTGATATATAGTGAAACCGGGGTTCATCGGAAATCTGTCGATCACTCCATTGTTGAAAGGCATGAGTGCCACCGCCGCAAAGGCCAACATTAAGCTTCTCAGCCGCCGTCACCAATACATCGCGTAACACGCCTAAATCCGTCAATGCTTGATGGTAGTTAGTACAAATACCTGTGGCCAGCTCGATCATGCTTTCCGTGATCTCAAGCTTAATATCGCCGGGCACTTTTTGGTCTTTAACCAAGCGCATTAGGTCTGAGGCTGCTTTGGTTAAGTCGTAATCGTGTGTATTAACGATCTGAATCTCAAGCTCTATGCCAAAAGTAAACGGTTTAGATGGATTAAAAGTTTCAAGACTCATCGTAAAACTAACTCCTGTTTAGAACTACCCTCCAAAAAAGTCCTTTCGGATACTTTTTTACTGTCTTCGTTCACCAATAAACGATAGACTCCAATATACAAGCAGTGGCGTAAATAATTGCAATATAAGAATTGCACTTAGCATAATTGCTCGTAAGTTCGGATCAAAATTTGGATAAAGAGTATAAGTATTTTCAACGAGTAAATAAGCAAAAGCCGACATTGGTGCTAGCGTTAAACCCAATGCTAGACCTTGCTTCATGCTGATTCCGCTTGGTTTGGCAAAAGCTAAAACCCCAAGCAGTTTGGCTAACATCCGTGCGCCAATCATTGCTAGCGCCGCAAACCCGCCAAGCGCAAGGTAGGTCCACTGGAATGAAATCAGTGTGATCACAAAAAGGACGACCGTTAAAAGCCAGCCAGCCGTGCCAAAATGGGCTTGCCATAACTGCGGACGTGGATCAAAGTTTTTAAGAATAATACCGGCTGTGAGCAAAGCCAGAAGCGTCGATAACTCTAGCATGTGCGTGACAGCGATTGCGAGTAACACAAGCCCAATCAAGATAACAAACGAATGCTCATCGTGTAGATTGACGCGCTGGCAACTACGCGCAAGCACATAGGCTATAGCAAGCGAACCTAAGATCAGATATAACGGTTCAGTCAATGTAGCAAATAAATTGCCATAATACTCTTGGTGCATCCAAGTTGACACGAGTTCTAGCAAGATCACTGCATACATACTATTAAGTGCTGTCAAGGCAAGCAGCCTTTCTGTCACTTGTCCTTCACTTTTAAGCTCAGTTTTTAACTGAATCACCATCGTAGGCGAAGTGGCGATCGCAATAGATGCAATTACGGTCGTTGTCATGAGTGGAACATCCATCAACTGCAGTGCAATTATTACTGTAGCGAAAGTCAATGTGGCTTCAGCAAGGCTGGTTGCAATGAGCCATGGATTTGTGCGAATCCACCGTAAATTAAGTCGGTTCCCCAATTCAAAAAGTAACATTCCAAGCGCAACATCCATTAAAAATCGCGCGTCATTGGCTAGTGCGTTATCAATCACGCCAAAGCCTGCCGAACCCGCCAACAAGCCGATGACGCCATAGCCTGTAATGCGTGGCAAGCGCCATGCCTTCCAGCACAATTCGCCACATAAGCCTGCCATCAATAGAGTCAACCCAACCCAAAATACTGTGTCCGGAACGAGTGGCCAATGAGGCAGATATGAAAACGCCGATTTCATTAGTAACCTTTTCTTGGTTAAAGGGTGTTGCAGCTTTGAATGTACGTACTTGTACAGCGCTTAGCGTAGTTCATATGACAAACCGCATATTCGTTATACAGGCTAAGCGAATGCATCAAAAGATACAGTTCTGTATTTTTGTAATACAGAAATAGTTTGATGCACTTGGAGAACCCTCATTGTGCCACATCTTTTTACGGATCATGCAGGATTTACAGACCGTACCGTGCTTAGAAAGCACTAGAGAAATTACAAGGAAATGGGCGACTTAAGGTGTGATGTTTGCGAAGAGTCGTGCGTTTTTTAACTTCAATGCAGTATCACGATGACTCATTGCCATTTGGGGTATTACGCATAGCAAATAATTTAACTATTTTGGTTAAATATTTAACCTGCTCGGGTAGCATCATCTAGGTTCTTTATATTCTTACAATAGTTTCTTATATATAAATAGTAATAACAATAAAACTCTAAGTTTTCTGTGGAAAAATGAAGAATTCTTTTTCTAATCAAATAGATAGAACTAGTATAAGTAGCCTAAAAAGTATCGTATGAAGAAGTGGACAAGAAGGATAACTTTTTTCTAATTTGGAAATGGTGGCAGTTATCCAGAATCAGTCCACAAGATGTCCTCAAGATTAAAGCCTACTTATCCACAGCTTGGCGTGGATAGAATAGAAAAATTGAGCCACGTAAATGTGGAAACGTTTCACGTGAAACAACAACTAAAAAAGAGGGTTTATATGAGTTTCTTTAACCGTTATAATGAAAATCTATAAATTTTGAAGGTTCGCGCTGTAGCCGCGTGTGAAATGTAATGTTTTATCCAACAGAATTCGATGTCATTGTTGTTGGTGGTGGTCATGCTGGTACGGAGGCGGCTTTAGCGTGCGCTCGTATGGGCTGTAACACACTATTACTGACTCATAATATTGAAACCTTGGGTCAAATGAGCTGTAATCCGTCGATTGGCGGGATCGGTAAAGGACATTTGGTTAAGGAAATTGATGCATTAGGTGGTGCGATGGCGCTGGCGGCAGATGAGGCGGGTATCCAATTTCGGATTCTTAATTCGTCAAAAGGCCCTGCTGTGCGAGCAACACGCTCTCAAGCAGATCGTTTGTTATATAGGCAAGCAATCCGGTATCGGCTAGAAAACCAACCTAATTTGAGCTTGTTTCAGCAGGCAGTGACAGATTTGACGGTTCAAGGTGATCGCGTAACCGGTGTTCAAACTCAGCTAGGCATTTATTTTCGCGCGCAGTCAGTGATACTGACCGCAGGCACGTTCTTAGATGGAAGAATTCATGTTGGATTAACTCATCATTCTGGCGGTCGTGCGGGAGATCCAGCTGCGGTTCAGCTTTCTGCACGCCTTAAAGAATTAAAGTTGGCGCAAGGCCGGTTAAAAACCGGAACCCCGCCACGCATTGATGGCCGTACCATTGATTTTTCAAAGCTGGAAAAACAATTGGGGGATAATCCGACGCCGACTTTCTCATTTATCGGGCATGCTCACTCGCATCCGGCTCAATTACCTTGTTGGGTAACGCATACTAATCAGCGCACACACGACATTATTCGTTCAAGTTTAGACCGGTCGCCTATGTATACGGGGGCGATTGAAGGAACGGGTCCGCGCTATTGCCCATCCATTGAAGATAAAATCCATCGCTTTGCAGATAAAGCTGCGCATCAAATTTTTCTTGAGCCGGAAGGGTTGACAACTCATGAAATTTACCCAAATGGAATTTCTACCAGTTTGCCTTTTGATATTCAATTAGAGCTTGTGCATTCAATGTCTGGGTTAGAAAATGCGCATATTTTGCGGCCAGGTTATGCGATTGAATATGATTATTTTGATCCACGTGGCTTGAATGTGTCATTAGAGACAAAAGCCATTCAAAATCTCTTCTTTGCGGGACAAATTAATGGTACTACGGGTTATGAAGAAGCTGCTGCGCAAGGGCTGTTGGCTGGCATAAATGCAGCGCTTAAAGTTCAAGGAAAGGCGCCTTGGGTTCCACGTCGTGATCAAGCGTATTTAGGGGTGTTGGTTGATGACCTAGTAACGCGTGGCGTATGTGAACCTTATCGAATGTTCACAAGCCGGGCTGAATATCGACTCAGCTTGCGGGAAGACAATGCGGATATGCGCTTAACTGAAATCGGTTGGAATTTAGGTGTAGTTGACAAAATTCGCTGGGAAATTTTTAGCCGTAAACGTGAAATGGTTTCACGTGAAACAGAAAGATTAAAATCAATTCACGTGACGCCAAAAATGCTACCCGCTGAAGCAGCGACTTCATTGTTAGGTAAACCTATCGAACACGAATATAGTCTTGCCGATTTATTACGACGCCCAGGCATTAGCTATGCAGCTCTCATGACGGTACAAGATAGCGCTTATGCGCCTGCTGAACCCCTTGCAGATGATGAATACCTACAACAACAGATCCAAGAGCAAATAGAAATTAGCATTAAATACCAGGGATATATCGAGCGGCAGGCAAACGAGATTGAACGCAATGAAGCGCATGAAAATACCCCGCTACCGAGTCAATTCGATTATGCAACGGTGCGTGGATTATCATTTGAAGCATGCCAAAAGTTAAATCAACACCAACCGGAAACCTTAGGACAGGCTTCTCGGATTTCTGGCGTGACGCCAGCGGCAATTTCACTTTTAATGGTTTATTTGAAAAAAAGATTGAATCAAGGTATTCCATTCAATGCGACTGAAACACGTGATAATTCATAATCGATGGATCAGTAAATTGAGCGCCATGATTCATTCAACACCACTTATTAACGTACTATGCAAATAAATTCACCAGCGCTTGCTGATACGCTTATTAAAGGTGCTATGGCGCTAGGTATTGTGCTGGATGATGATCAACAAACGCGCTTGCTTGCTTATCTTGACTTGCTTGCGAAGTGGAATCGTGTTTATAACCTAACGGCAATCCGCGATCCATATCAGATGTTGGTTCAGCATTTACTCGATTCATTAGCGATTTTGCCTTATCTTACCCGTTGCACGCCATCGAAGGTGCTTGATGTGGGTTCTGGCGGTGGCTTGCCGGGAGTTGTGCTGGCTATCGCTCAGCCCGCTTGGAATATAACGCTGAATGATATTGTGCAAAAGAAAACGGCTTTTTTACTGCAAACTAAAGCAACGCTTTCATTGCCAAACGTCACGGTTGTAACCGGTCGAGTGGAATCATTGCGGCCAGGCATTGAGATTGAGCAGCCATTTGATACGATCCTTTGTCGTGCTTTTGCTAAATTAGCGGATTTTGTGTCACTGGTCCGTCATTTACTGGTCCCTGGCGGTTCAATTTGGGCCATGAAGGGGGTGCAACCCACCACCGAAATAGCGGCCTTACCGGCTGATATGAAGGTTGTTAATAGTATTGAACTTGCTGTCCCATTTCTTAATGCAGAACGACATCTGGTTCAGATCAAATTTGGAGCTTGAAGTAAAAGACGAGACAATGGCTAAAATTTTTTGCATTGCAAATCAAAAAGGCGGGGTTGGCAAAACCACTACCTCGGTTAATCTTGCGGCTAGCTTGGCTAAGCAGAAGCAGCGAGTATTGTTGATTGATCTTGACCCACAGGGCAATGCAACAATGGGTAGCGGGATTGACAAAACACAGTGCGAAAATACGCTCTATGAAGTTTTGGTTGATGGCGTTGCGCTTGCCGAGGCGCGTTTAAAATCAGCGGCGGCTGGCTACGATGTGTTGCCGGCCAATCGTGAGCTTGCTGGTGCGGAAATTGAGCTGGTTAATCGGGCGCAAAGGGAGCGCCAACTTGGCGCCGCAATCGCCATAGTCCGGGCAGAATATGATTTCATTTTAATCGATTGCCCCCCCGCTTTATCGTTACTTACCCTAAATGGGTTATGTTGCGCAAATGGCGTGATTATCCCCATGCAGTGTGAGTATTTTGCGCTTGAAGGTCTTTCGGATTTGATCGATACAATTAAGCGTGTACACGCCAATCTCAACCGTGAACTGCAAATTATTGGCTTATTACGCGTCATGTTTGATTCACGCATTACGTTACAACAGCAAGTGTCGGATCAACTCAAACAGCATTTCGAGGGTAAAGTATTTAATACGATTATTCCGCGTAATGTGCGTCTAGCAGAAGCGCCAAGCCATGGTATGCCTGGTATTGTTTTTGATCCAAGCTCTCGAGGCGCAAAAGCTTATATGCAATTTGGCGCGGAAATGATTAAGCGTATTCGAGCAAAATAGAAGTGAAAGAGAGCAAAATGAACGCAGTTAACAGAAAAAAAGGTCTGGGGCGTGGGCTTGACAGTTTGCTTGGCGCGGACCTTAGCATGCTTGAAGCTACCCCCGTAGAAGGTAAGCCAACCACACTACGGCTTGCTCAATTGCAGGCAGGTAAATACCAGCCGCGCGCGAGAATGGATGAAAGTGCGTTGCAAGAACTGGCCGCGAGCATTCGCGCCCAGGGTTTAATCCAGCCGCTTCTGGTGCGTCCGTTGGCAGATAGCGAGCGCTATGAAATTATCGCTGGCGAACGCCGCTTTCGCGCAGCGAGCCTAGCAGGGTTGGATGAAGTGCCAGTTTTGGTCAGGGAGGTTTCTGACCAAGCGGCAGCGGCAATGGCGCTGATTGAAAATATCCAGCGTGAAGATTTAAATCCCCTTGAAGAAGCGCAGGGAATTCAGCGCCTATTAAATGAATTTGATTTTACGCACGAACAAGCAGCGCAAGCTGTGGGCCGTTCGCGTAGTGCGGTGTCGAATTTACTGCGCTTGCTTAATCTAGCGCAACCGGTGCAAATTATGCTAGTTGCGGGGGACCTGGATATGGGCCATGCACGAGCATTGTTGGCCGTGGATGCGGCCTCGCAGATCACGTTGGCTCATCAGATTGTTAACCGTCGGCTATCTGTGCGTGAAGCTGAAAAATTGGTAGCGGCTTCGCTTAAATCAATGACCTTAGCGGCACCTAAACGTGTGCATCAAAAAGGGCAAGATCTGATACGGCTTGAAGAAGAGCTCTCTGATACGTTAGCGGCGACAGTTAAAATCAAATTAAAGCGCAAAGGCCAAGGTCAGTTAACCATTGACTTTGGTGGCCTTGATGCGCTTGAAGGGATTATCGAACGCCTACGTGTTCATCTGGAAAACTAGAAAATTACAGAAATTCCGTGTGTGCAGCAAGAGCTTTCTTAGCGGCGCATCCCCCCTCTTAAAGTGATGGTTTTGCAAGGGGCGTCTTGGTTATAGCTTGAGAAAAATTTTCTAACTAATCTGATAATCGTTGCTTATCACGACTCATACAGGGATTGCTTCCAATAGGACTTTAGCACGGAATTTTTCTGGCAGTGCTTTGGGTGTAAGTATGTCTACAGGTATGCCTAGTAATTGCAGCAATTTATGCCGTATCGCTCCAATATCGAACAACGTCGTGTCCGGTGTGGGATCAATTAAAATGTCAAGGTCACTATTCTCGGTGTCTTTACCACGAGCAACTGAACCAAAGACACGAGGGTTTCGGGCGCGGTGAGATTCTACTACGAGACGGATTGCTTCTCGGTGGGAAGCTAAAACTAGGGATGGCTTCATGACATTCTTTGTTTGGTTAATATCAAATATTCCTAAACAACATAATTCAGTTTAAGGATAGCATGGCGTCAATAAAAGATATAATAATAAAAGTTTGTGGATTATTACAAGAATTTTTCCGTGAGTTCATGGACTCAATCTGAAGATTGTCTCGTTAGTTATCCTGTATGGACTTTATAAATCTAGCCTTCTGGGACACTGGCGAACAATCTCAACAAATATTCCTGAACAGCGCAAATTCAATTTAAGGATGGCATGGCGCCAATAAAAGATACAATAATAAAAGTCCGTAACAAAAACTTGAGCTCTGTCGAAGAATCGCTTACAATTGCCGGCGCTGTTTGTTTAATAAGCGTACAGTCTTGCTTAGCTGCCAGCCTCGTAAAAGTGGCAACAGATGAGTATCCTCTTGTTCTTCCGCTTAGTGGTTTAAATGAAGCGCTCAATGCGGATCACTCCATTCAAAGTTGTGCAAGCGCAAATAGCTTTGTCCATTGCGATGGCAATGTTATGGGGCGTGTTTGCTAGTGAGCCAAGTCATGCCGCGCGCTCTGCTTTAATCGGCGGCGCAATAGGCTGGATACCCTCGGCTTTGTTTGCATTGCGCTTAAGCGCACGAGTGTCGGTGGCAAGCTGGGTGGTGGGTGAGTTAATAAAGATTGGCCTGACGATCGCGCTGTTTGTCGCGGCTGCGGTTTTTCTTCCCGCTCTAAATTGGCTGGCTTTACTGGTAACTTACATTGTTGTGCTCAAAACATATTGGGTCGCTCTGATTTTACGGTAAAGGTAACGCAAGTGCGGATAATCGCACAGAGAATTTTGTTGAATTGAGTTAAAAACGTAAATTTGAGATATGACGGCCGATACAGCAACTCATGCCCTAAACCCCTCTGGGTACATTGGGCACCATCTGCAGAATTTTTCGAATAAGCCACAAACTTCGATTGTGGATTTTTCAGTATGGCATCTAGATACCCTGTTCTGGTCAGTTCTAATGGGGTTGGTTGCGATTGGCATACTTTATTGTGCAGCGCGACGGGCAACTAGCGGTGTGCCGTCCCGCTTCCAGTGCGCGGTCGAGCTCTTAGTTGAGATGGTCGAAAGTCAATCGAAGTCAATGATTCATGGTAGCCGCCGTTTTATTGCGCCACTTGCCTTAACGGTATTTCTTTGGGTTGCGTTGATGAACGCACTAGATTTGCTGCCGGTTGATTTACCTGCGCAAATCATCAGTTGGCTTGGCTTATCCGGCGTGATCCCGAATCATCGCATTGTGCCGACCGCTGATCTAAATGCGACCTTAGGGATTGCCCTGGGAGTACTGCTTTTAGTTCTGTACTACAGCGTTAAAGTAAAAGGTTTGGGTGGCTTTATACGTGAACTGTTGTCAGCGCCGTTTGGTAAGCATCCTGCACTCTGGCCTTTTAACTTATTGCTCAATATTATCGAATATCTGGCTAAGACCATCTCCCTGGGCATGCGGCTCTTTGGCAATATGTATGCGGGAGAGCTGTTGTTTTTGTTGATCGCGCTACTTGGCAGTTTGTGGAGTTTCAATTTAGATGCTTCGGTTCTTGGTTTTGCTGGCCATGTGCTAGCCGGAAGCTTGTGGGCCATATTCCATATCTTAGTTGTGTTGTTGCAGGCATTTATCTTTATGATGCTGACGCTGGTGTATCTGGGTCAAGCACACGATAGTCATTAATTTTTGTTTTAAATTTTAAATAAAGGAGTCATCATGCAAGCTTTTATCGCCAATATCCAAGGACTTACTGCGATCGGGATCGGCATTATTATTGGTCTAGGGGCAATTGGTGCATGTATTGGCATTGCGCTGATGGGCGGTAAATATATCGAGGCTTGCGCACGTCAGCCAGAATTGATGAACCCACTGCAAACTAAAATGTTTTTGCTCGCAGGTTTGATT
Source organism: Mycoavidus sp. B2-EB (assembly GCF_014218255.1). Lineage (NCBI taxonomy): Bacteria > Pseudomonadati > Pseudomonadota > Betaproteobacteria > Burkholderiales > Burkholderiaceae > Mycoavidus > Mycoavidus sp. B2-EB. The sequence goes on from NZ_AP021872.1 coordinate 17,584, forward strand.
GATGCGGCCTTTTTGATTGGCGTTGGAGTTGCCATGTTGTTTGCTTTTGCGAATCCGTTACTTGCGCCGCTAGCAAGCTAAAGATCCCCGTGTATTTGGATAATAAGGGCATATCGTGAATATTAACGCAACCCTCGTTGCGCAAGCGGTGGTGTTTTTGATCCTCGCATGGGTTACGATGAAATTCGTGTGGCCTCCGTTGATCAATGCACTGGATGAGCGCACCCAGAAAATCGCTGATGGCTTGGCGGCAGCGGAAAAAGGCAAAGCTGAGTTGGCCGTTGTGAATAAACAAGTTGAGCAGGCTCTTGCGCAGGCGCGTGAGCAAGGTCAACAACGTGTTGCTGACGCTGAAAAGCGAGCCCAGGCAAGCGCCGAGGAAATCAAGCAGAATGCGCACAATGAAGCCGCGCGGATTATTGCGCAAGCACAGTCACAGGCTGAACAGCAATTTATAGCAGCGCGTGAAACCTTGCGCAATGAGGTCGCTGACCTTGCAGTCAAGGGTGCGGAACAAATCCTGCGGCGTGAAATTGATAGTAAAGCGCATGCTGCATTATTGCAGCAGCTCAAAGCCGAGCTTTAATTATGGCGGAACTTGCTACCCTCGCTCGTCCTTATGCTGAGGCGCTTTTCCAGGTCGCGCAAGGCAATGACCTTGCCGCCTGGTCTAGTTGGTTGCAGCAATTGGCGCACATTGCTAGTTTGCCTGAAGTCCGCGCATTAGCGGCTAACCCTAAGATAGAGCACGAGCAAATCTGCGAATTGCTGTTGTCAGGGTTGGTGTTGCCGGCGAGTGAACCGGCTGGGCAGATTAAAAACTTTGTGCGCATCATCACTGGCGCGCACCGGCTTAATGCTTTAAATGAAATCGCAGTGCAGTTTGATGCGCTGAAAAATGCCAGCGAAGGCGCGGCAGATGCGTTGATTGCCAGTGCTTTTGCGCTTGAAGGCGAGACTTTGTCCACCCTCATTTTAGCGCTAGAGCGTAAATTTGGCTGTAAGCTCAAGCCGCATGTGACAATCGATCCGGCTTTGATTGGTGGCATTTGTGTCACGGTTGGCGATAAAGTGCACGATACTTCGGTGCGCACACGGCTAGCGCAGATGCGTTCAGCGCTCACAGCATAGCAGATGGCTTTTCCAGAATTGAATGATTAGGAGCAAAATATGCAGCTTAACCCTGCGGAAGTGAGTGAACTTATCAAGACCCGAATTCAAGGTCTTACCGCTGACACGGAGCTTCGCAATCAGGGAACCGTCTTATCCGTGACGGACGGGATCTGTCGCATTCATGGGCTTTCCGACGTGATGCAAGGTGAAATGCTTGAATTCCCTGGGCAGACTTTTGGTCTTGCGCTCAACCTTGAGCGTGACTCAGTGGGCGCGGTGATCTTGGGCGAGTACACACATATTTCTGAAGGCGATACCGTAAAGTGCACGGGTCGCGTCCTGGAAGTGCCGGTTGGGCCAGAGTTGATTGGACGCGTAGTGGATGCATTGGGCCAGCCAATTGACGGCAAAGGCCCGATCAATGCCAAAGAAACCGATGCAGTTGAAAAAATTGCGCCAGGTGTGATTTGGCGTAAATCTGTTTCAGAGCCTGTGCAAACCGGGCTGAAATCGATTGATTCAATGGTGCCGATTGGCCGTGGTCAGCGTGAATTGATTATTGGTGATCGCCAAACAGGTAAAACTGCGGTTGCAATCGACACCATTATTAATCAAAAAGGTAAAGATCTAGTCTGTATTTACGTTGCAATTGGGCAAAAAGCAGCATCGGTGATGAACGTGGTGCGCAAGCTTGAAGAACATGGTGCGCTTGAATATACGATTGTTGTCAGTGCCTCGGCTTCAGATTCGGCTGCGATGCAATATATTGCGCCCTATGCCGGTTGCACGATGGGAGAATATTTCCGCGACCGTGGCCAAGATGCATTAATTATTTATGATGATTTAACTAAGCAAGCCTGGGCCTACCGTCAAATTTCATTGTTATTGCGCCGGCCGCCTGGTCGTGAAGCATATCCTGGTGACGTATTTTATCTGCACTCGCGTTTGCTTGAGCGAGCGGCAAGGGTTAGCGAAGCCTACGTTGAGAAATTTACCGAAGGCAAAGTAAAAGGTAAAAGTGGTTCACTCACGGCGTTGCCGGTGATTGAAACCCAGGCGGGTGACGTAACCGCCTTTGTGCCGACCAATGTTATCTCGATTACGGATGGCCAGATCTTTTTGGAGACGGATCTCTTTAATGCGGGTATTCGGCCTGCGATTAATGCGGGGGTTTCGGTCTCGCGCGTCGGCGGTGCGGCACAAACTAAGATCATCAAAAAATTGTCAGGCGGGATTCGCACGGATCTTGCGCAATATCGTGAGTTGGCTGCTTTTGCGCAATTTGCGTCTGATTTAGATGAAGCTACGCGCAAACAGCTTGAGCGTGGCCGGCGCGTGACAGAGCTGCTTAAACAGCCGCAATATAATCCGTTACAAGTATGGGAGCTTGCGGTTGCACTTTTTGCTGCAAATAATGGCTATCTTGATGAGATTGAAGTCAACGCAGTAGCCAGCTTTGAAAAGAACTTGCGCGAACACCTCAAAACCAGCCATGCTGATTTGGTGCAGCGGATTGAGCAGAAAAAAGAGCTCTCAGCAAGTGATGAAACGGCGCTACATGCGGTGCTTAAAGATTTCAAACGGTCAATTGCTTGAGGTCTCTGATGCGCAACATGCGGAGCATAGAAGGCTGGGCGCTTGCAAGGGCTGGCCTTCGAGGCAAAATCAGGAGTGATGAATGGCAGGCATGAAAGAAATTCGCGGCCAGATCAAAAGTGTTCAAAACACGAGTAAGATCACCAAAGCGATGGAAATGGTGGCAGCCTCAAAGATGCGCCGGGCGCAAGAGCGTATGCGCACGGCCCGTCCTTATGCCGAGAAAGTACGAGAGATCGCGGCTCATATGAGCCAGGCGAGCCTCGAATACAAACACCCGTTCATTACGCAAAATCAAGCGGCTAAGCAAGCGGGTGTCATTCTGGTGACAACCGATAAAGGGTTGTGCGGCGGTCTGAATACAAATATTTTGCGTGCAGCGGTGGCACAATTTAAAACCCTTGAAGCGCAGGGGTTGCGGATTGAAGCAACGGCAATTGGTGGCAAGGGCTTTAGCTTTTTGAGCCGCATGGGCGTCAAAGTAGTTTCGCATGTAGTGCAGTTGGGCGATACTCCACATCTGGAAAAATTAATCGGCGCGGTTAAGATACAGCTTGACGCTTATGCGCAAGGCAAGCTCAGTGCAGTATACCTAGCCTACACTCGTTTCGTTAATACCATGAAACAAGAGCCGGTGATCGAGCAGTTATTGCCGTTGGCCGCTGAACGATTTAACCAGCGTAGTGAGCATAATGTGGCGTCGCTTACGGCACCGCATGTTACGCAGACGAGTCAGTCTCATGCATGGGATTACCTATACGAGCCAGACGCGCAAGCGGTGGTCGATGAATTGCTGCTGCGTTATGTCGAGACACTCGTCTATCAGGCCGTAGCGGAAAATATGGCGTCTGAACAGTCGGCGCGTATGGTTGCGATGAAAGCAGCCTCCGATAATGCCAAGACGGTGATCAACGACTTGCAGTTGGTTTACAACAAAAGCCGCCAAGCCGCCATCACGAAGGAATTGTCCGAAATTGTAAGTGGCGCGGCAGCGGTTTAATGGCCTTTTGTGATGGCCCCAAACATGATCTGATGGGCATAGCAACCCATTCTAAAATCTTTAAAGATAGCTAAAGGAAAATTGATGAGTACCACGATGGCAGAAGGCAAAATCGTACAGTGCATCGGTGCGGTGATTGATGTCGAATTTCCGCGCGCGCAGATGCCCAAAATTTATGATGCACTCATGCTAGATGGCTCCGAACTCATCCTTGAGGTGCAACAACAGCTTGGCGACGGCGTAGTGCGCACGATCTGCCTAGGCTCATCTGAAGGTTTGCGGCGCGGTCTGACAGTTAAAAATACCGGTAACTCAATTCAAGTGCCGGTCGGTACGCCAACCTTGGGCCGCATTATGGACGTGTTGGGCCGGCCGATCGATGAAGCAGGCCCAATTGAGAGTGAGCATCAGCGTTCAATCCATCAAAAAGCCCCTAAGTTTGACGAGCTTTCTCCATCCACGGAATTGCTTGAAACCGGCATTAAAGTGATCGATTTAATCTGTCCATTTGCTAAGGGCGGTAAGGTCGGACTATTTGGCGGTGCTGGGGTTGGCAAGACGGTTAATATGATGGAGCTGATTAACAATATTGCGAAAGAGCATGGTGGTTATTCTGTCTTTGCCGGGGTCGGCGAGCGGACCCGTGAAGGGAATGATTTTTACCATGAAATGAAAGACTCCAATGTGCTCGACAAGGTTGCCTTAGTGTACGGCCAGATGAATGAGCCGCCAGGTAACCGTTTGCGTGTAGCCCTAACGGGTTTGACCATGGCCGAGCACTTCCGGGATGAAGGGCGTGATGTCCTGTTCTTCGTTGATAATATTTACCGTTACACCTTAGCTGGGACGGAAGTTTCAGCGTTATTGGGGCGGATGCCATCTGCGGTGGGTTATCAGCCAACGCTGGCTGAAGAAATGGGCCGCCTACAGGAGCGTATTACCTCAACTAAGACGGGCTCGATTACTTCGGTGCAGGCAGTGTACGTACCGGCCGATGACTTAACGGATCCTTCGCCGGCTACGACCTTTGGTCACCTTGATGCGACCGTTGTGTTATCTCGCGACATCGCCTCATTGGGGATTTATCCGGCGGTTGATCCGCTTGATTCAACTTCGCGTCAGATTGATCCAAACGTGATTGGCGAAGAGCATTACACGATCACCCGTCGCGTGCAGGCTATCTTGCAACGTTATAAAGAGCTACGCGACATTATCGCAATTCTTGGCATGGATGAACTCGCGCCAGAGGATAAGCTCGCTGTTTCCCGCGCGCGTAAAATGCAGCGCTTCTTATCGCAACCGTTTCACGTGGCGGAAGTCTTTACCGGTGCGCCAGGCAAATATGTGCCGCTTGCCGAAACGATCCGTGGCTTCAAAATGATTGCCGATGGCGAATGCGATCATCTGCCGGAGCAAGCCTTTTATATGGTTGGCACGATTGACGAAGCGTTTGAAAAAGCGAAGACAATCCAATAAAGCGGGCTTCATGCAGGAATTCATATGGCAACCATCAAAGTAGACGTCGTCAGCGCTGAGGAGCAAATTTTCTCGGGGCAGGCGCAATTCGTTGCGCTTCCGGGTGAGGAAGGTGAGTTAGGTATTTTGCCTGGCCATGTACCATTACTGACACGGATCCGCCCGGGTGCAGTGCGGATTGAGCTGGAGGGTGGCGTTGAAGAGTTTATCTTTGTCGCTGGCGGCATACTTGAAGTTCAACCGGGTGGGGTAACTGTTTTAGCGGATACCGCCATTCGCGGCCAAGACCTTGATCAGGCAAAAGCTGAGCAAGCGCGCCGCGCAGCTGAAGAGGCTCTACAAAATACGGGTTCGAACGTTGAATATGCGACGGCACAAGCGGAGCTGGCTTATGCGTCAGCCCAGTTGGCGGCGATTCAGCGCTTACGTCGGAATCGAAGTTAATTTGCGTACCCCCTTAATTGGGGTTTAATGAAAACGCCGATGTGGTCGGCGCAATGGATGTTCTAAGGGCGGGGCACGCCCGGTTAGCCATTAGACTCACATGCATTATGATTGGCGTAATAAGTGCTGCCGTCACGTTCAATAAACTCTTCTGAATCAGTTTGCAGTCTTTTGAGTCGGTATATAATGTTTGGCTTGTTCCTCTTAGCCGTCCAGATTTCCGCACATGAAAGAAAAAACTCGCATTGAACGTGATACCTTTGGTGATATTGCTGTGCCTGCCGCCCACTTATGGGGCGCACAGACGCAGCGCTCACGGCACAATTTCAAAATCTCAAATGAAAAGCAGGCGCCTGAATTGATCCGCGCGCTGGCCCAGGTTAAACGCGCGGCCGCTACCGTAAATCATGCGCTTGAGATACTCCCTGCTGATAAAACCAATGTGATTGTTCAGGCTGCTGACGAAATCATCGCGGGCCTGCACCCCGATGAATTTCCGTTAGTGGTTTGGCAAACGGGTTCAGGCACTCAGACGAATATGAATCTGAATGAAGTGATTGCGAACCGCGCGAGTGAGTTACTGGGCGGTGAGCGCGGAGAGGCGCGTAAAATCCACCCGAACGATGAGGTTAATCGAGGGCAATCCTCTAATGATGTTTTCCCAACCGCGATGCACATTGCCGCGGCTGATGGCATAAAGAATACATTATTACCTGCGTTAAAAACCCTGCGCGATACGTTGGCGGCAAAAGCGCGGGCTTTTACGGACATCGTTAAAATTGGGCGAACCCATTTACAAGATGCGACGCCTCTTACGCTAGGCCAAGAGTTTTCCGGTTATGTGGCGCAACTTGAGCAAGGAATGCGCCATCTAGAAGCGGCTTTGCCGCATTTATATGAACTGGCTTTGGGCGGTACTGCGGTTGGTACGGGGCTTAATGCGCATCCGGCTTTTGCCGATAAAGTCGCAGCCGAAATTAGCGCCCTCACAGGACTTCCCTTTGTCAGCGCGCCGAATAAATTTGAAGTGATGGCGGCGGCCGATGCCCTGGTGCATGCGCATGGTGCTCTTAAAACCGTGGCGGCTGGCTTAATGAAAATCGCAAATGATATTCGTTGGCTAGCAAGTGGACCACGTTGTGGCTTAGGCGAATTATTGATCCCAGAAAATGAGCCGGGCAGTTCAATCATGCCAGGCAAAGTTAACCCGACCCAGTCTGAAGCCGTTACGATGTTGTGCTGTCAAGTATTTGGCAACGACGTAGCCGTCAATTTCGGTGGCGCAAGCGGTAATTTTGAATTGAATGTTTTTCGCCCCATGATTGCGCACAATGTGTTGCAATCGATTCGGTTGCTTGCCGATGGTGCGCGCAGCTTTAACGATCATTGCGCGCTTGGCATTGAGCCAAACCGCGCGCGGATTGAAGCGTTGTTAAACGAATCTCTGATGCTGGTGACGGCGTTAAATCCGCATATTGGCTATGACAAAGCGGCACAAATCGCAAAAAAAGCCCACCGCGAAGGAACCACTTTAAAAAGCGCCGCGCTGGCTCTAGGTTATGTGAGCGACGCGGAGTTTGATGCCTGGGTGCAGCCACGAAAAATGGTGGGCGATAAGCATTAACTAGAATAAAAAAAGCGGGCCTAAAAGGCCCGCTCAAGCCGCACGCTACGGGGTTAGCGTGAGGAGACCAACATCAAGAGTCGTTGGTTAAAACGGCCTCCGCAGAGATGTCCTCGCTAAAGGGTAGAGCTTGGTGCTAAGCCGACCAGTGAGGGGGCTGCCGAGTATGTCCGCTCTCACGTTGTCAGTTGCTGTCCATCTGTGCTGAAACCGTTAATGGCATTGTGGTGGATGTGCGCGGTTTTAGGAGTAATAAAATGTTGCAGTCTGTATCAAACGATACATTCTTACGGGCGCTGAAACGCGAGCCTACCGACTATACGCCGGTTTGGTTAATGCGCCAGGCGGGCCGTTATTTGCCGGAATACAATCTAACTCGTGCTCGCGCGGGTAGTTTTCTTGGGCTGGCGAAAAATCCTGATTACGCCACTGAAGTGACCTTGCAGCCGCTTGAGCGTTATCCCTTGGATGCGGCGATTCTTTTTTCGGACATTTTGACGATACCCGATGCGATGGGGCTTGGCCTAAGTTTTGAAGCTGGCGAAGGACCACGTTTTGCCCATCCACTACGAACTGAAGCAGATATTGCGCGTTTGGCCGTGCCGGCGGTAGATTCGGCTTTATCTTATGTGACTGACGCAGTCACTCAGATCCGGCGCGCTTTAACCCATGCCAATGGCGTGCAACGCATACCATTAATCGGTTTTTCGGGTAGTCCTTGGACGCTTGCTTGTTATATGGTTGAAGGGGGCGGCTCGGATAATTTTAGCCTGGTTAAAACCATGCTTTATCAACATCCGGCTTGGCTGCATCGCATACTTGAGATTAATGCGCAGGCTGTGGCTGCTTATCTTAATGCGCAAATCGATGCTGGCGCGCAAGCAGTGATGATCTTCGATACTTGGGGTGGGGCCTTAGCTGAGGGAAAATTTCAGAAGTTTTCTCTGGCCTATACGCAAGCGGTGATCCAGCAACTGAAGCGTGAACATAATGGCGAACAAATACCGGTGATTGTGTTTACTAAAGGTGGCGGTCAATGGCTAGAAGAGATTGCGGCGATTGGCGCGCAGGCGGTTGGCCTTGATTGGACGACGAACCTCGCGCGTGCCCGTGAGCGTGTTGCCGGTCAAGTGGCCTTGCAAGGCAACCTTGATCCAACGGTGTTGTTTGCATCGCCAGCGACTATTCGTGCCGAGGTGCGCGCAATCTTAGAGAGTTATGGGAATCATCCCGGACATATTTTCAATCTTGGGCACGGCATTTTGCCCTTGACCCCCCCTGAACATGTCGCTGAAATGGTTGATGAAGTTCATTCTTATAGCCGTTCATTGCGACTCGCTGCTGGCGCTTAATTTGGCTTTTGAGTGAGTGCTCATTCGGTTTTTAGATAGATTCTATAAGGGATCTGCCGATTAGCTAAGCCGCTGACTTATACACATTTAGAGAACCTCTTGCAAGAGGTGACTTAATTTTTTGATAAATTGCAAAAGAGTCCTGTTGGAATTGTCTAAGTGATTGATTAATAAGGGTTTGTGAAAATTGCTTTGAAACTGAGCAAACTAAGCGAGAGCGCTTGCCTTGGCCTTTTCAGCAGCTAAAAAGGGACTTTTCAACAAAGTTATCCACAGGTTTTGTGGAAAGCTCAAAAAAAGCCAAAAAATCCGGTAGTTAGCGGCGTATTGTATGCAATACTTTAAATTTAATTGGCCCTATCGGTCTATCCAGCGCGTTGCTTTAGGGATAATGAGCAAGAATCTGTAATGAGTTGCCTAATTGTCCGTGTCGCCTTAGACCAACCTATCCCGATTTTGTTTGATTACGGTTGCGCTATCTCGCCGGCGCCCCAACTGGGTCAGTTGGTGTATGTGCCGTTTGGCAGGCGCAACTTAGTGGGCTTGGTGTGTGAGCTAGCCGAACAGAGTGATATCCCGACGGAACGCTTACGCATGATTGAAGCGGTCTGGGCGGATGCGCCGGCGCTGTCGGCCCAATGGTTGGCGCTTGCGGCCTTTGCGGCGGATTATTACCAACGCTCATTAGGTGAAGTTGCGCTAGCCTCGTTGCCCTCAGCGCTACGTAATGCGAAGCGTTGGCAGCGGCTCGCCATACCGGCCTCTCCGGTCCTGTTGAGTGGTGAGTCGAGTCAAGAGTTGGCTGCTGGCAGCCGCCCCACGGCTGAGGCTCAAGCGTTGCCAACCGGGGAAAAAACTCTAACGTCTGAACAAACAAATGTGTTGCTCGCGCTTAACACCGCCCGCGGTTTTTCTCCTTTTTTATTACATGGGGTAACGGGGAGCGGCAAAACAGAAGTTTATCTGCGCATGATCGCGGATTTGCTAACGCGTGCTCCGCTGGCTCAAGTGCTCGTGTTGGTCCCCGAAATTAACCTAACGCCCCAGTTTGAGGCAGCCTTCCGGGCCCGTTTTTCAGCTGGGCCAGCGCAGGCCATTGTGACTTTGCATAGCGGTCTAGCCGAAGGGGTGCGAGCGCGGCATTGGTTGGCCGCCCATACTGGGCAAGCCCGTATTGTCTTGGGAACACGGTTAGCCGTATTAGCCTCTTTACCGAGTCTGGCATTGATCGTAGTTGATGAAGAACATGATGTTGCCTATAAGCAGCAGGAAGGGCTGCGTTATTCAGCGCGTGACTTGGCGATTTGGCGTGCTAAACAACTCGGCATTCCAATTGTGTTGGGCTCTGCGACACCGTCGCTTGAAAGTTGGCGGCAAGCTGCACAGGGCCGCTATACGCATCTGACAATGCAGCGGCGCGCGCATGCTGAGGCTGTGCTGCCGAGTGTGCGCTTAATTAACATGACCCAAACTACACCCGCGCCGATTGCGGGACTATCTGCTCCCCTGATTCATGCGATACGGGAACGTTTAGCACGGCAAGAGCAGAGTCTGATTTTTTTAAACCGGCGTGGATATGCGCCCGTGCTGGCTTGCGATGCCTGTGGTTGGATCGCGGGTTGCGTACGCTGTAGCGCTTATACGGTTTTGCATAAGCTTGAACGAGTATTGCGTTGCCACCATTGTGGTTGGCAAGCGCCAATTATGCGGGCCTGCCCGGATTGTGGCAATCTTGATTTGGCCCCACTCGGACGAGGTACACAAAGGGTTGAAGAGACGCTTGCCGAGCTTTTGCCCAGCGCTCGGATTTTACGTATTGACGCCGATAGCACGCGCCGCAAAGGAAGTGCGCAAGCGCTATTAGAAGACGTACATGCAGGCGTAGCAGATATTCTAGTGGGTACGCAAATGGTCGCAAAAGGGCATGATTTCAAGCGCGTAACGCTAGTGGGAGTATTGAATACAGATGTTGCGCTGTTTTCACATGATTTTCGAGCCAGCGAACGACTTTTTGCCCAGTTAATGCAAGTCAGCGGGCGGGCGGGCCGTACCGGGCAAGGAGAGGTTTTGCTGCAAACGCGTTATCCACAGCACCCTCTGTATGAGGCGCTGACACGACATGATTATGCAGGTTTCGCCGCCACGCTCCTGGCTGAGCGACAGCAGGCGCGTTTGCCTCCCTTTGTTTATCAGGCGCTCCTCCGTGCTGAAGCGCGCACGTTAGAAGCGGCGCAGGCATTTCTAATGCAGGGCATAACGCTGTTTAAAGGTTTGCCTGGCGCCGAATATGTTATCTGCTATGACCCAGTACCCATGGTTGTGGTTAAAGTTATGCATGTGCATCGGGCCCAATTGCTGCTTGAAAGCGCATCGCGCAGTGCACTGCAAAGCACCCTGCGCGCATGGCAGCCTTATTTGCGTACACTTAAAGTCAAAGGAATCGTGCGCTGGTCGGTTGAAGTTGATCCACTGGATATTTAACGCCGCTAGAGCGGGTCATTTTCCGATGGCTCTATGCCTCGATCCACTATTTCTATATACCTTGCATAATTGAACAGGCGGTTTCGTTTTTGGGCGGTGAGTGCTTGTACGATACCTAGTTTTTCCATGTGAACCAATGCCTTATTGATAGTGGCTGGCGCCAGGCCCGTTTTCTCTACTAACCAGCCCGAGGTGATGACGGGGCGTTCTATGAGTGCTTGGTGGATTTGTAAAGCAGAAGGTGCTGCTCTGCCCAGCCTACTTATTTTTTCGCGATCTTGAGCGAACAACGCGAGAAGTTGTTGCGCCGTTTCTACGGCTTGGGTAGCGGTGACAGTAATGGCCTCAGTAAAAAAATCGAGCCAGGCTTCCCATTCACCCGTCACACGGACATTGTTGAGCAGCTCGTAATAATATTGGCGATGAGTTTTAAAATAGAGGCTCAGATAGAGCATGGGTTCTCGTAACACCTTTTGTTCACATAAGAGCAATGTGATTAAGAGGCGACCCAAGCGACCATTACCATCGAGAAATGGGTGGATCGTTTCAAATTGCACATGCGCTAATGCTGCTTTAAGCAATACTGGCATTGGTTCTGGCAGATCATGGAGAAATAGCTCGAGCTTGCCCATACAAGCTAGTACTTCCTCAGCCGGAGGTGGAACGAACGCTGCATTGCCTGGTCGTGTGCCCCCAATCCAATTTTGACTACGTCGAAATTCCCCTGGTGTTAGCTTACAACCGCGACCTTTTGCTAACAGAACGCCATGCATTTCTTTAATCAGCCGCAATGATAATGGCTGCCCCTCTTTGAGCAGACGCAAACCGTGTTCGAGCGCTGCGACATAGTGACTGACTTCACGCACATCATCTAGTGGGACGCCTGGCATTTGATCTAGCTCGAACAGCAACAAATCGGAGAGTGACGATTGCGTCCCTTCGATCATGGACGAGAGCACTGCCTCTTTACGAACATACATGTAGAGAAAAAGCGAGGTGTCAGGTAGCAGCGTTGATACGCTATCCAACTGACCGAGCGCGAGTAACGCTCGGTCAAACTTTCTGCGCAATTCAGTCGTCCAAGTGATAGGTGGGCAAGGCGGAAGCGGTGCGGGTACGAATGCCTGCGCTTTTTCACCGGTTGTCGATATCGTGACATAGTGGCCTTGGAGCGTTTGTTTCATTGCGCGTAACCTAAAATAAGAAAGGCTGTTATTTTACGATAACAACCCAAAGTAAAATAGGCAGAAAATTAATACCGTCATCGAGCGACTCTTATTGAGTCTAAATGTATGACGATAGTCTATCCTGCAGCAGCAGTAGCCAAAAAAGTTGCGCATGCGCAACTTTTAGAGCTTTCTAGCTTTCATAGTTAGCGCCTAATAAAAAGAAAGCGCGTTTATGTGCGGGGAAAGTGATAAGAAAAATAGGAAATGCTTATTTGTACTAATTGAGATCTGATCTGACCGGCTCTGTAGGTCAGCATGATGCTGTAAATGATTGAGCTTGCTCAGGTGCCTGCTACGGTATCATTAAAAATCCAATTCTTGCGATTATGTTGAGCTCAGCATAGTCGCAGCGACCATTTAAAATAATTTCCCGATCAGGAGATTATGGTGACTGTTATTCAAACTCCATCAGATTTGGGGGCAGCGCTTCGCTGCACCCGTAAACGGCTCAAATTGACACAGCCGCAATTGGCGTTGGCCGCTAATGTGGGTGTGCGTTTTCTGGTTGAACTGGAAGCCGGCAAACCTACTATCCAACTTAAGGGAGTATTACGTGTTATCCAAGCTCGAATGCTACAAGCCGATTTTATGGCTCATTTTGCTGACCGGTCATTACTTGAAAAAATGATTGTTCTAATTGAGCGTCGCTGTGCGCTGATGATGGAGCGCCTCTAGGGCGCTTGGATTTGTCAATCTGCTAATTTCAGCAAAGAACTTTTTCTTTACTAAGCCAGAGGGGTTAATTACACTGCCCTGAATTCGCTTCTCCTTAAAGAAACAAAAAAAGATGCTGACATCTCTCGCATTATCTCAAGCGCCATTGCGGGCCGCCATTATCGCTGCCTACCGGCGCCCAGAATCAGATTCCATTGTCCCGCTGATCGATGCCGCCCGTTTAACGGCTGAGCAAAGCGTTGCCGCACGCATGCTTGCGAATGAGTTAGTTAAAGCGCTGCGCGCTAAACCAGCAAGCCGCGGGATTAAAGAGTTACTTCACGAATTCTCTTTATCGAGCCAAGAAGGGGTGGCGCTAATGTGCTTGGCGGAGGCGCTTTTGCGTATTCCAGATAGCGCCGTACGCGATGCCTTGATTCGAGATAAGCTCTGCTATGGCGACTGGAAATCACATATCGGCCAAAAATCCTCGTTATTTGTGAACGCAGCCGCGTGGAGCTTAATGGTAAGCGGCAAATTATTGACCAGCCATAGCGAGACAGGTTTGTTTGCGGCGCTTTCTCGGCTGATTGGTAAAGGTTGCGAGCCATTGGTGCGCAAAGGGGTGGGGCTCGCGATGCAGCTCATGGGGGAGCAGTTTGTTTGTGGAGAAACAATCGCTCAAGCGCTCACGAATAGCCGCAAACTTGAGGCCCGAAATTTTCGTTATTCATATGACATGCTGGGTGAGGCAGCGCTGACAAGTGAAGATGCGCATCATTATTTTTTGGCGTATAAGCAAGCGATTCATGCCATTGGCAAAGTAGCGGGCACGCGTGATATTTATGATAAAGCCGGTATTTCAGTCAAATTGTCGGCGCTGCATCCGCGTTATGCCCGGGCGCAGAAAGAGCGTGTTATGGCAGAGCTTTTGCCACGCTTACAGGCGCTAGCAACGCTCGCTCGTTATTACGATATTGGTTTAAACATTGATGCCGAAGAAGCAGACCGCCTTGAGCTATCGTTAGATTTATTAGAGGCATTATGTTTCGATCCGGCGCTAGCCGGTTGGAATGGCATCGGCTTCGTGATACAGGCGTACCAGAAACGTTGCCCGTTTGTGGTTGATTATCTAATCGATTTAGCTTTGCGCAGCCAACGCCGGTTGATGGTGCGGCTGGTTAAAGGTGCGTATTGGGACAGTGAAATTAAGCGCGCGCAAATGGATGGATTAAATGAATACCCCGTCTATACGCGCAAAATTTACACGGATATTTCTTACCTAGCTTGTGCAAAAAAAATGCTCGCTGCGCCCACGGCGATCTACCCCCAATTTGCTACACACAACGCCTATACGGTGGCGGCTATTTATCATTTGGCGGGTCCCAATTACTATGCAGGCCAATATGAGTTTCAATGCTTGCATGGAATGGGTGAGCCGCTTTACGAAGCGCTGTATAAGCACTGCGACATCAAACGTCCATGTCGGATTTATGCGCCAGTAGGCACTCATGAAAGGTTATTAGCCTATTTGGTTAGGCGTTTGCTTGAAAATGGCGCGAATACTTCGTTTGTGAATCGTATTGCAGATGCGGCAGTGACGCTCGATGAGCTCATTGCGGATCCGATTGAGGAGGCTTTAAAAGTGGAGCCGCTGGGAGCGCCTCATCCGAAGATTGTTTTGCCACGCGCGCTATATGGGGCTGAGCGGGTGAATTCGAGTGGGTTGGATTTATCGGACGAAGACCAGCTGGCTCAGCTATCCTCTATTTTGCACGCTGGTGCACATCTGAAATGGCAGGCTGCGCCGATCCTAGGTCTGGATGTAGACCCAGATAAACATAGCTTAGTACGCAATAGTGTTAATCCGGCGCATGAAAGTGACATTGTTGGCACATTGATTGAGGCGAGTGACGCAGAAGTTCAGGCCGCGCTGGAGATGGCTTCTATAGCGGCGCCCGCTTGGCGCATGACGCCGCCGTTAACGCGTGCAACCTATCTGATGCGCGCGGCGGATCTGCTTGAAGCGCAAAGATATACGTTGATGAGTTTGTTGGTGCGTGAAGCGGGTAAATCGCTGGCGAGTGCAGTGTCTGAAATACGTGAAGCCGTTGATTTCTTGCGCTATTACGCGGCGCAAATCCACCTCGAATTTTCCAACGACACGCATCACCCGTTGGGTCCCATTGTCTGTATTAGCCCATGGAATTTCCCGCTAGCCATTTTTATTGGGCAAATCTCCGCTGCTTTAGCGGCGGGCAATCCAGTGTTGGCTAAGCCGGCTGAACAAACGCCACTCATTGCGGCACAGGCGGTTCGAATTCTGCACGAAGCAGGGGTACCGATTGGCGTTGTGCAGTTATTGCCAGGCGCAGGCGAGACGGTGGGGGCTGCCTTAGTTGCCGATGAGCGCGTTGGCGGTGTAATGTTTACGGGTTCAACCGAGGTCGCGCGACTGATTGCGAGAGCGCTGGCTAAGCGGCTCGGTGCGGATGGCAAACCGATTCCGTTAATTGCCGAAACGGGCGGTCAAAATGCAATGATTGTGGATTCATCTGCGCTCGCTGAACAAGTGGTGTCTGATGTTCTCGTCTCCGCGTTCGATTCAGCGGGCCAGCGCTGCTCAGCGCTCCGGGTGTTATGCTTGCAAGAGGAGGTTGCGGAGCGCATTTTGACTATGCTCAAAGGGGCGATGCAAGAATTGGTGATCGGCGCTCCAAGTGACTTGGCGACGGATGTTGGCCCCGTGATCGATGCAGCCGCCAAATCCGCGATTGAAAAACATATCGATAGAATGCGTACCAAAGGGTGTAAAGTATTTCAGCCTTTGTTAGTTGACGCATCGAACACGCAGCAACTTGCGAATGGCACCTTTGTGTTGCCAACGCTGATTGAAATTGAATCAATCAACGCATTAACGCATGAAGTATTTGGACCCGTGTTGCATGTTGTCCGCTATCGCCGCCCAGCACTGGCTACCCTGCTTGACGAGATTAATTGCACGGGCTATGGCCTAACGCTTGGTCTGCATACGCGGATAGATGAAACCATTGCTTATGTCAGCGCGCACGCGCGGGTGGGCAATCTTTATATTAACCGTAACATGGTCGGGGCGGTGGTAGGCGTACAGCCATTTGGTGGCGAGGGTTTGTCGGGGACGGGGCCCAAGGCAGGTGGGGCGCTGTATTTATTGCGCTTGCTAGCGCAAGCGCCACCACCGGCATTCGCTCAGTTGACCATGCAACACGTGCCACTGGATCCAGAGCTCGTTGAGATGGACCTGACGCGTGCTGCGGTGGAGAGATTAAATGCATACCGCACTTGGCTCATCGCACAAAATGATACGCTAACGGCGATGCGGTGTGAGCGTTATGCAGAGCAAATTATAGTGGGCAAAGTCTTCGAACTGTCTGGCCCGACCGGCGAAGAAAACCTGTATGCGCTCAAATGCCGCGGCATCGTAAGGTGTGAGGCGGCTACGCTGTGCGGTGCGCGAGCACAACTGGCCGCGGTACTGGCAACGGGCAATCAAGCGTTATTTGCAGCACATAACCGTGCTAACCTTGAATGGATTCAGCGGCTCCCTGAAAGCCTGAAGAGCCAGATCAGCATAGAGCGTTGTGTTACAGATTCTTTTGACGCGGTATTATTTGAGGGGGAGCGAGCTGCGCTGCAAACGCTGATTCAGAATATGGCGGAACGAACTGGTCCGCTGATTAGCGTACAAAGCGTTGCGCTCGACGCACTGGCTGCCAATCAAGAAGATTACCGACTAGAAAGGCTTTTGATTGAAGTTGCGATTAGTCAAAATACCGCGGCAGCGGGAGGTAATGCGAGTTTAATGACGATTACATAGCTGACTAACTAAATTAAAGCAGCAGTATTGGAACTGATTTGATAGCTAGATTAGTTCATACCGATTTGACCAATCAGCAAATAGGAGAAATGAATGCAACCAATGATTAAGCAACTCGCACGCATTATGTTGGCAGGGGGAGCCATGTACGCGAGCATGACGGTTTTTGCTCAGCCTGTCGAAGACATCAAAATTGGGTGTGCTGCTCCGATGACGGGGCCGCAAGCTCATTACGGCAAAGATTTTCAGAATGGAGTTCTGCTGGCGGTAGAAGATTTCAATGCAACGAAACCGACCATCGGCGGCAAATCGATTCGGATCGTGCTAAATACAGAAGATGATCAAGCTGACCCCCGCACGGCCACTACCGTTGCGCAAAAACTTGTCGATCAAGGCATTAAAGGAATGTTGGGCCATTTCAATTCAGGCACGACGATTCCCGCATCTCGGATTTATGCCAATGCAGGCATTCCACAAATTGCTATGGCCACGGCCCCTGAATATACGCAACAAGGCTTTAAAACGACGTTTCGCATGATGACTTCGGATACTCAGCAAGGGGCGGTGATTGGGGCTTTCGCAGTTAAGAATCTGGGCTTTAAACGGGTGGCCATCGTTGATGATCGCACGGCCTATGGTCAAGGCTTAGCCGATCAATTTGAGAAAGCGGCTAAAGCGGCTGGTGCAAAAATCGTTGGCCGTGAATACAGCAACGATAAGGCCGTTGATTTTAAAGGGGTTCTAACCAAACTCAAACGCGTCAATCCACAGGCCATTTTCTATGGTGGGGCTGATGCACAAGCTGCGCCAATCGTTAAACAAATGCAAACGCTTGATATGAAAACTGTATTGATGGCGGGTGAAATGGTGAAATCAGACACATTTCTAAAGCTTGCTGGCAAAGCAGCCGAAGGCACGGTGGTTTCATTGGCAGGACGGCCACTGAATGAAATGCCGGGTGGCAAAGAGTATGCCGCTAAATATAAAAATCGCTTTAAAGAAAATGCGCAAACCTATTCGCCTTATGCTTATGATGGCGCGATGGCAATGTTTACCGCAATGCAAAAAGCCGACTCAACGGATCCAGTTAAATACCTGCCTTTTTTGGCTAACATTGATATGCAGTCAGTCACGATGAAAAAGCTTGCTTATGACGCGCGAGGGGATTTGAGACAAGGTGATATTACGGTTTATAAAGTCGAAAATGAACAATGGAAAGTGTTATCTGACGCTAAATAAATCTTCAGCCCCTTGCCCGGAAATAAATGGGTAAGGGGCTGAAGTATTTTTCAAAATAAGCAGGATCGAGCGCTTGTAAGAAACGGCGCAACGTATCATTACTTGTCATGTGGCAAATAGCGTATGAGTTGATCAAGCTTGGTCTTCCCAAATAGCTCTATATCGTGCCAACCTTTGCACCCAGCTATCATCGTGCAAAATACGAACAGTACAGTGGAAAAACGCTATTTGCTTTTTGTATATTTCGATTTCTTCATCGCACGATCTCCTTTTACATTGCAAAATTGCACCAGTTTTTTCTATTTTTTAATGTCTAGTTTTTGGAGGGCAAATCCAAGCTTACGCCTCATTTCTTTCATATGTTGACTAGCACAAAAACTATAACGACATATTTTCAGACAAAATATGGGAGAATCAGCATATTTTCAGACTGTGTGTAACACGAGAGGTTCTTGAATGCACAAATCGGACATCGATACTGCGGAAGTGCTGTTCACGGGTGGCAAGTCCGAAGCGCAAGCACGAAAGCTGGTTCGTGCTGCCGCTTCTGGTGAAGTGCGACGCATCTATGCTGGCGTTTTTACGGCCAATTGCAATAGTCCCCTTGAGGCAGTGGTTTTACGCAACTGGGCAGCCATTGTTGGGTATTTGCTGCCTAACGCGGTACTTGCTTTCAGGTCTGCTCTGGAACACCGTCCGGTGGAGGGCGTATTGCACGTTAGCCGCATTGGTCAACGCCGACGAACACTTGAATTGCCAGGATTAACCGTTCATGTCTATCCAGGCGCGTCTCCTATCTCGGCGCTGCCTCCAGTCGATAATCCGTACCGTGGCCTATTTTTGCCGAGCGAGGAAAGGGGGATACTGGAAAATTTATCGACTCGCCGTGGCAGCAAACACTTAGTCTTATCGCAACAGGCGCTCGAAGAAAGACTTGAAAAGATTCTGACCATTCGCGGTGAGTTCAAACTCAACGAGTTGCGAGATAGAGCGAAGGCCGTGGCCGACCAGCTTGGAATGTATAAAGAGATGTCTCGTTTAGAGAGCATCATCGGCGCTATGCTTGGCACCCATAAGCAGAAAAAACTTAAGAGCCAGCTGGCTTTGGCGCGAGCGGCCGGTATGCCATACGACCCAGACCGTATCGATCTCTTTGAGGCGTTACATGCACAGCTGAACACGGCAGTGTTCGCGCCCATCCCGGATCCTGCGCCGTTGGGCATCGCAATGGAGAACTTTGCTTTTTTCGAAGCTTATTTTTCGAACTACATTGAAGGAACCACGTTCGAGGTTGAGGAGGCGGAGAAGATTGTCTTCGAAGGTACCATTATTTTGAACCGCTCGGAGGACTCGCACGACATCTTGGGCACTTTCCACGCCGCGACATCACCGCCGTGGCGGAATCAATCACCGCAGACGGAAGATGATTTTCTCAGCTGGCTCAAGAACGTGAATGCGCTTGTCATGCAAGCTCGGCCAGACAAGGAACCGGGCCGGTGGAAGGCGCAAGCCAACCAAGCGGGTAATACGCTTTTCGTGTTGCCCGAACTGGTACGGGGCACGTTGCGAGAGGGATTTGTACGGATTAAGGCGCTCACCGACCCAGTAGCCCGTGCACTGATGACGATGTTCGTCATAACCGAGGTACATCCCTTTAGAGATGGTAACGGCCGCACAGCTCGACTGGCAATGAACTGCATGCTCTGCGAAGCCAAGCTGTGTCGCATCATGATACCGACAGTGTATCGGGAAGATTACCTGTTACCGTTAAAACGGTTGACGAACGAAAAAGATGCGCAGCCATTCATCCGGACGATGACACGCATCCATAACTGGACTGCGCAATTTAATTATGCGCAGGACCGCCAGTTAGTCCGCGAACAGCTTGCACGCTGTAACGCGTTCCATGAGAATTTAAGGGACTATAGACTGATTTTTCCAAGTGACATGCCGTAGTGTATGTTGCCCATCTACACTCTTTAGTAGTTTACGTGTAACAAGCAGGGTAGCCCCATTTAAATTTGAGCATTTAAGACCTCGTGAAGGCAGTTTGGATCCCATCCAGCCATTTTTCTCATTTGCTTCGAAACTCGCGCGAGGTCTGCGTTGTTTAATGATATTGAACAAAATTAAGAGCGGTTTTCTTAACGATGGCAATATTTAAAATGAGCAGGATCGAGCGCTCGTAAAAAACGGCGCAACGTATCATCACTCGGTACCCCAGATTCATACGGCAAATAGCGTCTATTGAGACATTACCTGTTTTAGAAAAATTGAAGAATTTGGATTTATCTAAATCTAATTTGGATAGTAATAATGTTCAAATGATAGTCTGCATAACCCTAGTACCCTCAGCGCTAAATCTTGTATATGAGAGTTGAATTAAGGTGGTGAAGAGGTTATGCAGAGTACCCTTAATTATTACTAGTCTTGTTTTTAAAAAGACTAAGTGTAAGTCAACGCCGAGTCACGGGGAATGTGAGGCTCTTAATTTTTCCCGAAGCCAACCCAGTACCCGCTAATATAATGGCGCACCCTACCATCATAAATACGGTTATCTGCTCTCCCAGAAAGCATACACCCCATAATGTGCCAAAAATAGGAACTAAGAAGGCGACTGACATTGCATACGATGCGCCAGCATGGGCGACAAGTCGAAAATAGAGTAAGTACGCTATCCCGCTACACAAGATACCGAGCGCGCTAACGGCATACCATGTGCTGGCGGCAATCGGCTGCTGTGGCCAGTAAAACCATGCGAGCGGCAAGAGCGTGAGCGCGGCAAAAAATTGACTACTAAAAGCAACTAAATTGGGCGCTACCGCGGCGAGGCGATGTTTAGAATAATTTGTCGCAAAGGCATAGAGTAAAGTTGCGCTTAGCACGGCCCCAATTGCAAGCGAGGGTGAGACACCGTGTTCGGTTGCCATTTCTGCTTCGCTCATTCTGCCGACGACCAAGATAATCACACCGATGAGACCGCCTGCTAGGCCTAGTATCTGGATTCTGGTCAGTGGTACACGTAGCCATACATAAGCAATGAATGCTCCCCAGAGGGGGGTAGTCGCATTTAAAATTGAATCAAATCCTGCATCAAGGGCAAGCGTTGAATAGGTGAATAAGCAAAATGGCAGAGCAGAGTTTGTCAGGCCTAAAATTAGCAGCGGTCCTATAAACTGGCGTAGCTGTGCGCGCGCAGAAGCGGTGCGCAGTACCGGCAGTAAGACCAGCGAGCCAATACTCACGCGCAATGCAGCCAAAACAATTGGGCCAAACTCAGGCGTGCCAATGCGCATGAAGAGAAACGATGCGCCCCAAATCGCGGCCAAAATAATTAATTCGATGAGGTTCATCATAGTATTAGGCAAGGTGGATTTTATTGTGCGGGATTCTAACGTGAGGGGGTTAATCTCGGCTTGAAAGTGGCGCTAGTTTATAGGGCTTAGCCCGCGTACGATAGTACTGCGCTAACAACGAGCCGACGATTAACTGCATTGGATGAAAGAGCAATAAAGGCAAAATGGCGATGCCTACTGCATAACCAGCAAAAACAATTTGCGCGATGGCAACCCCTGAGGCCAGGCTTCTTTGTGATCCACAGAATAAAATGGTGATTCGATCGGCTTGGGTAAAGCCTGCGAGTTTGCTTAGATAGCCGGTGACGATAAGTGCCAGTACAAGAAGCGCTCCATTCACAACGATCAGGCCCAGGAGTGAGTGCGGTGCAATTTGCGACCACAAACCTTGCACCACGGCCTCGCTAAAGGCCGTGTAAGCAACCAGTGGAAGTGCGCACTGTTCGATCCATTCAAGGGGCCGGGCATGGCGCTCAAAAGAGGCGGCAAGCCAACGGCACGCTATCTGGCCGATGATAAAAGGCACGAGTAAAAGCAGTGTAACTTGTTTGACTGAAGACAACCATAAAGCATGGTTTATTCCATGCTGGCTGAAGATTAAGCTGGCGAATAATGGCGTGATAAGAATGCCCAGCAGATTTGAGGCTGGCGCAGAACATATCGCTGCCGCTACATTACCTTTGGCAATTGCGGTGAAAGTAATCGAGGCTTGTATGGTTGAGGGCAATATGCATAAAAACAAAACGCCCGTATACAGAGTTGGGGTAACCAGTGGCGATAAAATCGGCTGGAGCGCCAGTCCAAGTAGCGGAAACATCGCAAAGGTGCAACCGAAAATCAGGAGATGAAGCCGCCAGTGCATGGCTCCAGCGATTAAGGTTGCACGCGGTAATTTTGCTCCATGCAAGAAAAAGATGAGGCTAATTGCGCCATTTGCAGCCCAACTGAAGGCCACCGTGGCTTCACCCTGGCAGGGCAGAAAATTGGCAAGAATAACTGCGCTCAGGATCGATAAAGTCAGAAAATTTGGCTGAAATTTGGCGCGCATTAATCGAGCTCAGTCAAACTGTCTGTGCGCTTGGGTATATTCGCTTTTTAAACGTGTTACGAGTTCGGCTACGGAGGGAAGGTCGTCTATCAGACCCACTCCTTGGCCGGCTCCCCAAATATCTCGCCATGCTTTGGCTTGGTGATTGTTAAAAACCATTTTTGATTTGTCTGCGCTAGGGAGTTGGTTAGGGTCTAACCCAGCATTGACAATACTTTGTCGAATATAATTGCCATGCACACCGGTAAAAAGGTTAGTGTAAATAATATCGGTTGCCTGAGCCTCAATAATGGCATTTTTATATTGATCGGTAGCATGGGCTTCATGTGTTGCGATAAAGCGTGTGCCAATATAAGCCAAGTCAGCCCCCATGGCTTGCGTGGCGAAAATAGCTTGGCCGGTTGTGATCGCTCCAGAAAGAACCAGTGGCCCCGTAAAGAAACGCCGCACTTCGCCGACTAAGGCAAAGGGCGATAAATTGCCGGCATGGCCTCCCGCACCGGCGGCGACCAAAATCAAACCGTCCACTCCAGCCTCTAGCGCCTTATGTGCATGACGGATACTGATTACGTCATGGAGCACAATGCCGCCATAGGCGTGCACGGCGTCTATTAACTCTCTAATCGGCTCACGCAAACTGGTGATGAAAATAGGCACTCGATGCTCAACGCAAACCCGCACATCGTGCTCAAGCCGTGTATTTGTGCTGTGGATAATCTGATTGACAGCAAGCGGGCCGATACGTGCTTCAGGCTGGGCTGCTTGGTACGCATCAAGGGCTTGTTTGATTTCTGTAAGCCAGGCATTCAGTAACTCAGGAGGCCGCGCATTTAAGGCTGGAAAAGCGCCCACAATGCCAGCTTTACATTGCGCCAACACCAATTCTGGGTAGCTAACGGTAAACATGGGCGCCGCGATAACCGGCAATACGAGGTTTTGCAAAACTGTGGGGAGAGCCATTGCATTTCCGCTTTTGTAAGATCACGGCGAAGCGTGATTGATGTGTTTGCTGGAAAGAACGTGTATTTTTACATCCGGCGCAGTCTTTTAAATTTTGCAGGTACGCTGTAAAAATTTAAAAGGCTGCTGACCTGGCACTGAATCTGAAACTTGCATCCTTGCCGGTTAAGTTTAACCAATGCTGCGCGGGCTGAGCATTAAGCCGCGCAATCTGCTTCAGCACGCATCCCTAGCCGCGCGAGTAGAGTCCGGTCGGCCTCTGCTTGTGGATTGGTTGTAGTTAATAGTTTTTCACCATAAAAAATTGAATTTGCGCCAGCGAAAAAACATAATGCTTGCAGAGCCACATCCATTTGTTCGCGGCCGGCTGATAAGCGCACCATCGCGCGTGGCATAGTGATGCGCGCCACGGCAATTGTCCGCACAAATTCAAATGGATCTAACGGCTCTGTGCCGGATAAGGGTGTGCCTTCAACTTGCACCAAATTATTAATGGGCACAGATTCTGGATAAGGATCTAAATTAGCGAGTTGCGCAATGAGCCCCGCTCGTTCGCGGCGTGATTCACCCAAGCCGACAATGCCGCCGCAGCAAACATTAATTTCTGCTGCACGCACATGTTCGAGGGTATCCAACCGCTCTTGATAGGTGCGTGTGCTAATAATTTGCCCATAAAACTCAGGGGACGTATCCAGGTTATGGTTATAGTAATCAAGACCGGCTTCTTTGAGTGCTTGCGCTTGCGGTTTTTCGAGCATGCCTAAGGTGACGCAAGTTTCAAGTCCCAACGCTTTAACTGCGCGGATCATCTCGAGTACGGGCGCCAAGTGCCGCTCTTTCGGGCTACGCCAGGCTGCGCCCATGCAAAAACGGGTTGCGCCATGCGCCTTAGCCGCCTTAGCCGCGCTGATGACTTCATCCAGCGGCATTAATTTATCTGCCGTAACGTCTGTCTCATAATGCGAAGATTGCGGGCAATATGCACAATCCTCTGGACAACCGCCAGTTTTGATTGAAAGCAAGGTAGACAGTTGCACTACATTTGCATCGAAATGCGCGCGATGTGTTTGCTGGGCACGGAACAATAAATCATTGAACGGCAGCTCGTATAACGCAAGGACGTCGGCGATTTTCCACGGAGCTGAGTTAGCCTCACCGGTTGCGCAAGTTAACGGCTTTAAGGTCGCTGGCGCAGCATTATGTGATGCACACGTCGCTTGTGTCATGGTGTTTTCCCTTATCAAAGGCGCTCAGCGCAGAGCGCGAGCAATGGATCGATATTTAAATAAAGCGCGGCAGTCGCAGCCGACGGAGATTCCAAATGCGGAATTTTACCTAATAGCGGTGCGCTGTATTGTTGCTCAAAACGTACCCGCAAAGTAGCCATGTTTTCGTCGACGTAGCGCATGGCTGGATCGATTTGATTGGCCACCCACCCTACGAACGAGAGTCCGTTTGCGCGGATTGCAGCGGCAGTCAATAATGCGTGATTTAAACAACCAAGACGTAAGCCTACTACCAGCACCACGGGCAGCTTTAGCGCGCGGGCGAGATCGGCTGTATCGTAATGGTCATCGAGCGGCACCTGGAAACCGCCAACGCCTTCAACCACCACACAATTGGCCGCTTGAGCTACTGTAGCATAACATTGTAGGATTTGCTCAATCTCAAGATGGATTCCATCTTGTCTAGCGGCGAGATGCGGGGCCAGGGCCTCTTGACATAAATAAGGGGTCGTTAAGGCGGTTGGCAAAGCAACGTTTGCCGCCTGCGCCAGAAACTCGGCATCTTCATTACACCAAACGCCATTGCGATATTCTGCGCCGGCGGCAATGGGTTTCATCGCGGCCGTGCGTAGCCCGCGGGCGCCAAAGGCGTGCAATAACGCAGAGGATGTCAGCGTTTTGCCAATTTCAGTATCGGTGCCGGTTACAAAAAAAGAATAAGATCGATCCATTAGATTGCAGAGGTCAGTAATGCAGTGCTGAGTTGTTCGAGGTCAGCCGACGAATGATTGGCGGATAAAGAAATCCGTAACCTTGATGCGCCTGGCTCTACTGTAGGTGGGCGAATCGCGGGCACCCATAGCCCCTGTGCGGCAAGCTGAGCGGCGCATGCAAGCGTGGGTGCGTTAGCGCCGATAATTAATGGTTGGATCGCAGTTACAGAGTCGACGGCTTGCCAGGCGGTTTGTTGTAATAGCGCGCGCGTTTGTGCGATCCGCTGTTGCAATTGTGCCCGTCTGGTTTGCCCTTCGCTGCTGGCGATAAGACTCAAGCTGGCTGAAGCGGCATGCGCTATGGCCGGCGGTGAGGCCGTGGTGAAAATATAGGGCCGGGCGCGCTGGATCAGCCATTCGATTACGGTATCGTGCGCAATCACAAAGGCACCCGCTACGCCGGCTGCTTTACCGAGCGTGGCAATATAAATCAACTGTGGCGAATGCAGTTCGAATGCCGCTAAAGTCCCTGCTCCATGGCTGCCCAGTACGCCAAAGCCGTGTGCATCGTCCACCACCAGCCAGGCTCCGTATTTTTCAGCTAAAGCGAGTAGTTCGTTAAGCGGCGCAAGATCCCCATCCATACTGAAAAGTGCATCTGTCACAATCAGTTTTAATGGTGTCTTGCAAACGCTCAATAAAGTTTCAAGCGCGACAGTATCTGCATGTGGATAGATTTGCACGTTGGCGCGCGCTAGGCGTGCGCCATCAATTAATGACGCATGGTTAAGCGCGTCTGAGAAAATTGTTGCGGCCTGTTCAGAGGCGCTTTTGGCTGGGCTTGCGAGGGCGGATAGCGTAGCCAGATTCGCCATGTAACCCGTACAAAAATACAGGGCACGCGGTTTATCAATAAATCCGCCGGCAAAGGCGGCGAGCTGATCCTCAAGTAGAGCATGGGCGCGTGAATGTCCGCCTAACAAATGTGAACCACCACTGCCAACGCCATAGCGCGTAGCGCCATCGACCAGAGCCGCGACCAATTTAGGATGAGAGGCTAATCCTAAGTAATCATTGCTGGCAAAATTAATCACCGCACGGCCGTCAACTTGCATATGCGTTGCGCAACTGGTTTCAGCGCAGCGTCGTTGGCGGCGCAGAGCCTGAGCATCAAGTTCCCGGAGCTGATTTGAAAGAGTGGCCAGAGCTTCCATCTTTAGACGGACTCGCTAAGGACCTGCTCTAGCGTGGCGCAAGTACGCTCGGCCAGCAAGGTGATTTCATCGTTAGACAAAATATAGGGCGGCATCAAATATACGGTGTGGTGAATTGGACGTAGCAGGAGTTCGTTTTGCAAAGCAGTCTCGAAGAAACGCCGCGAAAAACTCATCGCTGGCGTCGAAATTTTTTGGGGGGGCATATCCGGAGCATGATCTGGCGTGACCATTTTTGGGGTTACATCAAACGCAATAATGGTTCCGCAACGCCGTAGATGTCGCACGTGTGGATGCGTTGTTAGCGGCTCTAAAAGCCGGGCGAGCAACTCTGATTTTGAGCGATTACGCGCTAGCACATCTTCTTTCTCAAACAAATCAAGAGTTGCGAGTGCGGCGCGGCAGGCGAGTGGATTGCCGGTATACGAATGTGAATGCAAAAAGCCGCGGGCGGTGTCATCTGCATAGAATGCAGCGTAAATCGCAGGGCGTGTTAACACGACGGAAAGTGGCAAATAGCCCCCGCTAATGCCTTTTGATAAGCATAAGAAATCAGGTTGAATGCCAGCTTGTTCATAGGCGAAAAAAGTACCGGTCCGGCCGCATCCAACCGCAATTTCGTCGGTAATTAAATGCACTGCATAACGATCGCATAAGGCGCGTAGTTTTGTGATAAAGCTTGGATCATGCATCGCCATTCCGGCTGCGCACTGCACCAGGGGTTCAATAATGATGGCCGCAATATGGTTATGTCTGGCTTCAAATAATTCAGTAATCGCGGCAATGCTGCGCTGAGCGACGTCAGCCGCAGATTCTCCTGGCTGCGCTTGGCGGGCATCGGGCGATGGCGCAATATGCGCATGGCGCAACAATGGATCATACGCAGTTTTAAATAAAGCAACATCTGTGACGCCGAGTGCACCAATGGTTTCCCCATGATAGCCATTGGCAACGCAAACAAATTCTTGTTTGCTAGTCAGTCCGCTATTGCGCCAATAGTGGAAGCTCATTTTGAGTGCAATTTCAACCGCAGAGGCTCCGTCGGAAGCAAAAAAGGCATGCCCCAGTGCGCCTCCTGTGAGGGCGTTTAAACGCTCGGCGAGTTCGATCGCCGGCGCATGCGTGCAGCCCGCGAGCATGGCGTGTTCAAGCGTGTCAAGCTGCGCTTTGATGGCATCATTAATGTATGCGTTTGCATGACCAAATAGATTGACCCACCATGAACTAATTGCATCAAGGTAGCGATGGCTATCAACGTCATATAACCAGGCACCTGCGCCACGTGCCAAGGGTACCAACGGCAATTGTTCGTGGTGCTTCATTTGCGTGCACGGATGCCATACGGCATGCAGGCTACGGGCGATCCATTCGGTTGCAAGTGGGGTCTGGTTGGGGGTCATCATATTTTTGATTATAGGGGCAGCAGGTTAGATGCGGACCCTATTTTATCGTGAACGGATTGCCAACTTAGTTTTTTTGGCGCAAAGCGCGGAGCAAAAAACGCGCTGGATCAAGTACTTGGATGAGTGATCGTTCGATTGGCATAGGCTCACCATCCAGTTGTGAGGCGATCAATTCCGCGCCCAGCGTGGCCCAAACTAAACCGCGTGAACCATAAGCAAATGCGCCAAATAAACCGGGCGCGCGTGGCACGTCTAGTGACTGAGCGTTGATGCGTTGAGCCGCATGCTCATCTGCGATAGGGCCGATGAATGGCATGCGGTCATTTGCCACGCAGCGAAAGGCGACATATCCAGCTAATGTATTTGGATCAAAGCGGTTAGCCAATGAGGGTGCGAGCTGCGCCAGCTGGTTTAGATTATGTTGATGACTTTCCACGCAGGGCATAGGGTTGGGGTCATCCAGCTCGTAACTCGCGCCGGCTAATAGACTGGTTGAAGTTAAGGGGGCGAGGTAGCCGCTACCTGTGATGGGGATCTGTAACCTGACCGTTGGGGTGGGTAATGCGGTTAATTGCCCACGTATGGAGTGGGTCTGCACATAATGTAAACCGGCAAGGCGTGCGGCATCATTTGCATTCGCTAAGATAGCGACCGGCGCTGCGACGATGCTGCGGCCTGTGTCATCTAATGCGTGCCAGAGGTTTTCTCGATAGACTAGACGGTTGATTTTGTGTTGAAAATATGGCGTAAGCGCAGCGCCAGCCGTGATGAGTTGGGCCTGACATAGAGATGCCGGATCGAGCCAGCCCCCGCGCGGAAAATACCAACCGCCCTGCGCTAACTCTAGCCCTGCGAGCGCACTGGCTTCAGCGCGTGTGACAGAACTGACCAGCTCTGCCGGATAAGCTAAGCGGGAAAGAGTTGCCTGCATTGCATCAAGTGCGGTCTGATTGGCTGCAATTTGTATGAGGCCCTGTGCTCGCCAGAGAAACGTATCTATCGGGGCCAGCGTTTGCCAGCGCCGCAGCGCGTACAAAAAACCGGCCCGTGAGGCGCGTGCAGCGGCGTTGTCATCGCGTGTTATGAACGGGTGGAACACGCTGACCGGATTGCCAGAGGCGCCGGCTGCGCAGGTTTTGCTTTGCTCAATTAATGAGACATGCCAGCCACGTGCGGCGAGCCGCTCAGTGAGTGCGCAGCCGGCAAAGCCAGCGCCAATCACTAGCGCATGCCGTTCACGCGCAACATAGGCCGTCGGCGGCTCATGGCGTCGTACCCGCCAGCGCGGTGCGAAGTGACCTATTAACATTTCGCGTTTCATCCCAAAGCCTTGCGCTTTATGTATTTCAAAGCCCGCGGCAATCAGCCCGTGCCGCACAACGCCAGCCGTCGTATACGTGGCGAGTGTTGCATTGGGGGCGGCCAAGCGGGCCAGCGCTTTAAAAATAGATGTGTGCCACATATCTGGGTTTTTTGCGGGCGCAAAACCGTCCAAATAAAACGCATCGGCGCGTAACCATAGCTGGGGCAGTAAATCGCGAATATCTCCCAAAGCAAGGGTTAGGATGACGCGCCCTTCCTCAAATTCCAAGCGATGTAATCCCGACGTCAAAATAGGCCAGGCTGCACATAAATGGCGCGTCAATGGAGCGAGCTTGGCGTTAATCAGGCGTTGTTGGAGGAGGTGTAAATTCTCGCGCGTGAATGGATGTTTTTCAATCGAGACGAAATGCAAGCGTGCGCAACGTGCCGGGTCGTCACGCCAGGCCGCCCATGTCGCTAGAAAGTTAATGCCGGCACCAAAGCCGGTCTCAACGATCGAAAAAATCGCTTGGCCGGCCCAGCGCGCAGGCAGTTGATTCCCTGCCATAAAGACACGCTGTGCTTGCGTAAACCCACCTGCAGCACTATGGTAAATATCCGAGAATGCGGCGGAATAAGGCGTGCCGTCTTCAAGTAAGGTAAGTGGGGCCGGAATAATCGTAGGCATTTTAGATAGAACTAGCGGATTGGGCCGCCGGTTTAAGAGGGCGTTTAAGCTCGAATTTTCTGATTTTGGCGGTCCGCGGGTTGATTGTTAAGTAAAAAACAGCAAAAAACGTTGGCAAAAACCAACGTTTGCCTTGAATTGGCAATGGTTTGGCGCAAGATAGACACGCAGCTTGATATACACTGTAGCTGCATTGCGGCAGGGCTTGTAAACGGGCTTAAAGCCGCCCCGGTACTAGCTTTGTGGCGCTTTATGCCGGACCATGCTATGTTATGTTGACGCTGCTGCTACAAAAGACGGACGTAGCGACAAGCTTGTCAGTATTCTATGCTGACCGATATTCTGTCTGTTTTAACTCAACTGAGAAGGAAATTTTTATGAACAAGCAAGAACTGATTGATGC
The DNA here is from genome assembly GCF_014218255.1 of Mycoavidus sp. B2-EB. Taxonomy (NCBI): domain Bacteria; kingdom Pseudomonadati; phylum Pseudomonadota; class Betaproteobacteria; order Burkholderiales; family Burkholderiaceae; genus Mycoavidus; species Mycoavidus sp. B2-EB. The sequence continues at coordinate 47,961 of NZ_AP021872.1, forward strand.
TATCTCCTCAAAAACGGAAGCGAGTAAGGCCACTATCGGTGCAATATTAAGTGAGTATGTAGAAGTCGTTAAAAAGACAGTGGCAAAGAAAGGGTCAGTCGAATGGCTTGGTTTTGGTAAATTTTCCTCAGGTGAGCGCGCAGCGCGTGAAGGCCGTAATCCAAAGACCGGTGAAAAAATCAAAATCGCCGAAACTAGAACAGTTAAGTTTACCGCTGGCAAAGCATTCAAAGAAGCGGTGAATGGTAAGGCGAAGAAGTAAGAACACTTTAGTACTTTGAACCCGCCCCGCGCGGGTTTTTTAGTCTATGCTTGCGGTGCTTATGCAAAAGTTTTTCATTTGATGCTCAACGCGGCTGGGATGTGGCGCCCCATTTGGTCAGAATTTTAATAATCTGACCGGCATATTTGTCGCGATACTCCGGTGTTTCAGAGTGGTAAGAGCCGATCGCTCGCCAAGTATTGCCATATTTATCCATCTTTTGGCGCAAATGCCAAGCCGCGATATAGACGCTGGCGCAGGGCTCCATCAGTGTGTTGGATGAGACGCCATATTTAGAGAGCGCTGGAAGGTGGATTGAATTAATTTGCATCAGTCCGTAATCGGTTGAGCCATTATCATTTTTGCGCATGGCGTCTGGGCGATAGCGTGATTCTTGCCAGGCGATGGCGCGCAAAATGACCGGATTCACACGTTGGTAGCGCGCTGCATCGTCGAAACAATCGGCCTGTACTGGCAACGCAGCAGATGCACTAAGCAAAATGATGAGGTAAATGAGCGACTTTAGCATTCCAATTCCTAGTTTTGACACTGGGTGGGTGTGAGTAGCATAATCAGCGACTTCGCGGTTCGCGGCATTGATGCGTACTCTAGCTTATATGAACGAAATTATCTGAAAATTGTATTCTAATGCGCTGTCTAATTTATGTTCTTTTTATTGCCTGGCTTGCCATTCAGCCGGCGCGTGCTCAAGTTACGCTCAATTTTGTGAATGCGGAAGTCGATCAGGTTGCAAAAGCGATTGGGGCGGCGACCAATCAAACCATTATTGTTGATCCGCGCGTTAAGGGGCGGCTTAATTTAGTGTCTGAGCACTCCGTGACCGCGGCGCAGGCATTAAAAACCCTACAATCTGCGCTACGCATGCAAGGTTTTGCTCTAGTGCAAGATCATGGCGTGTTAAAAGTCGTGCCAGAGGCTGATGCAAAGCAGCAAGGCGTGCCAGTTTATATTGGGAATACACCGCAGGCAAAAGGCGACCAGGTTATTACACAAGTTTTTCAGCTACGTCATGAAGCGGCAAGTAGTCTAGTGCCGGTGCTCCGCCCGCTGATTTCAGCGAATAATGCAATTACCGCATATCCAGCAAACAACACATTAGTGGTGACGGATTATGCAGATAATGTGCGGCGGATTGCTAATATTATTGCTGGCATTGATGTGGCGGGCCGGAATATAGAGGTTGTAGCGCTGAAAAACGCTAATGCGCTTGACCTTGCGGCGCAATTACAAAAGATATTAGATCCTGCGCCGATTGGTGGCACGGATGCTACGTTGAAAATCTCGGTGCTAGCGGATATACGCACTAATTCACTGATTTTGCGCGCGGCTAGCCCGGCGCGCATGAAAGCGGCAAAACAATTAATAGCAAAATTGGATTCACCTACGCAGGAGCTCGGCAATATCCATGTGGTGCCGTTACGTAATGCCGATGCAGTCGAGCTGGCTAAAACTTTGCGCGGTATCTTGGGCGAAAAAGGCGGTGGTGCTTCGACGGCAAATAGTGCGCAGGATTCTTTTAATTCGAGCGGTGGGTTTGGCGGTGCGACAGGCAGCGTTATGCCTCCGTTGCCAACTGGCAAAGGAAGTGGCGCGGCGGGTGCTCAAACCAATTCTTCATTAGGCAATCTATTTGGCAGTGCGCCTAACAGTGGTGCTGGCAATAGCGGTGACAGTTCAGCGGGCGGCATGGTGCAAGCTAATGCGGCCACTAATTCACTGGTGATTACGGCTTCTGAGCCGGTTTACCGGAACTTGCGCAGAGTGATTGATCAACTCGATACGCGGCGCGCCCAAGTCTATATCGAGTCATTGATTGTCGAAGTTTCATCCATCGATATGGCCCGCTTCGGGATTCAATGGCAAGCTGTATTGAATATGGATAAAACTAACGCCGTGTTTGGCGGCGCTAATTACACTATGGATAATGATGCTGGCACGAATATTGTTAAATTGGCTACGAGTCCTTATTTAGCGGCGAAAGATCCGCGGCAATCGTTGGCTCTTCCTGCGGAAGGTTTGAATATTGGTTATTTGCGTAACTATGGCAAATTTTTGGGCTTGGGAGGGTTGTTGCAGGCGCTGAATTCGTTGGGCAACACGAATGTGCTCTCTACCCCAACAATGGTAACGCTGGATAATGAAGAAGCTAGAATTGTTGTGGGCCAAAATGTCCCTATTTTGACTGGCGCATACCCGCAAACGGTAGGGGCCGGCCAATCCATTAATCCCTTCCAGACGTTTGAAAGACAGGATGTTGGCGTTACGCTACACGTAAAGCCCAAAATCACTGAGGGGGGGGTGATTCAGCTCCAGATCTATCAAGAAGACTCCGGCGTGGTTCAAAATTCCCTAAACAGTGCGGCTGGAGTGACGCTTAATAAGCGCGCCATTCAATCAACGGTTTTGGCGGATGATGGCCAGATCATTGTGTTAGGGGGGTTATTGCAAGATAAATATAGCGACGGTAATTCTAAAGTGCCTGGGTTGGGCAGTATCCCAGTGCTTGGAGCCCTCTTTCGTTACGAAAACAAAAAGCGAGACAAAAACAATTTGATGGTATTTCTGCGCCCAGTGATTATACGTAACGCCCAAGATGCGCAACGTGTTTCGCTTGATCGATATGATTATATGCGGGCGCAGACGACGAATTTTGGCTCGGATAATTGGTTGATGCGCGATCAAAATACACCGGTGATGCCAAGCGCTCCGCTACCGCTTGACCAGGGCGGAACAACTCTGCCGGCGTTTACTCCGCAGTTGCGCGCGGCTCCATCCGTTAAGCAAGATCAAGCCCCAGCTTCAGCCGCGCCCTCTAATGCGCGTTGGCTGAATGCGATTCCCGGTATGGAGGATGAGCCGGGGACGCGGCCGTGACAAAATTAGACCCTCCGCTTGTCGCCCAAGCAGGTCTGCCACCGCCGGAGTTGTCCCGTGCGGCGCCATCGTCTTTGGTGGCGCGCACCATACCCTACAGTTTTGCTCGGGCGGGGCAAGTTTTGGCGGCCCAGCAACATGGTGACAGCCTTGAAGTTTGGGTGAGCGAGCGTACGCATGCCAGTGCCTTAGCTGAAATTGCGCGGCAATTTGGTGCGTTGCGTCTAGTCCATTTAACGGCTGACGAACTTGCACAAGCCATTAACCGTGCTTATGCGCTTCATGATGGAAGTGCGGCGCAAGTCGTCGGCGAAGTTGAAGGCGAGGTCGATTTATCTCGGCTTATGCAAGATATTCCTGAAATTGAGGACTTGCTTGAAACAGAGGATGATGCGCCGATTATCCGCATGATCAATGCGCTATTTACGCAAGCTGCGCGAGAAGGCGCGTCCGATATTCATATTGAATCCTTTGAGAATGCATCCGTCGTGCGTTTTCGCATCGACGGCACGCTACGCGATGTGGTGCGCCCCAAAAAAGCCTTGCATGGTGCGTTAATCTCGCGGATTAAAATCATGGCGCAGCTTGATATTGCGGAAAAAAGATTGCCGCAAGATGGCCGCATTACCTTACGAGTCGCGGGTCGGCCAGTGGATGTGCGGGTTTCGACCTTGCCCACTGGACACGGCGAGCGCGCGGTATTGCGCTTGCTTGAGAAAGATGGTCAACGGCTGAATCTGGATACGCTCGGCATGGCCACCGCGACGCAAGCGCAGTTTGATAAATTGATTGCGCATCCGCATGGCATTGTATTAGTTACCGGCCCAACGGGTTCAGGTAAAACCACCACTTTATATGCGGCGCTGTCGCGGCTTGAGACGGCCAGCACGAATATTATGACGGTTGAAGATCCGATTGAATATGATCTGCCTGGGATTGGCCAAACGCAGGTCAACGAGCGGATTGGCATGAATTTTGCGCGGGCTCTCCGCTCGATTTTGCGGCAGGATCCTGACATCATCATGATTGGCGAAATTCGAGATCTTGAAACAGCACAGATTGCTGTGCAAGCTTCGTTAACCGGGCATTTAGTCCTGGCTACGCTACACACCAATGATGCCGCATCCTCTGTCACTCGGCTAACGGATATGGGTGTCGAACCTTATTTACTTGCCTCTAGTTTGCTCGGCGTGCTGGCGCAACGACTCGTGCGTCGCTTATGTCCGGCTTGTCGGAGCCAGCACGCTGATGGCTGGCATGCCTCTGGCTGTGAGCAATGCGGACAATCTGGCTATCAAGGCCGGTATGGTATCTATGAATTGCTGGTGCTCAATGACGAGATCCGGAGTTTGATCCACCGGCAAGCCGCCGATGCCGAATTGCTAGCAGCGGGACGGGCGAACGGAATGCATACTTTACGTGAAGATGCGCAGCGCTGGCTAGAGACCGGCGTGACCTCGCGTGAAGAGGTGATGCGGGTGACTGGCGGATAAAATTACCGGATTTAAAAATCTTCGATCTATCAAACTATAAGGTAGCCTGCTAATGCCCGCTTTTCGCTTTGAAGCGATTGACTCGTCTGGCAAATCGCGGCGTGGCGTGCTGGAGGCCGATAGCGCGCGCGCGGCGCGCAGCCAATTGCGTTTGCAAGCGCTCACGCCGCTTGTCGTTGAAGCAGCCGGTAACCAGATGCGCAATACGCGTCACGCACGACTGGCATTCGGGCGGCGCTTATCTCAGCGTGAACAAGCCATTTTTACGCGTCAACTGGCGAGCTTGCTGACAGCCGGTTTGCCACTTGATGAAATTCTTAGCGTGCTGGCCGAGCAAGCAGAGCGGGATTATGTGCGTGAACTGGTGGCTGCGATTCGGGCTGAAATATTAGGTGGGCAATCGCTCGCAGGAGCCCTGAGCGTCCATCCGCAGGATTTTCCCGAGATTTATCGCGCCCTAGTCTCTGCCGGTGAGCAAACCGGTAAGCTGGATATCGTCTTGGGGCGTCTTGCCGATTATATTGAACAACGCAATACATTGCGGCAAAAAATTCAATTGGCCTTTACATATCCAGCCATTGTGACCATCGTTGCCTTTGGCATCGTCATGTTTTTATTGAGTTATGTGGTGCCGCAGGTCGTCAGTGTATTTTCCAGCACTAAACAGCAGTTGCCATTATTGACGGTGGCAATGCTTGGATTGTCAAGTTTTGTTAAGCAGGGCTGGTGGGGTATGTTGATCGCTGGGCTGCTGATAGGCGGGGGGCTGCGGCGTATTTTACAACAGCCGCGCGCCCGTTTGGCTTTTCATCGCTGGCTGTTGGATGTGCCGCTCATCGGCAAACTTGTGCGAGGGTATAACACGGTCCGCTTTGCCAGCACGTTGGCCATCTTGACTGCCGCCGGAGTGCCCATTTTACGGGCGTTGCAAGCCGCTGGCGAGACGCTTAGCAATGTTGCTATGCGCCAAAATATCGACCAGGCGATTGTGCGGGTGCGTGAAGGGACTTCTCTCTCTCGTGCGCTGGCTGGCACCCATACCTTTGCGCCGGTGTTGATTCATCTAATTCGCGCGGGCGAAGCGACGGGCGATTTGACGGCTATGCTTGAGCGAGCGGCGGCGGGTGAAGCGGCTGAACTTGAGCGCCGTACATTATTTTTAACGAGTTTGCTGGAGCCGTTGTTGATCCTTGCGATGGGTGGAGTGGTGTTAGTGATTGTTCTCGCCGTGATGATGCCGATTATCGAATTAAATCAAATGGTGGGGTGATACGCTAGCGCATATAAATGGTCGGCGCATCGGTCAATGCTGGCAAAAATACTTCACTTTTAACACCGCTATGTTCAATAATGACTGAGCGTGCGCGCACTTCATGTAGGCGTGTATTTTGATCGATGGGTTGTCCTACGGAAACGGCTCGTAAAGGTTGGCCGGTTAGTCCGATAATGGCTGCGGCGCCATGTTCTTGGGCCAGCACGCCGGCCAGTTGAAAGTCGCTGCGCACGGGGTTGGCTTGTCCGCCAAAGAGTCGGTTAGCGTATTCGATCTTAAGCGGTGCTCGACTTGCGCTGGCGGCAGCCAGAGGAGGTGTCTGATGAGATGTTAAAGTAATGCCCCAGTAGGTTACAGTTGCGCAGAAAAGCGCAACTAATATGAGCGAAATAATACGTGCAGCAGCAGAGTTTTGTATAGAGATCATGAAATAATAGGTATGAATAGCATTCACTAGGCAGAGTATAGTAAATTTACTGCGATATTGGGTTAGGTGTTTTATTTTTGAAGGTTGGAAATAGTGATGATGAATGGGAAAATGCACGATTATTCAAATAAGGCAAACGCTTTACGTCGTATCTCGCTGTATCAGCGCGGGTTTACTTTAATCGAGTTGATGGTCGTCATCGCGATTCTAGGCATACTGGCCGCCCTAGTTGTGCCGAAAATCATGAGCCGGCCAGATGAGGCGCGCCGGATTGCAGCGCTACAAGACATTAAGACTATCTCGCAGGCACTTAAGTTGTATCGTCTCGATAATATCCGCTATCCAACGCAAGAACAGGGTTTGCGCGCTCTAGTCGAAAAACCCTCTCTTGACCCCGTGCCGAGCAATTGGAAAGAGGATGGATATTTAGAGCGTTTGCCAAACGACCCTTGGGGCAATCCGTATCAGTACCTTAATCCAGGTGCGCATGGCGAGGTTGATATTTTTAGCTATGGCGCAGGTGGGGCATCAGATCATGAAGGGACGGCGATTGGCTCGTGGCAATAACTTGATTCATGGGCCTCAGCCAGTACGCTTGGCAAGCGGATTTACTCTGCTCGAGATGTTGGTTGTACTGGTTATTGCAGGTTTGTTGATTTCTTTAGCCTCTTTATCGATCACGCGTAATCCACGCACGGAGTTTGCCGAAGAGGCGCAACGGCTTGCATTATTGTTTGAGTCGGCAGCGAATGAAGCGCAAGTGCGGTCGCAGTTGATTGCATGGGAGCCTACGCTAGGGGGCTATCGTTTCCTGATACAGGTCGAAAAAGATTGGCGGGTATTGCGCGACGATGTCTTTGCCCCGCGCCAATGGCGTACGCCGCTCAATGCTATAACAATTCGTTATGCGGGCGCGCAAGAGCTGGCTGAACGCGTCATATTCAGTACGGAAAGTATTGATGTTGCCGTGACGGTTACGCTTTATTTAAATGCCACCCAACTGAGTGTGACGAGCAATGGCAATGGCCGTTATGACGTGCAAGAGAAAAAAATCTAGCCGCGTTATGGCGGGTTTTACACTTATTGAAGCGCTGATTGCGCTTGCTATTATCGCGATTGCTTTAGCTGCATCGTTGCGCGCATCAGGCAGTTTGGCGTTGGGGGGACGTGCATTGCACGATCGGCTATTAGCGGGTTTTAGCGCAGATAATGTGCTGGCGCAACTGCGCTTAGAGCACGCCTGGCTGCCGCTGGGGGCGGTGAATTTTCCTTGTGCACAGGGAAATATCGATTTTATCTGCATCCGGACCGTGTCCGCGACGCCTAATCCGATTTTTCGGCGCGTTGATGTCGTGGTTAAGCAAGCTGGTTTTAATAGTGAGTTGGCGCATTTGATGACGGTGATAGCGAATGAAACGCAACGGCCGTTATAAATATCAAATCGGCTTCACATTGGTTGAGTTATTGGTCACGATGACCATTCTGGCCTTGGTTGCAATTTTATCGTGGCGTGGACTTGATCAGATTGTGCGTGCCCGTGATGCCGTGACCTTATCTATGGCCAACGAGCGTGCGCTGGCGCAGTTCTTTGATCAGGTCGGGATTGATGTGCGGCAAGCGGCGCTTGAGCGAGACCTGGGTCAGCCAGCCATTGTTTTTGGTGCCGGGCAATTGCAAATTGTGAGGCAGCTTAATGTATCTGGACAGGCGCCGCGCTTACAAGTCGTGCGTTATCAAGTACCGCAGGGGCGGGTATTGCGCCTCGCTTCGCCGCCGCTTGCAACGTTTAGGCAATTGCAGGCTGCTCTCGCGGTTGAGGCGGGCATGGAGGATTGGAGCACGGTTGAGCTCATCAATGGAGTACGTGCCGTGAGTGTGCGCGGCTGGGTGCGACAACTCGGCTGGACTGCCAATATGCAGGATGTGCAAGCTGCTTTCAATAAAAATTTAACTCCATTGACGGCGCTGCAAGCGCGTCAGATTCCATCTGAGCGTAGTATGACGGGTATCAAATTGACCGTGCACGTAGTCAAAGCGCAGCATCCGCTCACGCGCATTCTATTGGTCGGGGAGTGAGGATTTGCGTACGATCCGACGTTATTCTTCCGGTTACAATGATCCCCGTCGGGCGCGTGGTGCGGCGCTGATCACCGCGCTGTTTGTGGTGACGCTGTCGGCGCTGTTGGTGTCTGGCCTGTTGTGGCGACAGCAAATTCAAATTCGCCGTATCGAAAATCAGCAGATGATGATGCAGGCCCAGTGGGTGCAACGTGGCGCGCTTGATTGGACACGCTTCATCTTGCGCGCGGCAGCAGATACTTCGCCGATTGATTATCTCGGCGGCATTTGGGCCGTACCTATTGCCCAGACGCGCTTATCTGATTTACTCGGACGCGCTGGGGCAGCGGGCGATGCGTATGAGCAGGACACTTATTTATCCGGTTCGATTGAAGATGCACAAGCTAAATTCAATTTGCGCAATTTAATTAGTACGCCCCGGCCCGGGAAGTTAGAGCTAAATCTGGTGCAGGTTGCGAACTTTGAGCGCTTGTTAGCGATCCTTAATTTAAGGCCAGAATTAGCAAAAGCCACAGCTTTGCAGCTCCGCGCGTCGCTGATGAACTCAAGGCAAACTTTGCAAAGCGGGGCGAATTCTAAGTTGCAGGATGCGGCTGGCAGCGAGAAGGTAGAGGGCCAAGCAGAAAATCCATCATTTGCGGCGAATTCGGAAGGCGGGCTTAACTCTCAAGGGTTGGCGATCAATTCTGTGGAAGCCTTGCTTGATGTCCCCGGCTTTAGCGCAGATATGGTGGCGCAACTCAAGCCGTTTGTCACGGTCTTACCACAGCCCAGCGCGGTTAATGTGAATACGGTAAGTGCCGAAGTGTTAGCCGCAATGATTCCAGGTTTGGAGGTACCCAATGCGCAGATGCTATTGACCTTGCGTGAGCAGGTTTTTTTCGTTAATACAGGTGACTTCACGAATCGCTTACGCACCATTACTGGGTCACAGCTTGAATTTGATACCAGCCAATTCGATGTAAGAACTGATTTCTTTGTCATTCATGGGCAGGTGCAGCATAATCGCGCGCGCTTATTGCGTGATGTATTAGTGTATCGCCACCGTTTGACGCGTAGTACACGTATCATTAGTATGCGTGATGCAGTATGATTATTTTGCGAAAGGGATCAGCGTTTTGACAACACTTGTGGTTCAACTACCCGCCCGCGACCCAGCGCTAACCTCAGCGCAATGGCAGTTGTCGGCTTTGCCCTTTATTCTTTTTGATCGGCGCGCCCGCGTATTGCGTGCAGGTCAGTCCTCACTTGCGCTGCTACCGAAAGCGCGGACAACCATTTTACTGGTTGCAGCGCGCGATGTACTCATGCTGACCGTAGCGCTTGCGCCCCTCAAGGGCACACGTTTACGGCAAGCTTTACCCAATGTAATCGAAGAGCATGTGATCCGAGATCCACAAACTTGCCATATTGCACTTGATCCGATAGCCACTGAAAATAATCAACGGGTGTTGGCAACGATTGATCGCGCTTGGTTTCGTTTTGTATATGAGGCCTTTATCGAAGCGGGTCATCAGGCTTTACGCGCAGTGCCGATTACACGCTGTTTGGCCATACCTGAGGTTGAAGCCCCGGCAAGCCTTGAGGCCAAGCTTGAAAGTGTCGTGGATAAAAACGTTACGCCTTTATTGGTTGTGATGGTTGGGTATTCTGAGCCGAGCTCTGTAACTTCGCCGGTTGATGTGGCTGAGTCATGCGTTGAACTTGCTTTGATTCGCGCGGGTCAAGGCCAAGGTCTGACGGTCCCAATGCATGCGCTCAACCAGACGCTGAACGCATTGGCGGGGCCTGGGCCGCTGACGCTCTATCGACTGACTGACGTGCCAGGCATGCCCTCTGTTACGGCAGCGCCGCCCCCTTTTGAGAATCAGCCATCCCTCTCATTTGAGGCCTTGGCGCGGCAGGCGTTAAGCTGCTCTTTTAACTTGTGCCAATTTGAATTTGCGGAGCAACCATGGCGCTTTAGGCGCGGTGCCTTAAAGCTCTGGCGTTTGCCGTTGGGTTTGGCGCTGGCTAGCTTACTGGCGATGGTCATTGGCGTCAATCTGCAATGGCTATTGCTGGTACGGCAGCAAACTATGCTGAGTACGCAGCAGATTGAGGTGCTGCTGAACGCTTTTCCAAAAACCACAGCCGTGCTGAACCCTCCCCAACAAATGACGCGCCAGCTCGATGCGCTGCGTACGGCTGTAGGTGAGCTTTCACCTACGGATTTTCTAAGCCTTGCGGAGGGCCTGGCACGCGCGCTAGGGAGCATCTCGCCGACGGCTATTGCGCAGATGAATTACCGTAGCCGTGTGCTTGAAGTGAGCTTTAAACCGGGCGTGAAAATTGATGAAGCTTTTGGGCAACGGCTCGCTAGCCAAGGGCTGGACGCACATTTTGCGCAAGGCAAATGGATTATTAAGGGACGAGGATGAAAAGTGCTTTGATAACGCTTTGGAGAGATTTCTGGAGTGAGCGCAACGCCCGCGAGAAAATGCTTTGCATCACGTTAGGCTTGGTTTTCAGCATCGCTTTGCTGTATAGCGTGTTATGGATGCCTGCCCGCAGCGGGAGTACCAGGCTGATGGCTAAGCTACCGGCGATGGAGCGCGAGCTAGCGCAAATGCAAGAACAAGCACGACAAGCGCAGGAGTTAGGACGTCGGCCAGCCAATATAACGCCTATCGGCGATGGTTTACGTGACACTCTGATGACTTCGCTTGCGCAACACAACATGACCAATGCTCAGTTATCTGTGCTCAATGGCGCGGTACAAATAAAATTAACCAACGTTTTCTTCGCAGATTGGCTTGGCTGGCTTAACGAAATCCGCAAACAATATAAATTGCAAATCGCTGAAGCCCAGCTCACCAGTCTTAATGAAGACGGGCAAGTGGATCTTACGGCGTTGCTGCAAGCGCCGAGCGCCCGTTAATTTTTATGTGTTCATCCTCTAAACGCTGATGCAGTCAACCCATCAGATAAGTGCTGCGCGGAATATGCATCCACTCTTGCAAAAATTAAAAGAGGCCCTGCCATGGAGTTTGGCCGCGCTGGTTTCAATCCTATTCACCGTACTGGCGCTCTTGCCGGCCGCTTGGTTTTTGCCGCTCGTGGCGCAGGCAACCGCCGGGCGTGTGAGTTTAGCGGCTCCGGCGGGTTCGTTATGGCATGGCTCAGCCGTGCTGATGTTAGCGGCTGGACCTAAAGCCAGTGCTCCCACCGCACTAGCCGGGCGGATTGAGTGGCGCACCGCGTTTTGGCCACTTTTTTCGGGTAAAGTGAGAATCGCCATGCAGGCCAATGAGGCCAGCGCAGTACCCATTCACCTCAGCATAACGCCACGTGGCGCGACGCTTTCCTCCGGGCAGTTGGAGGTGCCGGCAAGCTTATTAACGGGGCTAGGCGCACCGTTTAATACATTTAATTTGCAAGGTGGGGTGCAGCTTCAATGGAACGATTGGCGCTTTCTAGACAATAAGCTATTCGGCCAACTTACATTAAACCTAACGGATATCTCGTCGCGTATCTCACGCGTAAAACCGCTGGGCTCATATCGTGTCGTGATTCAGGCGCTAGGCCGTGACGCGACGCTGGCCCTGACCACGACACAAGGTCCTTTACTGCTTGACGGGACAGGTCAATGGGCGCGGCAGAAATTCTCTTTCCGTGGTACAGCTCAAGCAGAAGAAACCGAGCGAGAAAATTTACGCACTTTGCTGAGCTTACTTGGCAATCGTATGGAACGTGATGTGTACGCGTTAGTTTTAGATCTGTAAAAATACGGTTGTTGAAGAAAGCTAGCGAATTCCGGTAAACCTAGGCTTGGTTGTTTCGTAGGCCAGTAAGACTCATTCAAAATCCCATTGTAGTAAGGTTATACAGAGATTGTCCGGCCTTTTATGCGCGGGATCCCTGCCAGAAATGATGCAAATTAATAAAAATTTTTTAAAAAGATTATTTGCATAAAATAAATAATTGCGCAAGTTTATTTGGTGTTTTGAGAATCATCATTTAGACTGAGCGCATTACATATGATTAAACGGGGTGAATGATGTTAAGACCTATTCATGGGATATCCACTCAATATATTCGGACTCATTCGATTACACCAGATAGGCCAGAGCAAATAACCGCCCCTTCTAATTCAGAAGCGGATGCACCGACGGCGCACCGTGCTCACTCTGTACCCCGCAGCCTGAATCGCGTTATAAAGATTGCCGGAGAGCCGGCCCAATTGATTTTTTCTAATGCCAATGGGATGGAGTGCTGCGGCTATCAATTTCTCCATACCAACCGCCTTGTGCTCACAACCGGAGAACCGATTTTAAATCGTGACGGTGAGTTTCAGGCCTTTCGTCTAAAAACAGGTCAAATAACGATTCAAAGCAAAACAACCCTCAAAGGATATGAGCAGATTGATGTAATCGCGTATTCGATCAAAATAGAGGGCGAGTTATCCGCCAATCAAATTAACTTGAATACAGCGGTGAATGGCTCAAATCTGAGCCTGCCCGTTACGCTGCAACAGGACATAGCTGACACGACCATTCATTCGGAGTTCCCCCGCCAGCTGCAATTCACAGGCACTGCCAAGGTAAAAGCAGAAGAACATTTGAGCATTCAGGCGGATACGCTCGATAATGCCAGTTCTCAGATTCAATCAAACGGAAATATTACCCTCAAAGCCAACCGTTTGATCGGCGCAGGAACGCTCGGCGCCACACTGGATCTTACGGCAAAGCTGGAAGAGCGTTATACGCATCGCACCCAACTCAACGCCGGTCGGCATCTATCGATTTCAACGGCCCAAAGTTTCACGAATCAAGGCACTCTAAAAACGCGAGGTGAAATCACGCTTAAAGCTAAAACGTTAGAAAATCAATCCACCTCTTTGATAGACGGTGTTCACCTTAAATTCAAGGTAGAAAATGTGCTTAAGAATTATGGAGTGATTCAGGGCAGCACAGTGGTGATTGATGCGCAGCATTTGCTCAATGATGGCACTGACGATACGGATGAGCAGCAGGCTGGGGCTATCCTCGGCCGAGATCAACTGATGCTTGGAGCTTGGTTCCTGCATAACCAGGAGCATGGGTTGCTGCACAGTGATGGTGAATTGACGATAGGGGGCTCCTTCAATGCTCAGCACAAAGCAGAAGGTCCAGCATACAGTCTAACCAATATGGCGTCCTCTACCATTGAGTCAAGAAAACCGCTCTTAATTCAAGCCCATATTTTAGACAATCAAAACGGGCAAATCACGACGGGTTCCGATCTTATACTGAAGAGTAAAATTCTCAACAATATGCAGGGCCATATAGAAACCCACGGTGCTCAAAGCGCATTGGATGTGCAAGCAGACGTGATTGATAATACCTCAGGCCGGATACTCCATACTGGCACAGGGCCAATGCAGATTTTCGCTCACGCTTCGATCATGAACCGTAAGGAAGAAGGCGTAAAAGGAGCGGGCTTTATTATCGGTAAAGGTCTGGTGACGCTCACGGCCCCTCAAATATTGAACTATGACGGGGCGACCATTCTTTCCCACCACACACTCAAAATAAAAACTTTTTATACAGATTCTCTGACATGCTGTTTATCCAATCTAGCCGGCACACTATCGGCGCACCAAAAAATTGAGATTGATACATATCAACTAGATAACAGCAAAGGTCTGATTGCCGTAGGGAAAGATGAAGCTTCCGAACCGGAGATTTCAAGTGATCCAGACCGTTCCACACAGCCGACGTATCCAGGCAGTGTCCTTGAAATTCGTGCGCATACAGTCATTAACACGGAGGGGGGGCAAATCGTTCAAAGTGGACAGGGTCAGATCCAGCTTTTTTTAGATGCGAGCGGCGGTGGCTACATAGCACAAGGGGGCTTAATGAATGCCTGGGGTCGCATCACGATAGAAGCGCCGAATATTGTCCATACGAATAAGAGCCAGATGACGGGAAAAGACCTCAATCTGGTCATCGGAGAAAGAATTCTTAACCAAGCCAATGCAACGTTATTTGCCCGCGATAGATTGTCCTTAAAAGCCTTAGCGCTCGATAATATGCAACAAGGGGTTTTGCAAAGTGAGGGGCGCATCTTCATTTTAGCGATGGCTTTTTGTAACGAAGGCACGATACACAGCCAAGGGGAGATCCGGATCCTTTCTAATAAGATGCGTAACCGTCGAGAAAGTGGCACATTGACCCAGCACTTATTGCGTTTGGCGATTCACCCGGGCCTGATTACGGGCGATACGATTTTAATCAGTGCGCGTGGGCCTGACTCTCTGTTGAGAAATACGGAGAGCATGATTTTCGCGCAAAACAGCCTTCAAATCGGGGTTCATGAGATTCAAAATCGTGCCGGTGGTACGCTTTATAGTGGCGGTGGTTTAGCCATTGGCCGTAAGCTGAATGCGGAGTCTATCGTGCAGGGTCGCAGTGAACGCATTCTCAATCATGGCTCCACGATGGATGCGGTGGGAGATCTAACGATTCATGCAAAAGCGCTAGTCAATCAAAATGCAAGATTCGAAATCGAAGAAAGGCTGATTGAGGAGCGGGGCATACACGAATGTCACGATGACCAGACAAACCAACGCTTTGATGGCTCCCAAATCGCCTGGCACGGCGACGTAGGGGGCCTCTACCGTGTGCACAGCTCCGGTCATGAAATATTTCGTTTTATCAACTATGTCTTTACGCGCCGAGTGACCACAACCAGGGTGACGCACAGCGAACCTGGCAAGATTCATGCAGGTGGCGCGATCTCTCTGTCAGACCAGGTGATGAACGATAAAAGCATGATTATCGCTGGAGGGGCGCTCAGCGACCTTGAAGGCAGGCCTGCCCAAATTGAAAACCGGGATGCCATCGGTCAACGCGTCACGACTGATCAGGGAACCTTGCAATACTCAGATAGAAAGTGGCGAG
Organism: Mycoavidus sp. B2-EB; assembly: GCF_014218255.1. Lineage (NCBI taxonomy): Bacteria > Pseudomonadati > Pseudomonadota > Betaproteobacteria > Burkholderiales > Burkholderiaceae > Mycoavidus > Mycoavidus sp. B2-EB. Next base: position 63,313 of record NZ_AP021872.1, read on the forward strand.
GCGGGTTCAAGCGCTATTTTCAACGGGAGTGGGGTGGGCACGCGCCCTACCATCCGGCACCAATGGTCGAGCATCACACGCTGACGGTCGCCGTCTCTCAACCGCATACGGCAGTAGAGCATTCTGCGCCCTCTACCGCCTTAGTGCCGAGTTCTTCGGCTTTAAGCCGTAATACTTTATTAAATAGCGGTTTATTGCGCCTCAACACCGATCCCAATCAACGCTATCTGATCCAGATCGATCCCCGTTTTACTCGCCACAGCGACAGCGTTTCGAGCGATGTATTGCTGCGCTTACTGAATCTGGATCCTCAGCACATTCCCAAACGCCTGGGCGATGGATTCTATGAACAGCAACTGATTCGAGACCAAATTATTGGTCTAACGGGCCATTACTACCTCTCTAACCATCGAAACCCGTTTGCTGAGATTCGGGACTTGATGCACGCCGGGGCAGACTGGGCCAAACGGTTCAATTTGATGCTCGGCATTGAACCGACACCTGAGCAAATCAATGCGTTAACCACCAGCCCCGTCTGGCTAGTGAATCAACGTATTCAATTACCCGATGGCTCAGAACAGACGGTCCTGGTGCCTAAAGTGTATCTGGCCCCAAGCGATGCGCCGGCCATCCCACGAAGCAATGCACTGATTTCAGCCGATACGATCGAGTTAGAGAGCGACCGCCCCTTTAAAAACACCGGAACCGTGCTCAGTCGCAGCACAACACGTATTCGCGCAAGCCAGATCGATAACGCGCGCGGCACGCTGGCCAGCCGGGGCACCCTCTCTATCCAAGCCCGCGACGACATCGATAGCCGCGCCGGTAAGCTGATTGCCGTTAAAAAACTCACCGTACAGGCCGGCCAAAATCTACAATTGCAAAGCCAGACACAGACCACTCATGCCGCCAGCGGCAGCCGAACAAACTTAGCGGGCCTCACCCAGATCCAGGCCGGAGAGCTGGAAGCGACGGCGGGATCCGATCTCCACCTAGCCGCCACCCAAATTGAAGTGGAACACACGGCAAGGTTAGACGCTCAGCAAGATCTGATCTTAGGGACCGCCACCACCGGCTTGCAACAGAAGATCGTCTGGGATGAACGGAATGCCCTCAGCCTAAGCCAGCACACTGAAGTTGGCACCCAGATTCAGGCCGGCGCGCTTGAGCTGAAGGCTGGGCGCGATGTAACTGCAACCGGCGCGTATGTCAAAGCGGCAGAGAAACTCGCGGTGAAAGCCCGCCGAGATATTCATTTGGAAGCCGCGTATGAAGAGACGGATTTTGAGGAGTCTCATTATCATGAATCGAGTCACTTCTTCGGTTCCTCAAGCGAATTAACGCGCAACGTGCTGTATAGAAAACAAGCGTTAAGCAGCACCTTATCTGGAGGCACAGTACAGATAGAAGCTGGACATGACCTGAATATCCTCGGTTCAAACGTGGCGGGGATGCATGATGTGGATCTTTATGCGGGAAATGCCCTCCAGCAAAAGGCAGTCGAACAGGCTGAGCGCACTCAGCGCTATTCCGTTCAAGAACGCTCCGGCTTATTAGAGAGCGGGAAATTCGGCGTGACGATCGGCACGCGAACCCAAAAAGACGCTCAAGAAAAGGAGCACACCCCTCAGATTGGCTCAGTCATAGGCAGCGTATCAGGTCCTGTCAGAGCGATTGCCGGCCGAGACTACGAGCAAAGCGGCAGTCAATGGGTGGTGCCCACCGGCGATATAGAGATTCGAGCCGGTCAAGGCAAGATTGAAGCGGCCTATGAGCAAAGCCGAGTCTGGCAGCGCAGTGAATGGCATCAATCGGGTCTGACGGTATCGGTCAGTGCGCCGGTGATTGCCGCGGCGCAAACGAATCGTCAGATGCTGCAAACCAGTACCCAGGTCAGCGATGCGCGGATGCACGCGTTAGCGGCCGGTGCAGGCGCACTGGCGGCGAAAAACGCCTACGATGCGATCAAAGCAGATCCCAAAGCAGCCGGTGGCGCCACCGTGAGCGTAATGCTGGGCGAAGAGCATTCTGAAAGCGAGCAGATACAGCTCAGCCGGACAGCGCTCAACAGCACCCTGGCAGCCGGAGGGGATATCTCGATCCAGATCGGTGGCTTAGGAGAAAAATCCACGTTGGATCTGATGGGCGCTCGCATCGAAGCCAAACAGAATATAGCGCTTAACGTAGAAGGCCGTCTGAAGATGGAAGCCGCGCCGAATAGCCTGATCGAGCAAAGTCAGCAGCACAGCCAGAGTTCTGCAGTGGGGGCCGTGGCAACGCTGGGCAGTCAGAGCTCAGTGGGCGCATCGGTTGCACTCAGTGTAGGGCATGGCCGTACAAAAGGAGCGCAAATTAACTATACGCCGACTCTGATTCAGGCCGGTGGCACGCTAGAGCTCAAAGCAAAAAGTGATGTGCGCCTCAAAGGCGCTCAGATGGTGGGCAAGCAGGTTAAAGCCCAGATTGAGGGTGACCTTGACATAGACAGTGTGCAAAACACGGCGAGGTACCAAAGCCATGCTCAAAGTATCTGTGGCAGTGCGACCGCCGGCTCTGTCTCGGCAGCGAGTCTGAATGTCTCACAACGCAGGATGGACAGTGATTATCTGAGTGTGGCAGAACAAGCGGGGATTCAGGCTGGAGAGGATGGCTTTCAGATCAGCGTTAAAGGAGATACGAAGCTGGTTGGTGGCGTGATGGCAGGTTCTGAGCAGGCGGTGCAGAAAGGCAAAAATAAACTGATAACAGCAACTCTGCACAACACGGATCTGACGAATCAGGCGAGCTATTCTGCAAGCAGTATCAGCTTAGGCGGTGGGTATAGTCAAAGTGGCAAAGGAGTGGGCTCAGACCCATCAGGAAAAGCCATAACGCCGGCGCATAGCGGCAATCAACTGGCAAGCCGGGGTGGAGTGAGTGCTGCGCTACCGATTGTGATGAGTGCTTCAGGCCAGGCAAGATCCACTACCCGCAGTGCGATCAGCGGTGCGGAGATGGTGATTACGGATGAGGCGCGGCAAATCGAGCTGACGGGACATAGCGCGGCCGAGACGATTGCAGACCTAAACCGTCATCCGGCACAGAGTCATCAAGCGTTAGCGCCGATTTTTAATCAAGCGGAGATTGAAGCCGGCTTTGATATTGTCCATGCATTAGGTCGGGAAGCCAATACTTTTATCGTCAATCGAGCCCGGGAAGTAGATCAAAAGCTCGAGCAAGCTAAGCGTATCGAGATGGCGGGTAATGAGCCAATGCCTGTGGAGCAGCAAGAGGCATTACAAAACATGGCAGTTGAATTGCGCGCCCAGGCGCAAGCGCTGAATCAGCAATGGGGACCTGGTGGCTTAAGCCGGCGGATATTGACAGCGTTAACCGCAGCCGCCTCCGGTAATGTAACAGGGGCAACCGAACAGTTTGTGCAAAGCGGTGTTGTGAATTTGCTCCAGCAGCACGGGGCAGGCTACGTTGGCGAGCTGGTGAAATCTGGCGCAGTAAACGAAGGCAGTCCAGCGCATGTAGCGTTGCACGCACTGGTTGGGTTAAGTGGCGCAGCGGCATCGAATCAAAACCTCGGCGCGGGGGCATTAGGTGGCGTGGTATCGAGCATTTTAACGCATGCCTTTAGTCCAACCCATCCAGATGAAACGCGTACCGAGCAAGAAGCCAAACACAATCTTGCGACCACACTAGTTGCGGGTGTAGCGGCACTGACTGGGGCCGATGCGACCGTGGCTACGCACAGTGCCGCAGCGGCTATCGATAATAACTGGCTGGCTACAGAACAACTCGTGCTAGCCCAAAAAGAATTAGATGCCTGTGAAGACGATATCGTCTGCAACGCAGGAACAATGATTAAATGGACTGGCGTTTCGGCGAAGCAAGATGCATTGACAATGTCGGGTCTGATCAGTGGTTTGGCTGAGGCAGGTTGGCATGATGCGGAAGGAGTGGTTGAATTTGTTAAAAATTTCCCCAATAGCCTAAAAGAACTGGCTTCTCTGGTTAACCAGGAAGTACGCGATCAAATAGGAGAAGAGATTGCTGCTGAATTCAATGCCAGGATCAACCGGATACAGGCCGCAGCAAGAGAAGGCGGCGACCAGAATGCATTACAGCTTGGCCGTGAGTTAGGCAATTTATTCTGGCAGATAGGCTCAATCGCATTGGTAGCAGGAGGTGCGGCTAAGCTCACTGCATCGCTTGGTAAAATTGGGGTTCGTCTGGGTAAGGAGTCTCTAGAAAAACTTTCTGGGCTTGCAAAATTTGATCACTTGGTTAAAGCAGGTGGGGTTTTTGGGATTGATGGTAAACCATTAATGGACTTTAGTCGGCTGACAAATGCGCAAAAAGGTATGGTTGGCGAGATATTAGGTAGTAATAAGGTTCAAAAGCTGCTGCCTGAGGCAAAAAGGATTGGGCGCGTACCAAGCATTGGTCAAACAGGTATTGATGACTTATATAAGATAAACAAACCCGGTATAGACTATGTCATAGTGGAATATAAATTTGGTTCATCTGCACTTAAGAAAACGGCGGATGGATTGCAGATGAGTGATAGTTGGCTTATTGGGACTAATACCGGCACGAATCGAATTTTTGAGGCTATCGGTAATCCTGTAATAGCTAAGGCGGCCCGAAATGCTATGGATAATGGAAGAATTGAAAAATGGCTAGTGCACACAGACCCTTACGGAAGGGTGAATTTTGGCATTTTGGACAAAAATGGTAAATTGATACTGCAGCCTGTTTCCCAAATTCTAGGAAATATAAAATGATTCGAGATCAGCTTAAGGATAAAGATTATTTTGATAAGTGGCTTAAATTTGAGCAGCAATCGATTAACAATAGCCTTGAGCAAATACGGCAGCCATCAAAGAATCCATCCTATAGACCACAGTATGTCTATGAAATAGTGCACGACTATCGTCACCTATTATTAATGGACTATTCTAGGGGCGAAATAATTAGCAAGCTTGCTCGATATTTTCCGCCACTATTAGATGCATGGGAAGAAGCTGAACGGCTAGGCAAGGATATATGGACTGAACAACAACAATATACACGTCACGCGTGGGTGGTCAATCTTGACCATTACATAATTTGCTTCTGGCTCATAGGTTTGGCACTTTCCCTCGAAATCCCAAATGATCAATGGCAGCGTTTACTTACACTGATTGGCAATGAAGGTGAAGATGAGTTACTAGATCGTATTATTGCAAACCGAGAACCATCACGTAAAATTGGAAGCAAGTTATGTCACCCAAAGCCCTACCAGCGCTTGCTCGATGCAATTAATGCACCAAAAGATAAGCAAGCAAAAAAGTTAAAAAGCTTTATCACCAAATGGTACCCTGAGTTAAACCGTCCGTCTAGAAATGGCTTGTCAGAGATGACCGCTATGTATGCTCGACCCTATTGGTACAAATATCATACGTTGGAAGGAGGCTATTTCGGCTATTGGTGCATCGAAGCCGTAGCCGCCGTCAAAGCTTTTGGTTTAGATGACTCTTTATGCTTAGGCCATCCCAATTATCCAGGCGATTTACTACGGCCTAATGGACCTTCTACTCATCTTGAACGAATAGAATCAATAGAGAATGATCTGGCGGCTAAAGAAGAGCATGCTAAGGAAACACCAAAAAAGAATTTCCATCATTTTTGGTCGAGGATTTTTAATATAAGAAAGCCTAAGCTTTGATTAATATTTTTATGAATCTCAATAAATATAATTAAAAACCGCGGAAGGTGCAGGCGAAACATTGCACCACAATCTTACTTTGGGACTCATTGAAAGGGGATGCGAAGCTGGTTGGTGGCATGATTGCAGGTTCTGAGCAGGCGGTGCAGAAAGGGAAGAACACACTGATAACAGCGACCCTGCACAACACGGATCTGACGAATTAGGCGAGCTATTCTGCAAGCAGTATCAGCTCATTTATCCTTAATCGGGCCCGGGAGGTGGATCAAAAGCTCGAGCGAGCCAAGAGTATGGAGCTGCTGGCGGGTGATGAGTTGGTGCCTATAGGACAGCGGCAGGAATTGCTGGAAACCGCGGCTGAGTTGCGAGCGCAAGCACAGGCCGCGAATCGGCAATGGGGGCCAGGAGGAGCGTACCGTCGCATCGTCACTGCGCTGACGGCAGCGGGCAATGTGACGGGGGCGACCGCGCAATTCACTCAGGCCGCAGCGCTGAATTATTTGCAAAGCTTGGGAGCAGAAAGAATCAAGCATATTGCAGATGGCCTGAATGATGAAACGATGCGTGCTGCGTTGCATGGGGTATTGGCTTATGGCGGTGTAGTCGCACGGGGGCAATCGGGTGGCTCAGCGGCCTTGGGGGCGAGTGCCAGTGTATGGGTGAATCATCTGTTAGGTCCTGTAGAGGGTTCGTCTGAAGAGGACAAAGAAGCGCGCAAGAATATCGTTACCAGCTTGGTGGCGGGGGTGGCAAGTGTAGGAGGGGCCGATGCGACCTCTGCGCAGCATGCGGCGCAGATTGAGACGGAAAATAATGCGGCTCTGGTGCTGGCTGCGCCGTTAGCGTTCACCCCACCTGGGGTTGTTGTATTAAGCGTGGTGACTGCGGGCTTAGTGGCATGGAATGCTAATGAAGCGTATCAAAAATATCGAGCCAATAATGCGGGGCAAGATGGAGAGGATGGGGATCAGTTAATACTACGGCCCCCGCGGCCGATGATAACGCCGATGGAGCCCCGCAGCCACGCCAAATTCCAGGCAGAGAGTGGCATCAAGATGAAGTTGGTTGATACTTTGCTTTCTGGATCGCTAAATGAAGAAGAAAGAGATATCCTTATTGATATAGTAAGTGAAGAAATGCTCTCAGTAGGAATTGAATGCAATTGGAGATGAATTGGAATCTTTAATATGTACTAGATGCAATAAATCGCAAGGCATGGGGAGATTGATGGAAAGGTCTTTCATCCGACTATTTTAATTGAAACGATCTATGTAAATCACACATCTTATACGTAATGAGATACCATCAATCAACGTCCATTCCCAATTCGGTTGATCGGCCAACGCTTTAAAAGCCTCAACCTTTTACCGTATTTCAGCAGTCAAATAATTCTGGCAAAGCTCGCTACGGGCACCCAACGCACAGACGATAAATCCACTCCTAGCAGCACTCAAACATCAATGCCCACTTGACGCCACCGCTCCCGGTTTCGGCTTAGTCCACCATATTAACGCTGTGAGCGCGATAAAAACCACGCATGAAATCCGGAAAAAATCGTTAGTCGCCATCATATAGGCTTGCTGCGTAATGATTTTATCGAGGCTTGCATAGGCCGCCGATCCGGTGATCCCTAATGAGGCTAGGGTATCCATAAAAGCCAGGGTATTCGCCGAGTAGACGCTAACGGATTCACTCAATACGGCATGATGATAAATTGCATCGTTTTCCCAGAAGGTGGTGCTGACGGCGGTGCCAATGGCTCCAGCTAAGGTGCGGAAGAAATTGGACAAGCCGGCGGCGCTCGCCAGTCGGTCTTCTGTAATGCTAGACAAGGTAATCGTAGTGAGTGGTACGAAGAAGCAGGCAATGCCCAGGCCTTGCACCAAGCGCGGCAGAATGACTATATTAAAAGGCGTATCGAGTGTGAAGAGGGAGTTCCAATATGACACACCCGCAAAAACCATAAATGCAAAGCTAGCGACAAGTCGTAGATTCAGTTTATGTAGATTGCGGCCAATCAACGGGGACAGCACTAATGCAAGCAGGCCGATTGGCGCGGTGGCTAAGCCAGCAAGGCTAGCGGTATATCCCATCACCGTTTGCAGCCAAAGTGGGAAAATCACCACTGAACTGAAAAATGTCATAAAACCGAATGAAACAATAATAACGCCCAGTGCAAAATTACGGTCTTTAAAAAGAGAGAAGTCAATCACGGGGTCTTTTTCCGTGATCTCCCAAATCAACATAAAAGAAAGCGCGATAGCGGCGATAATCGCCAGCGTGACGATCAACGACGAACTAAACCAATCATGGTCTTTGCCAATATCCAGCACGGTTTGTAAACAACCTACGCCAATCACAAGTAAAGCAAGGCCGACCGCATCAATACGCTGCTTGACCAGTTTGGTTTCACGCCCGCGTAGCAGGACGAAGCAGCTTAATGCAGAGAACAGGCCAATCGGCACATTAATATAGAAAAGCCAGGGCCAGCTATAGTGATCTGTCAGCCAGCCTCCCAAAAGGGGTCCAAAAATCGGTGCAACAATCACCGTCATTGCCCATAGCCCAAGCGCCAGACCTCTTTTATCCGGCGGATAACTGCGTAGCAAAATAGTTTGTGACAGGGGGACCATGGGGCCAGAAACAAATCCCTGCAACAAACGAAACACGATCAAGGTTTCGAAATTCCGCGCTAGTCCGCAGAGGGCGGAGGTGAGCGTAAAGAGGATGACTGACAAAGTAAAAAGTTTGACCTCGCCTACGCGCCGCGCTAGCCAGCCCGTGAGGGGCACGGCAATCGCTGAGGCTACCGAGTAAGAACTAATCACCCAAGTGCCTTGGCTGGTTGCCACGCCAAGATTACCGGCGATCGTAGGTATCGCGACGTTGGCAATCGAAGTATCGAGCACTTCCATAAAAGTACCCAACGCGAGTCCGACGGTGAGTAATACCAGTGCACTGCCTGCGAGCGGAATACTTTGAGGCAGCGCGTCAGTGGTAGGTGGCGCGGAATTTGACATAGAGTAGTATATTTTTAAATACAGATACGCATAGAATAGCGCTAGCTTCTATGTTCAAAACTTGAGAATGAACCACAAAACGATAGCATAGCGCACCGCGCTATGCATCACCGGCTTGCGAAAAAGTGTAACCTTACCGCTGTCTTGCTACGGCCGCAACTTAGGGTAACAGAATGCAATTGTTTAAAAAATCGTGGTCCGCAGCAGGGCCGGCTTCTCTAATTAAATCTCTGCCTTGTATTAAGCGATGCGCAGTCATCAGCCTATTCGCCGGGGGGCTAGCGAGCTGTGCGGTGGGGCCTAACTACACGCGCGCTACCCTGGCTGTGCCGGAAAACTTTAAGGAAGCGCCTGCTGGCTGGAAAGTTGCGCAGCCGGCGGATCAATTTGATCGTGGGGCCTGGTGGACGATCTTTAATGATCCGCAGTTAAATACGTTGACTGACAAAGTCGAGATCTCAAACCAAACTGTGGCTGCTTACGCGGCTGCCTATCAACGCGCTCGTGCGCTGACGCGGCAGGCGCGCGCCGCTTTTTTGCCTCAAGCCAGCGCGGCGGCGGCCGCTACGCGTGCGCGCACCTTGAATGGTTTAAATGCGCTCCGCACGACATATGGATTATCGCTTGATGCGTCCTGGGAGCCTGATCTGTGGGGTACGCTACGGCGTACCGAGCGAGCTGAAACAGCTCAGGCACAAAGCGCAGCAGCGGAACTTGCGAATGCGCGCTTATCTGCTCAAGCAACGTTGGTGCAAAATTACTTTCAACTCCGCACGCTGGATGCGATTCAACAATTATTAGAGGATACGGTGCGGGCTTATCGGCAAGCACTCAAACTGACGCAAAATCGTTATGCTCAGGGCGTTGCCGCGCGGGCGGATGTACTACAGGCGCAAACGGCACTCCAAGCGGCCCGAGCTGCGGCGCTTGAGAATGGGATTGCGCGAGCCCAATACGAACACGCGATCGCTGTATTGGTGGGCAAGCCCGCCTCCACTTTCTCGCTCAGCTCCGCGCCATTAAAGTTGGCTACGCCGCCACGCATACCCTCCATGCTCCCCTCTGCGCTCCTTGAGCGTCGGCCAGATATTGCTAGCGCCGAGCGTCGCGCTGCTGCGGCCAACGAAAAAATTGGCGTCGCCATGGCGGCATTTTTTCCGTCCTTAAAGCTTTTAGCAACGGGGGGCTATCAGAGTTCGGCATTTTCAGACTGGCTCAGTGCGCCTGCCCGCGTTTGGTCCTTGGGGCCGCAATTGGCGGCAGTTCTTTTTGATGGGGGTGCGCGGCAGGCGCAAATAGCTGCAGCCCGCGCCTCCTTTGAGGAAGATACGGCGCATTATCGGCAAACTGTATTGAATGCATTTCAAGAGGTAGAGGACGCATTAGCCGCGTTGCGTATTCTAGAAAAAGAAGCTGTGCTACAGCAACAAGCCGTGCAGTCAGCCCAACATGCACTCAAAATTGTTTTAAATCAGTACAAAGCGGGTATGACGATGTACCTTAGCGTGATTTCCGCACAGGCGACCGCATTTGCGGCTGAGCAGAAAATGGTAAGCATTAATGGGCAGCGGATGGTTGCTACCGCGGGGCTGATTAAAGCGCTTGGCGGCGGCTGGGAGGTATCTCAGATGCAAAGAGCACTCAGTCAAGCATAGACGAGGGAGCCAATATCAGCACATTGCGGGGTAATACGGCCTGGATGGAATTCTGTCCATCCACTAATTTTAAGTCGCTGTCGATGTTTCTAATGGATGATTTTCATCCATTAGAATGACGCAGCTATCTATCTATTAACGCGATTTGTCGACAAATCGCATAGGTTGCCACCGCGCCGTTTAATGTATAAAAGTGTAACCCCGGTGCGCCGCCATTGAGCAAACGCTCGCATAAACTTGCGACTACATCAATCCCAAAGGCGCGAATCGATGCCTTATCATCGCTAAAGCTCTCCAGACGGCGCGCAATCCAGCGGGGTATTTCAGCGCCACACATCGATGAAAAACGCATCAATTGCGAGAAATTTGTAATCGGCATGATGCCAGGTGTGATGGGTACCTTAATGCCGCGACGCCGTACGTCATCGACAAAGCGGAAATACGCATCCGCATTATAAAAATATTGGGTGATCGCCGCGTTAGCCCCCGCTTTAATTTTGCGTGCAAAATTCTCTAGATCATGGCTCGGCGAGTGCGCTTGTGGATGATATTCTGGATAAGCCGCCACTTCAATGTGAAACCAGTCGCTATGCTCGGTACGGATGAACTCGACCAACTCTGACGCATATTGGAATGCTCCGATCTCGCCCATGCCAGAAGGCAAATCACCGCGCAGAGCAATGATATGTCTAATATTATGGGCGCGATAGCGCGCTAAAATGGCGCGCACATTTTCACGGGCGGCGCCAATACACGACAGATGCGGAGCGGCCTTAAGCCCGTTTTGGGCAATTTCCAATACGGTGTCGAGCGTGCCTTGTTGAGTGGAGCCGCCAGCGCCAAAAGTCACCGAAACGAAACTAGGGCGCAGCACTGCCAGTTGCGTGCAGGTGGCACGCAACTTATCCATCCCGGCAGGGGTTCTAGGCGGAAAAAACTCAAATGACAGCTCGATATGGCTCATATCAACATCATTTTAGTAACGATAATGGGATGGCTTATAGGGACCGCTTTGCTCAACTCCAATATATTTTGCTTGTGCTGCAGTTAGCTCCGTAAGGTGTGCGCCAATCCGCTGTAAATGTAGTCGCGCTACTTTTTCATCGAGCTGTTTAGGCAGCACATAAACTTTATTCCCATAGTGTGCGCCGCGCGTAAATAACTCAATTTGCGCTAAGGTTTGATTCGTGAAGGAGCTTGACATCACAAACGATGGATGGCCCGTCGCGCAGCCTAAATTAACTAAACGCCCCTGTGCTAATAGAATAATTCGTTTGCCATCGGGAAATTCAATATGATCAACCTGCGGTTTAATATTTTCCCATTTGTACTGGCGTAATGAGGACACTTCAATTTCTGAATCGAAGTGTCCAATGTTGCAAACGATTGCTTGATGCCGCATCTTTTTCATATGCTCATGGGTAATCACGCTTAAATTGCCCGTCGCAGTGACAAAAATATCCGCTTTATCGGCCGCATCTTCCATGGTGACGACACGATAGCCTTCCATCGCAGCTTGTAATGCGCAAATCGGATCAATTTCAGTGACCCAAACCGTGGCGCCTAGTCCGCGCAATGACTGGGCACAACCCTTGCCAACATCGCCATATCCCGCTACCAGGGCTACTTTGCCAGCAATCATGACATCTGTTGCGCGCTTGATACCATCCACCAGGGATTCGCGGCAACCGTATAAATTATCAAATTTCGATTTTGTTACGGAATCGTTTACATTAATCACTGGAAACCGTAATTTCCCTTCTTTTTCTAGCTGGTAAAGACGGTGTACGCCGGTTGTGGTTTCTTCTGTTACACCGCGAATATGCGTCAGACGGCTCGAATACCAATGCGGATCGCGGTCTAAGTGCTGGGCAATCGCAGCATATAGCGCGACTTCCTCTTCATTGGCTGGTTTGGCAAGGACGGAACGATCTTGCTCTGCCCGTGCGCCTAGCATCAGCAATAAGGTTGCATCGCCACCATCATCCAGGATCATGTTTGCATGTTCCCCGTTTGGCCAAGAGAAAATCTGGTGCGTAAAGGCCCAATATTCGTCAAGACTTTCGCCTTTGAAGGCGAATACCGGGGTGCCGTGTGCTGCGATGGCCGCCGCGGCATGGTCTTGTGTGGAAAAAATGTTGCACGATGCCCAACGGACTTCGGCACCCAGCGCTTGCAAGGTTTCGATCAATACAGCGGTCTGAATTGTCATATGCAGCGAGCCAGCAATTCGGGCCCCTTTGAGCGGTTGGCTCACCCCATATTCATCGCGTAATGCAATCAGACCGGGCATTTCGGTTTCTGCGATAAGAATTTCTTTCCGCCCCCAAGCGGCGAGATTTAAATCGGCGATGGTATAATCGCCAATAGTACTTGATTGATTATGCGTAGGTTGTACTGCAGCGTTCATGTCACGCTCCTTTCTTAAGAACAAAAGATTGAAGACGTGAGCGCCGTTTGATACGACCCGCCATAGGCGGGCTAAAGTTGTGCTTCGAGCCTGGCGGAGATTCCGTCGCAGCGCTCCTCGAAACAAGCTCCTATTGTAGCAAAGGTCATAATCGCAAGTATAAGTTGCTAGGTTTTGGGCATTGTTTGCGTCACTGCGTGATCTATTACTAGATTTCGCGGTGTAGTCTTCTATGCCTAATTCTAGTGGCGTGTTGGTTTGAGTAAGTCGTTTTTAATTTAATTTACGCGATGGCTGGCTTCGTGAGCGGCTGTTGCAAAAGAGATATTCCGATGAGTCTTTTCCGCACTAAGAACGTCGAACAGATGATTGCAGCAAGCGCTGCTAATACTGGCCTCCAGAAAACTATGGGGCCGCTCGATCTGACTTTCCTGGGCATTGGCGCAATTGTTGGCACAGGCATTTTTGTGTTAACGGGCACGGGCGCTGTTGCCGCCGGTCCGGCGTTGACCGTATCCTTTATTATTGCCGCTCTAGCATGCGGTTTTGCGGCTCTAGCCTACGCTGAGTTCGCCTCGACCATTCCGGTCGCCGGCTCAATCTATACCTACGCTTATGCCACATTAGGCGAGCTGATTGCTTGGTTGATTGGCTGGGATTTATTACTCGAATATGGCCTAGCGATTTCGGCGGTAGCCGTGGGTTGGTCAGGTTATTTCCAGTCGCTTTTATCCGGCTTTGGCATTACGTTTCCGGCTATCTTAAGTGCAGCGCCGGGCACTGTGCCAGGGCAGCTGGCGCTCTTTAATTTGCCAGCCTTTCTTGTGGTGATGGCAATTGCCGCGGTTTTATCGATTGGCGTACGTGAGTCGACGCGCATCAATAATTTGATGGTGATTGTTAAGATAAGCATTGTGCTGCTCGTCATTGTAGTGGGCGCTTTTCATGTAAAACCAACGAATTGGCAGCCATTTATGCCAATGGGCTGGACCGGCACCTTGAGTGCGGCGGCGGTAATGTTCTTTGCTTTTATCGGTTTTGACTCAGTAAGCTCAGCCGCTGAAGAGGTCAAAAATCCAAAGCGCGATTTACCCATCGGAATTATTGCCTCACTCGGCGCTTGCGCGGTGATGTATGTTGCCGTAGCGGCCGTGGTAACAGGGATTGTGCCTTACCAGCAATTTATGGACGTCGGGCATCCGGTCTCGATGGCATTGCAAGTTGCCGGGGAAAAATGGGTGGCGGGTTTTGTTGATCTCGGCGCCGTATTCGGGATGCTGACCGTGATTCTAGTCATGAGCTATGGCCAGACGCGGATTTTGTTTGCCATGTCACGGGATGGCTTGTTGCCTCCAGCGTTGTCGAAAATTCATCCGCGTTATAAAACGCCTTTTTTCGCCACCTGGCTGGTTGGTCTTTTCTTTGGCTTGATCGCTGCATTGGTCCCGCTTAAAGCCCTGGCTGAACTCACCAATATTGGCACATTGGCAGCGTTTTCCATGGTATCTCTTGCCGTGCTTATTTTACGTCGCACGCATCCTGAATTGCCACGTGCTTTCCGTTGCCCGGGCGTGCCATTTCTGCCCTTGTTCTCGGTCTTATTCTGCGTGTTCCTAATGCTTCAACTCCAGCTTTCAACATGGATTGCGTTCATCGCTTGGCTGGCTGCTGGACTATTGATTTACTTTGGCTATTCGCGTCATCATGCTAAGCTAGCGAAAACGGATTGATAAATCCTGAGACGGGTCAATAGGTTCAAGAAACAAACTTGAATCTATTGACTATTAAAGTTTTCTATTCATCTATAAAAATATAGGCACAAGTTAGTATCCCCGTTTTTCAGCGTTTTGAGAGAGGTGGGTACAACTTGTTGCTGGTAGTGTCTTCCATAAAAATTTAGCCTTAATCCAGATCTTCAGTTTCTTTGGTGCGCATTGCGCCAATGAGACGAGCGAGCTTAGGTGCCGTTGTCGTGAGGGACTTAATCTTTTCTACAAGGTTAAAGCCTTAAGGTAATCGCGCATACTGTTTCCACCCCCACATTTCTTCGGCCGATGGATCGGGATCTAAATGTATTTACGATGCGCTGTAGCTGGCTTTTTGGCCGCGCATTTTTTTAATTAGAGTAGCTCCAATTGAGTGCGATGGGATCCACTATCGCGATGAACGGCTTCGCGCATAATTGTTGCTGTCAAATCTTCGACTGCAAGCGGGCTTCTGAAGCGGGTGCTCCAGAAGCCCGTGCCGCATTACAAAACTATACAAGTTTAAGCTACAGCCTGAATTCCTGCCGCTTCGGCTAGGGCGCTTGCTTTATCTGTAATTTCCCAAGAGAACCCTGAATCTTTACGTCCAAAATGGCCATAAGCTGCCGTTTTTGCATAAATTGGGCGCAGCAAATTCAGCATCTGAATAATGCCTTTGGGGCGTAAATCGAAATATTGTTTCACTAAGCCAGTGATCAAAGTGTCTGGCACGCGACCGGTGCCAAAAGTATTCACCATCACAGAAGTGGGCTGCGCAACGCCAATTGCATAGGAAATCTGAATTAGGCAGCGCTCAGCTAAACCTGCGGCGACGATATTCTTGGCAACATAACGACCGGCATAGGCAGCGGAGCGATCGACCTTGGAGGGATCTTTGCCGGAAAATGCTCCCCCCCCATGTGGCGCGGCACCGCCATAGGTATCGACAATGATTTTGCGGCCGGTTAATCCGCAATCGCCTTGCGGGCCGCCAATCACAAAACGGCCCGTTGGGTTGACTAAATAATTGATCTTATCTTTAAGCAGTGCTGCGGGGAGTGTAGGCTTGATAATTTCTTCAATGACGGCCTCGCGCAGAGCGCCTAAATCCATGTCTGGCGCGTGCTGAGTGGATAACACAACCGTATCGATGCTATACGGCTTATCATCGATATAGCGTAGCGTAACTTGTGCTTTGGCGTCAGGACGTAGCCACGGTAACTGGCCGCAATGGCGCAGGCTAGCCTGGCGTTCGACTAAGCGATGAGCAAGATGAATGGGGAGCGGCATCAGCTCGGGTGTTTCATTGCAAGCGTAGCCAAACATCAACCCTTGATCGCCCGCGCCCTGGTCAAGGCTATCGTCATGGGCCTTGTCTACGCCTTGCGCGATGTCTGGCGATTGCTTATCGTAAGCCACCAGTACTGCGCAGCCGCGATAGTCAATGCCGAAGTCCGTGTTGTCGTAACCAATGCGTTTAATGGTGTCGCGTGCAATTTGGATATAATCAATGTTAGCATGGGTCGTGATCTCGCCGGCTAGCACAACTAAACCCGTATTGCATAACGTTTCAGCAGCCACGCGCGCGTATTTGTCTTGCGCCAAAATGGCATCTAAGACCGCGTCTGAAATTTGGTCTGCTACTTTGTCTGGGTGTCCTTCCGAGACGGACTCAGAGGTGAATAGATAATTATTTCCCACTTGAACGACTCCTTAAATGTTTGCGGTTCAATTTTTTGCAGAGTATCCGGAGGACGAAGCCGGCTTCAAGAAGGCGCGAAGTGGCGACGCTTTAGCAGATTTTAATCACGTGATAAACCGTGATTTGCGCCCCGCAAGTTGTCTTTAACTCGGCGAAAATCGTATTATAACGGTTTCTTTCAAATTGCTCAGCACGCAGTTATGTCATTAGACCATTTTTTGGAATGTATGACATTGTGCGTTAACCCATAGAAAATGATGTTAAAACAATTAATGGTCGGGTGTGCGCTTAGTTTATTAAAATTGCTAGCGGTTTTGCCATATGGTTTTGTAGCCCGATTTGGCGATATATTAGGATACTTATTATATCAATTGCCGAGTAAGCGCCGCTGTATCGTTTACACAAATCTCAAATTGTGCTTTCCACATTGGAGCGAAGCGCGTTATCAGGCGGTAGCGGCGCACCATTTTAGGCATGCGATTCGCAGCTATGTTGAACGGAGTGTACAGTGGTTCAGTTCGGCCAAGAAATTTGAAAAATTGGTTGAAATAAAAAGCGAGATTGATTTAAGCGATCCGAATTTGCCGCCCACCATTTTGCTGGGTTTTCATTTTGTCGGGATTGAGGCGGGCGCGATTTCTCTGAATTACGCGCTAAAGCGTAGTTGTGGCGCTCTCTATCAGCCAATGTCAAATCTCAAAATAGATCGGGCCGCAAAAAAAGGCCGTGCGCGCTTTAACGCGCAAATGATCTCTCGTTCGGATAGCGCTCGTACTATATTGCGGATGTTACATGAGGGCACGCCCGTGATGCTGGCCTCGGATATGGATCACGGTTCGCGTAATTCGGCCTTTGTGCCATTTTTTGGCATGCAGGCATGCACGCTCACAACGGTTTCTCGTCTTGCTAAAGCGGCCCAAGCGCAAGTCGTGCCGTTTATTGGCGAAGTTTTGCCTAATTACAAAGGGTATCGGCTAAAAGTGTTTCGCCCATGGGAAAATTATCCGAGTGACGATCCAATTGCAGATACGCGCCGGATGAACGCTTTTCTTGAAGAACAAATTGAACTCATGCCAGAGCAGTATTATTGGGTGCATAAACGGTTTAAGACGCGGCCGCCGGGCGCGCCTGATCTTTATGATGTTTGTTAATATCCAATGACCTGATTCCATATGCAAAAACTTCAATTCGCAAAAATGCAAGGCGCTGGCAACGATTTTATTGTGTTAGATGGCATTCGTCAGCCATTGACGCTAACACCGGCTCAAATACGTTGGTTAGCGGATCGACATTTTGGCATTGGCGCCGATCAGATCTTGCTGGTTGAGCATCCAAGCAGGGCTGATGCTGATTTCAAATACCGTATCTTTAATGCCGATGGTGGCGAAGTTGAGCATTGCGGCAATGGCGCTCGTTGTTTTGTTAAATTCGTTCATGCGGTTGGGCTCACTCATAAGCGCCAGATAAATGTGGAAGTGCAGAAAGGTCTTATTAGATTGACTTTGCAAGAAAACGGCGAAGTTTGTGTTGAAATGGGCGCACCGCTCTTCGATCCGGCGTGTGTGCCGTTTGATACCGCCCAAATCGACAGCCACACCGAAGGCAATGACACGCTGTGGCCGCTTGAATTGGGCGGTAAGCGAGTATGGGTTTCTGTCTTATCAATGGGTAATCCGCATGCCGTACAGCAAGTGGATGAGATTGAGATGGCCCCAGTATCGCACGATGGAGCCTTAATTGAAGCGCACTCGCGTTTTGCCCAGCGGGTGAATGCAGGGTTTATGCAAATTGTCCGGCGCGATATGATCAAGCTCCGCGTTTACGAGCGCGGCGCTGGAGAAACTTTGGCGTGCGGCACCGGCGCTTGCGCTGCTGCCGTGACCGCGATTCGCCGCGGCTTGGTTGATTCACCGGTCACGGTGTCGATGCGTGGCGGTCAAGTGACGATTCTCTGGGAGGGCGCTGAAATTTATATGGTGGGCTCTGCTATGACGGTCTTTAACGGCGAAATTGACATGCTCGATGCCCCTGCCTCCTCTAACCTACCCGTCTAAATTTTAATTAAAATTCATGAACGACAATCAAATTGCTGAATATTTACTGGCGCACCCGGAATTTTTTGAGCGTCAGGCCGAACTGCTGGCTAGCGTGCGGTTAGCCAATCCACATGGCGGTCGCGCGGTGTCATTGCACGAGCGCCAAATGGATATATTGCGGGCAAAAAATAAACAGCTTGAGCGGCATTTGGCGCAACTGATGCATCAGGGACAAAAAAATGATGGGCTGATGTTCAAGCTTGGCATACTGGCTAAGCGAATCTTGGCTGAACAAAAACTTGCCGCAGTGCCGCAATTGATTGAACAGGTCCTGGGTGAGACTTTTGAGGTGGCCGCCGCAGTACGTATTTGGGATGTGGCGGCACCTTATATGCAGGAGGGTTTTGTGTGTATCCCAAATCATGAAACTTCCCTGTTAGCAAATCAATTGGCTAGGCCGTATTGTGGGAATGAGATTAAGCCTGATGTGAGGCAATGGTTAACGGCTGACACAGCGTCGGAATCTTTCGCGTTAGTTGCCTTACGCAATCCGCTGGGTGATGAAGCAAATGCATTTGGCCTATTGGTGCTGGGCGCGCCTGATGCACAGCGTTTTCAGGAGGGCATGGCAACGGATTTCCTGTCCTATATGGGTGTCTTGGTGAGTGCGGCTCTAAGCCGTTTACTTGCTTCTAGCGAGTCGCAGTGAAGGCGCTAGCCGATCCAATTTCGGGTTATCTTGATAGTTTAATCTATGAGCGTAAGCTGTCTAAGTATACGTGGACTACTTATGCTCATGAGCTAACACAGCTGGTTGCACTCGCCGGCACGCGAGCGCTCAATACGCTTACTCCAGCGGATATTCGTGAAGGGGTTATCCGTGCGCGCGCCCAAGGCTTAGCAGCACGCTCAATTGCACGTCGGCTTTCTGTTTGGCGTAGCTTTTATCGTTGGTTAGCCTTACATTCTGTGCTAGAAAGTAATCCAGTGGCTGCAGTGCGTGCGCCAAAGGGCGCCAAAATCTTGCCCAAGGCTCTCTCCGTTGATGATGCGAGAATAATGATGGAAGCCAACCCAAGCCAGGCGCCGCAGGCCCTAAGGGATTGCGCTATGGTCGAATTATTTTATTCATGCGGCTTGCGGTTGGCTGAATTGATTCATTTGGATTTTGAATATAAAGTGCAGGCGGGCGGTTATCGCTCGGCAGGTTGGCTAGATTTGCCCGGCAAGCAAGTCCATGTAACGGGTAAGGGCAACCGTCAGCGGACCGTGCCAATTGGTCGTAAAGCTATGACGGCTCTGCAGGCCTGGCTTACGGTACGGCCACAGTTTATACGCGAGGATGCGTGCCCCCTTTTTTTATCTTCACATGGCCGTAGGATCTCAGCGAGTTCAGTGAAACAACGTGTCAAACGAGTCGCGCTAACGGCTGGAATTGCGGCCAATGTGCATCCGCATGTTTTGCGCCATTCGTTTGCGACTCATGTACTTCAATCTAGTGGTGACTTGCGCGCGGTACAGGAAATGCTCGGCCATGCGAGCATTTCCACGACGCAGATTTACACCTCATTAGACTTTCAGCATTTGGCTAAAATTTATGATCAAGCACACCCGCGCGCGCGCAAGCGGAGTTGATCTTAATTGGGCTCATTAACGAAATACCAACACGTACATTAGGATGATATTGACCGCAAGTAAAACAAACGCGGTCGGTGCTTGGGCTTTAATGACCCCATTTTTATCCGGCAACTCAAGCAAAGCAGCCGGCACCATATTGAAATTGGCGGCCATTGGTGTGAGTAAGGTGCCGCAATAGCCAGAGAACATGCCAAGCGCGGCCATAATGGCTGGGTCAGCGTGATGCATGCCAACCAAAATGGGTACGCCAACCCCCCCTGCCATCACTGGAAATGCCGCAAAAGCATTCCCCATGACCATCGTAAAGAGCGCCATGCCAACGCAGTAGACAATCACCGCGGTTAAGCGCAAATCCATATTGATATAGGCGGTACTGAGAAATGACACCGCTTTGCCGACCCCAGCTTCTGAAAACACCAAGCCTAAGGTGCCTAATAATTGCGGCAGCACCACTGCCCAGCTGAGTGATTCGGTCAAGCGCCGTGCTTCGTGTATGGACTGCCCAACGTTATCACGGGTCAGCCAGCAGCTAAGTCCAGCTGCCACGATACAGCCTAAACCAAATGAAAGTAGAGTGATATTTTTCGGGTCAAACAGAGGTAGTGTATTGAAAACAAGATACGGCGCTAACAAAGTGCCAATGACGGTGACCGCCGGAATCGTGAGGGCGGGGATAAAGAGTTTGTTACCCAAACGTTGCACGCTTTGATGGCGCGCGTTCTCCGATAAACCTGCGCGTGCAGGGCCCGCGACAACGCCGCCAAATCCAGCAAGTAGGGCCATGATGATAACTAGAATACCTACCAGTTCCGCGGGTAATCTCTCACCGATAAGAAAAATGCATGCATAAATTGCCCAAAAGCTGCCTGCTTGCAAGCGTTTAGGGTGCGTGCGATCGCTTACGATCATAAGCGCAATCACAGCTAGGATTGCCCCGACCAGCCAATATAGATAATTAATGGATAAAGTCATGATGGCTCTCCTTCTACGTTACGCTTGACAGAGTCAGAGTGCTGGCTAAATTCGCGGTCCAGTTTGCGGTCCAGTTGATAAAGTCGGAAGGCATGAATAATGAAGGCGCAGATGGCGGTTGGAATCCCCCATAGCGCAATCCTTAACGGCGCAACCTCAATGCCGGCTTCACGCAAGAAAGTTGCCATAAGGATAATGGCGCCGAAGGCAACAAAAATATCCTCACCAAAAAAGAGGCCGACATTGTCAGTGGCCGCAGAAAATGCTCGTAACCGGTAGCGTAACGCATCGCTAATTTTGCCGTAACGACTTTGCGCCGCGCCTTCGACCATAGGGGCGAGCAGAGGGCGTACCATTTGCGGATGGCCACCTAGGCCGGTTAAACCGAGCGCCGCAGTGAGCTCGCGCACAAATAAATAAACAATTAATAAGCGCCCAACCGTTGCTGAACGAATCCGGGCAATCCAGGCTTGTGCGTGCTCACGTAAGCCATGCCGCTCCAGTAGGCCAATCACAGCTAAGGGCAGTAAAATAATGAGTGGTAAATTACGCGTTTTGACAAAACCCGTACCGATGGTAGCGAAGATTTCTCTAACCGGGAAACCGGCGGCAAGACACGTAATAACGGCCGCGGCGGCCACGGCTAGCAGCGGATTAAAATGGAGCAAGAAACCAAGGGTAATGGTAGCTACACCCAACAGCGGCCATAAATTGACAAGTGTTTGCATGAGGGTCTCCAAAGTGTGGTTTTAAACCATTATGTATGTTGATTGACTGACCTACCCCTATCGTTACGGTATATTAAGCTCTAGACAAAAAAGCGCATGGCCTCCTATGGCGTGGTTAAAGTTGAACAGACTTGAATGCCCTCAACATCAAATTGAGCGCGAATGCGCCGGGCAAAAGCAAGCGCATGAGGATTATCCCCATGTAAGCAAATGGTTTGTACTTTAAGCGGGACCCAATGCCCATTGATGGCTTGCACGCGTTGCTCACGAACCATTTTTAAGGTGCGGGTTAAGACTTCATCTTCATCTTCGAGCACCGCTCCCGGTATGCCACGAGGCACTAGCGAGCCGTCTGCACGATAGGCTCGATCTGCAAAAACCTCTTCAACGGCCTGTAGGCCCGCTTGCTGCGCGGCGGTGATTAATGCGCTATTGGCTAGCCCAAAAATGGCTAATTTCGGGTCAAAGTCACGTACCGCGGCGCTAATGGCTTGGGCCAATGCAGGCTCGCGCGCTGCTTGGTTGTACAGTGCGCCATGCGGTTTGACATGAGTAACGTAAGCGCCTTGCGCGCGCACGATAGCGCTGAGCGCTCCGAGTTGATAGAGAATCGCAGCATGAATCTCCTCTGCGGATAA
Organism: Mycoavidus sp. B2-EB; assembly: GCF_014218255.1. Classification (NCBI taxonomy): domain Bacteria; kingdom Pseudomonadati; phylum Pseudomonadota; class Betaproteobacteria; order Burkholderiales; family Burkholderiaceae; genus Mycoavidus; species Mycoavidus sp. B2-EB. Next base: position 85,555 of record NZ_AP021872.1, read on the forward strand.
GCGGTGCTCGGTGCGGCCAAAGTTTTCGCGATCATTGAAACTAGGGTGTGCGCCGATGGCAATCCCTTTTTGCAATGCCCAACGTGTGCAATTAGAGATTTCGTTGGCGCCCCCGGCGTGCCAGCCACAAGCAATATTGGCGGAACTAATGAGATCCAGCAAAGCTTCGTCTGTGGCGCACCCTTCCCCTAGATCGGCATTTAGATCAATCTGCATGGCAAGTCCCTTATTTTAAAATCAGGCTGGCGCTTTGGTTGATTGTGCGTAACCTTGATATTGTTGATCAATGGCGAATTCAATCTGAGTTAAATAGCGCTGTAAATCTGCATAAGCGGTACGCGCATCGGTGATGGTGCATTCCGTAAAATACAAATTGCTGGCAAGGCGCGCTTGCGCTAAGCGCCATAAATCGGCTTGGATAACGACCCCAATTTTTGCGTAGCCGCCAGTCGTTTGTGCATCATGCATGAGCACAATCGGCTGCCCATTGCCAGGTACTTGAATCGTGCCGGGTAGGACCGCATGAGAGAGCAGCTCAAGATTTTTTGTCCGTGTTAGCTCAGGGCCAGCAAGGCGGTAACCCATGCGATTACTATTGGTTGTGATGAGCCATGGCTCAGACCAGAAATGTTCATGCGCCGCGGCAGTAAAGTGGCTATATTCAGGGCCACGTAATACGCGTACGCTAGTGCCTGGTGTGCCACACAGCGAAGTTTTATTTTCTTCACGCAGATTACGGTGTTCAAAGCGGTGCCAACCGGGTGCTTTAATCCCGAAGGCCGGCATTTGTAACGCGTGAGAGGTACGTATTGAGGACCGTGTAGCGCCCAGTGGTAATAGGTCTCCATCTTTTAGCGCGCGCCCGTTCAGGCCACCAAAACCCGCTTTTAAATCTGTACTGCGCGAGCCGAGCATAGGCGCCACGTCGATGCCGCCATGAATGGCAAGATAAGCGCGCATGCCGATTTTAGGGGTATGCAAGCGCAGGGTTTGTCCGGCTTCAACCGGAAAACTCCACCAAGCATGAACCGGGTGGTCATCAAGCGTTGCGTTAAAATCAGCGCCGCTCAGGGCAACTCGTGTTGTTTGCGTAAAATGCAAATGGACTGGCCCAGCGGTCACTTCAAGTCCTGCCGCCTCAGGCATATTGCCGACTAGCCGATTGGCAATATGTAAGGCGAGGGTATCGAGTGCGCCGCTAGTACACACCCCTGACATACGGTAGCCTTTTCGGCCAAGGTCCTGTACCGAAGTGAGTAAACCTGCTCGCAAAACTTCAATCATCGTAACGCTGGCTCCTCTTTTAGGGCTATCCGATAAAGTATGAGCCAAATGAATTATAGGATGCTTTAAAGGGTTATGGTGGTTTGGCTCGCTATGGTAAAGCGTACTCGATCCCCGGGTTGGAGGAGGGTGGGCGGAGTACGCATAGGATCAAATAATTTTGCTTCTGTACGTCCAATTAATTGCCAGCCGCCTGGTGAGCTGGCCGGATAAACCCCTGTCTGTGCACCGCCAATGCCAACTGAGCCTGCTGGTATCGCAACGCGCGGCTCGGCTCGTCGAGGCGTTGCAAGTTTTGGATCCAAGCCCCCTAAATAAGCAAAACCAGGTTGAAAACCGAGGCAAAAGACGGTGTATTCGGTATGGGTATGACGCTTAATGATTTCTTCAATACTCAGTTTTGTATGCTGCGCGACTTTGGCGAGGTCTGGCCCAGATTGTCCCCCATAACACACTGGAATTTCGACCAAACGGCCGGGTTTTAGATTGTCATCAGCGGTGCGCCAAGCTTTGGCCAGCATTTTTGCAAGCGTGTCTACGTCAGCGGCTAATGGATCGAAAAACACGGTTAAATTATTCATTCCGGGTACGATCTCTGTCACCTGAGGCCACTGCTGCGCCGCTGCCGCCATGGCCCAGAAGCGCTTTTGGCAAGCGAGCGTGGCCGGGGCCGGCGACTCGCATACAAGGGCGCCCTCGCCAAAAGGGAAAATACGCGGAAAGTCCATCAAGCTTTGTCCTCGAATTAGGAGGGAAGTTAAAAGCTACTCAGCTCTAATATAAAGGATATAAGGTAATTTACTCAATCATCGGTAAAAAATCAGGGTGATTTCACGTATTCGTTAAATCATGCATAAGCGGCTCTCATTCATAGCGCATCTTTTCAGTGAGGATTAAATCAAGTGAAATATCATGTGGCTCACGTGGCAATCTATCCGTCACTCGGCCGCACTCATAACTAATGCCTACGGTAAATGGCCGTGGCTCAAGCCTGGCTAGCGTACGGTCATAATACCCTCCCCCATAGCCAAGCCGATAGCGCGCTAGATCGAAGCCTACGCATGGCACAAGCAATACATCAGGTTGCACTTCGATGGGGTGAGCTGGCACTGGAATTTTGAAATAACCCTCTTGCATCGGTGTTTCCGGCGTCCAGTGATAAAAGCGTAACACACCTCCTCTTTCAGTCACAGCCGGCAATGCTGCGCAATGGGTGGGGGTTTCATGCAGCCAATTAATCAGGGTTGTACGTGCATCGAATTCACCGGCAAAAGGCCAATAAAATCCTACGCAGTGCGGCTTGCGTTCAGCGAGTAAAGTGACAACCTGCGCCGCTAGCGCCGCTTCGCTATGCAACTGAACGGACTGAGTTTGCCTGGCTGCGAGCAAAGCGGCGCGTAATGAAATTTTTGAGGAATTAGCCGCTGTCTCTGTAGATTTACATGCTATGCTCTGTAAGCCCATTATTTTCCTCTAGGTCAAAAAATGCTGCAAAGCGTGATTCGACACGTAACTCAAGTATATCGTGTGCTGCCGGTAGTTTGTACACTCGCTATGCTGATGAGTTGCAGTACAGCAAGTGCTGTGCGCGTGCGCCCCGAGAGCTTGCCGACCGAACCAGATGCCGTGTTCCTTGCCTTGCGTGAAGCCGCCCAGAAAAATGATGTTCTGCATGCAGTTGAGCTCGCGCGCCGCATTCCAGCCTATCCAAGCCCCTCCTACGTAGAATATTTTACGCTTAAGCCGCAACTCTTCGATGCCTTAGGTCAGGCGCGCCCAAACGTGCCTGATCCGTTGATTCTGAATTTTCTACAAAAATATGAAGGGCAAGCGATTGCCGATCGGATGCGCAATGATTATTTGCTGGTGTTAGGCGCGCGTCATGCATGGCATGACTTTGATGAGCAATACCAACGCTTTGTGCTAAAAGATGATCTGCAACTTAAATGCTATGCGCTGCAGGCGCAAGCGGTGCGCGGCAAGGAGGTCGCTGATGCGGCGCGCGCTTTACTGGTTGCGCCAAGCCGTTATGGCAATGGCTGTGTAGAGCTTATCTCGGTTTTAACGCAAAAAAAGCAGTTTGACCAGGATGATATTTGGCGGCAGATCCGGCTGGCGTATGAAAACAACGAAGTCGAAGTAGGTAATCGGATTGCGGATGCACTAGGGCCGCAGCGCCCGAGCCAAAAACAATTTGCAATGGCGGCGACCCAACCCCAGGCTTTGCTTGAGCGGGGCATACCGATTAATACCGCGGCGCATCAGTTGGCACTGCTTGCGATTACCCGCATTGCCCGTCAGGATCCCATTTTAGCGGCTGCGATTTTTACCCCAGTCGCAGCGCGCTTAACGCCGCAAGAACAGGCTACGGGTTGGGGCACGATTGCCTATCGGGCAGCGCTTGAAAAAATACCCCTGGCGCTGGATTGGTATCGATTAGCGACGGGTGGCTGGTTGTCTAATCCAGCTTATGAATGGCGTGTGCGTGCAGCTCTATCGGCAGAAAATTGGCCGCTGGTGCTTAAAGCAATTGAAATGATGCCGGGTGCATTACGTAATCAACCCGTCTGGATTTATTGGCAGGGCCGCGCGCTGCATGCAACCGGTAAAAGTGCTTTAGCAGTGCAAGCTTGGCAGAAAATTGCATCAAATTTTGATTTTTACGGACAGTTGGCTACAGAAGCCCTCGGAAGGCAGATTACTCTGCCCCCAACCACGGAGGTTGCCGAGCTTGAAGTAGAAATCAAGCGCATGCAAGCGCTGCCTGGTTTTCAGCTAGCGGAGCATTTTTACCGCTTGCAGATGTATTTTGAAGGCGCGCGGGAATGGAATTGGGCTTTACGTGGTATGAATGATCGCCAGTTGTTGGCGGCGGCGGAATTAGCGCGGCGGCTTAAGTTATATGAGCGCGTAGTGAATACGGCTGAACGTACGCAGCAAGAGCATGACTTTAAACTGCGCTATATTTTGCCATTGCGCGATATTATGGAGCGCAATGCACAATTAATTAACCTAGATCTCGCGTGGGCCTATGGCTTAATTCGGCAAGAGTCACGTTTTATTAGCGATGCGCATTCTAGTGCTGGGGCAACCGGTTTAATGCAGTTAATGCCTGGGACGGCGCAACTCGTGGCGCGTAAAATTGGTTTAGGGAAAATACCTAGCGCAAAAATTAATGATGTTGACACCAATATTCTGCTTGGGATGAATTATCTGGCGATGATGTATGCCGAGCTTGATGCTTCGCCCGTGCTTGCCTCCGCGGCTTACAATGCCGGCCCGCTGCGTGCGCAAAAATGGCGCGCAGCATTAACGAGGCCAATTGAAGGCGCTATATTTACAGAAACCATTCCATTCAATGAAACACGTGGCTATGTGAAAAAAGTTTTGGCGAATGCGGTTTACTATGCCATTTTATTAAATGGGCCTCCGCAGTCGCTTAAAGCGCGGCTTGGTGTAATTGCACCACAAAATGCGCCTGAAGCGCAGCCATAAAAACAAGATGCAACTAACAAATTAATTGATTTGCGAACGACTGGCCGTTAAATGAGTTCGTTCTTCTCAACTGCAAGTAAGAGCCGATGAAAATCTATGAGGTAGGCGGGGCGCTGCGTGATGAGCTACTTGGCCTGTCAGTGCGGGACCGTGATTATGTCGTCGTCGGGGCGACCCCTGAGCAAATGATTCAATCTGGCTATCGGCCGGTTGGCCGTGATTTTCCTGTATTTTTGCATCCGCAAACGCACTCTGAATATGCATTGGCGCGTACTGAGCGCAAAACTGCGCGCGGCTATCATGGTTTTCAATTTTATTATGCGCCAGATGTAACCCTTGAGCAGGATTTGGCGCGACGCGATTTAACGATTAATGCAATGGCGCGCGCCCTCGATGCAAACGGAGCGCCGCTGGGCCCAGTGCTGGATCCCTTTAATGGTCAAGCCGATTTGGCGGCGCGTGTTTTGCGTCATGTAGGAGATGCTTTTTCTGAAGATCCGGTGCGAATTTTGCGCTTAGCGCGTTTTGCGGCACGCTTTGCAGATTTCTCGGTAGCGGATGAGACACTGAGTTTGATGCGCAAAATGGTGGTGGATGGAGAAGTCGATGCGCTTGTGCCTGAACGTATTTGGCAGGAACTCGCGCGAGGTTTGATGGAAGCTAAACCCTCGCGCATGTTTGCGGTGTTGCGCGACTGTGGCGCGTTGGCGCGTATCTTGCCTGAAGTCGATGCACTTTATGGCGTGCCGCAGTGCGCTGAGTTTCATCCAGAAATTGATACAGGTGTGCATGTGATGATGGCGCTAGACGATGCGGCGGCCTGTGGCTATGCGTTGACAGTGCGGTTTGCGGTGTTAACGCATGATTTAGGTAAAGGCAATACACCGGCACAGATGCTGCCGCACCATACAGGTCACGAAGGGCGCAGCGTTACTCTATTGCGTCCGTTATGCGATCGTCTGAAGGTACCCAAAGCTTGTCGTGATTTAGCTCTACTGGTAGCGCGCGAACATGGCAATATTCATCGCTCGCTTAAATTTGGGGCGAGCGCCCTAACGCGTTTACTTGAGCGTTGCGATGCCTGGCGTAAACCAGAGCGTTTGGTTGAAATTATGCAGGCATGTGAAGCGGATGCGCGGGGCCGGCTGGGTTTTGAAACCGTAGCTTACCCACAAACTGCCCGGCTTAGCTATGCGCTGGATGCTGCGCGCAAGGTTGATGCGGGGGCCATTGCTGCATATTGCCATGCAGTGCCGCAGGCAATTAAAGCCGCCTTGCAGCGCGCCCGCATAGCCGCGGTTGAAGTCGCCCTCAACCCGGTGAGTGATTTGGCGCTTTAAACGTTGCCGTAGGCATTGCGAGCCAATTTCAGCCGTTTAGCTGGAGGAAGTGAGCTATTTTGACCACCTGTACTCTATAGTGTCAGCGCACGGTCGCCGTGGCTGAAGCCTGACAAACCTTGATCCATACCACGCCCAAACCCAATCACTTTAAAAAGCTCTCCCATTTCAGCTTCTGACAGCAATTTCTGCATAGCATTGGCAATCGGCAAAAATTCTTGCGGGTTGTTTGCATCAAATTGGGCTAGCAGCTCAGTAATGCCGCAGTTAATTAAAAAGCGAGCTTGCGACGTATAGCCAAGTAAATCCACGCCGGTCTCAAGGGCAGCTTGCGCGATGCTTGAGAATTCAACGTGAGCAGTGATATCTTGTAGGCCCGGATAAAAAAATGGGTCAGTATGGGCGTAATGCCGGTAATGGCACATCAAGGTACCGGCGTTGCGCTGCGGATGATAATACTCGTGGCTTGGAAAGCCATAGTCAATCAGCAATAGTGCGCCGCGCTGCAGCATTTGACACACTGTGCGGGTAAAGGCGTGCGCTGCTTCGTGCTGTTCCGTCAGATAGTCTTCGGTGCTGTCGATGGATGCAAGTTGTGCGGCGCCATTGGCATCTGGGCTGAGTGGTTGATCGCGCCATTCTAATGGGCTGCCGGGGGGGCTATGGCGCGTCACGCCACGCTCGAACCAAACGCCTGATTTGCGCGTGAAAAGCCTGACCGGCATCGCATCGAGTACTTCATTGCCAAGGATTACGCCATGAAATGTGGCGGGCAAACGATCTAACCACTGCACGCGTGTCGCGGCATCAGGCATATGCATAGCCAGCGTCGCGCGCTGTTGGGCGCGTAATGCGCCAGATAATTCGACAATCGTGTAACGTTCGCAGCGCACGCCTAGTGCATCGAGGGCAGGTAGTAATTGCGTGGCGAGTGCGCCGCTACCGGCGCCGAACTCCATCACCTGTTGCGTGTCAGACGCAGCAAGCGCTTCAGCTACAGCTCGCGCCAGGGTTTGTGCAAACAAGGGGGACAATTCAGGGGCGGTAATAAAATCACTGCCATCGCCAGCATGCCGCCCGAATTTGGTTAAGCCATTGCTGTAATACCCTAAGCCTGGGGTGTATAGAGCAAGCTCCATATAGCGATTAAATGGGAGCCAGCCGCCAGCTTGGTCAAGGGCCGCATCAATTTGTGCGCGCAACATTTGAGAGTGAGCTCGCGCCGCGTCATCGGGTGCGGGTAAACTAGCGGATTCGTAAAAATTCGTCTTCATCATGTCATTTTAAATGACTCAAGCGCTGGGTGGAGGCGGCGGGTAAAAATAGCGCCAATTAGTGTATAAGAAATCATGCTTAATTCTTTTGCTGACTCACAACGAGCAGATTGCCGCCGACTTTTTCTGCGAGATTACGTCATTCAGCTCTTGATTGGTGTCCATCCATTTGAGAAAAAAAGTTCGCAGCGCGTAGTCTTTAATGTCGAATTATGGGTTCCATTGGCGGCTTCTACTCCTGCCATTGATGCCTTAAGTGAAGTAGTTGATTACAATCTGATGCGCGATACGATTGCATCGTATGCCAACGGCAAGCATATTCATTTATTGGAAACATTATGTGATGATGCGGCCAATCGCATGCTGGCGCATCCCCACGTGCGCGCAGTGCAGGTGCGTGCCGAGAAGCCGGATATTTACCCTGATTGCGCAGCCGTGGGCGTCGAAGTGTTTCGTTGCAAGGAAGTTTAAAATGAAGAGTCCTGACAATCTACAGGAAGCGCATGCAGAGCCCGCTGAGACGGCTACTCATGCAGTCGGCAAAAATGACGTGCGCGCCCTCAGTCGGCGCGCCCAAAAAGACGCTTACGAGAATAATAAGCTCTATAAGCGGCTGGCCCGGCAGGTTGGCCAAGCGATCGCAGATTATCAAATGATTGAGGCCGGCGATAAAGTGATGGTATGCCTATCCGGTGGCAAAGATAGTTATGCGTTGCTTGACGTCTTGCTTAGATTGCGCGAACGAGCCCCGATACATTTTGATCTTGTCGCCGTTAACCTGGATCAAAAACAGCCGGACTTCCCAGAGCACATATTGCCTGAATATTTAACCCAAAGGGGGGTGCCATTTCATATTGAAAATCAAGACACCTACAGTATTGTTAAACGCCTAGTGCCGGAAGGAAAAACCACTTGTTCATTATGTTCACGTCTACGGCGCGGGATTTTATATCGCGTAGCAAGCGAATTGGGCGCGACCAAGATTGCGCTTGGCCATCATCGTGACGATATTCTTGAGACCTTGTTTTTGAATTTGTTTTATGGCGGAAAACTCAAGGGAATGCCGCCTAAATTACAATCAGACAACGGTAAACATATCGTCATCCGTCCGCTCGCCTATGTAAAAGAAACCGATCTAGAAGAGTATGCTGCGCTGCGACAATTTCCTATCATTCCATGCAATTTATGCGGTAGTCAGCCCAATTTAAAACGCGCGGAAATGAAAAACTTAATCCGTGCTTGGGAGAAAAATTATCCGGGTCGAGTTGAGAGTATGTTCAATGCGTTGGCAAATGTGATTCCATCGCATCTGATGGACCGCGAGTTATTTGAGTTTGCTAATCTACGTGCGACGGGTGCTGTGCCGGCCCATGGCGATATTGCATTTGATGATGAACCATGTAGCGTTGGGCTGGCTGAAACAGGAGTGGCGGAGACCTTCCCCCTCAGTTTGCAGCCTCTGCTACGCACCGCGCCATGATAAAATAATTTTATCCGACTCCTCACCCTAGTTTAATTCTCTACGCGCATTGTGAATATTGTGATCCTGGCAGCCGGTGAAGGTAAGCGTATGCGCTCAGCCTTACCCAAAGTGCTCCATGTATTGGCGGGCCAGCCGCTTCTTTGTCATGTCCTGGATACCGCGCGTGCATTGCAGCCGGCAAAAATTGTCGTGGTGGTTGGGCATGGCGCACAGGCCGTGCAGCATGCCGTTGCTACGCCCGAAGTCGAATTCGTTATACAAGAGCAACAGTTAGGGACTGGCCATGCGGTGCAACAGGCACTGCCATTGCTGGATCATTCTCTACCCGTGTTGGTGCTATATGGTGATGTACCCCTCATTCGTGTGCCTACACTTGAGCGCCTCATTAAACAGGCCAGTGCAGGTCCTAATGCGGAGCGCTGTGCAATTTTGACGGCGCACCTTGCCGAGCCCAGCGGTTATGGGCGTATCGTGCGTGAGCCGACGGGGCGTGTGGTGCGGATTGTGGAACAAAAAGATGCCAGTCCTGAAGAATGCAAAATCAATGAAATTAATACCGGCATTGTGATGCTGCCCGGCGCTCGTATTGCCCATTGGCTGGCCGAGCTGAACAATAATAATGCTCAGCACGAATACTATCTAACGGATGTGATTGAGCGTGCGATTGCTGATACTGTAGAAGTGGTTACAACCCAGCCTGACGATGTATCCGAAACGATGGGCGTAAATAACAAAGCACAACTGGCGCTGCTTGAGCGTATTTATCAGCGCCAGCTAGCAGACGCATTACTTGATGAGGGTGTGACGCTGGCGGACCCAGCACGGGTTGATATACGTGGCACACTCACCTGTGGCCGAGAGGTGTCAATTGATGTGAATTGTGTGTTTGAAGGTGCGGTGCAGTTAGCGGATGACGTGAGTATTGGTCCGCATTGCGTGTTGAAAAACGCCGTGATTGGTGCAGGGACAAAAATTAATGCATTTACGCACATCGACGGGGCACATATAGGAGAGCGCGCCGTGATTGGTCCGTATGCACGACTGCGGCCAGGCGCAATCCTCGCAGAGGATACCCATATCGGTAATTTTGTCGAAGTTAAAAACGCCTTGCTTGGCACGGGCTCGAAGGCGAATCATCTCAGCTATATCGGCGACGCTGAAGTCGGTGCGCATGTCAATCTAGGCGCAGGTACGATTACCTGCAACTATGACGGCGCACAAAAGCATCGTACAGTAATTGAAGATAATGTGTTTGTGGGTTCTGCGACGCAGCTTGTGGCGCCGGTTAAGATTGCACAGGGGGTAACGATCGCGGCAGGTACAACCATTTGGAAGGATGTACCCGCTGGCGCCCTCGCCCTGAACGAAAAAACGCAAATCGCTAAAGCGGATTATGTGCGGCCGATTAAAAGAAAAGATTGATGAGTCTTAAAATCCAAAGCTCGCGATCTTGCATTCTTCAACTCTTATCCCCCTGAGTCTTATATGTGTGGCATTGTCGGCGCGGTTGCGCAGCGTAATATTGTTCCAGTTTTAATCGAAGGGCTGCGTCGGCTTGAATATCGCGGCTATGATTCTTGTGGTGTGGCCGTGTTGGCCGAGCAAGAACTGCGCCGTGCACGTAGCGTATCGCGTGTCGCCCATCTTGCCGCTGAGGTGCAAACGACACATTTATCGGGTGACATTGGGATTGCGCATACGCGTTGGGCAACCCATGGCGCGCCGGTGACGGATAATGCGCATCCTATTTTTTCGCGCGACACGATTGCGCTTGTGCACAATGGCATCATCGAAAATTACGAGGCCTTGCGTGAAGCACTACAAGCACAAGGCTATGAATTTATCAGCCAAACTGATACTGAAGTCATTGCTCATTTAATTCACAGCTTGTATCGCGGTGACCTTTTTAGCGCAGTGCGCGCAGCGGTACGTCAATTACATGGCGCTTTTGCCATTGCCGTTTTTAGTCGCGATGAACCGCACTATATTGTGGGTGCGCGGCAAGGCTCGCCGCTGGTAGTAGGGGTGGGTGACAACGAGCATTTCCTGGCTTCTGATGCGCTTGCGCTTGCGGGTAGCACGGAGCGCTTTATTTTTCTTGAAGAGGGCGATGTCGTGCAACTTTCACGTACGACAGCTTGCATTGCGGATCACACGGGCGCCATTGTGGAGCGCGGAATACGTACCGTCGCGGCTTATGGCAGTGCGGTTGAGCTCGGACCCTATCGCCATTTTATGCAAAAGGAAATTTTTGAGCAGCCGCGCGCGATTGCAGATACCCTGCCAGTGACGGAGGCATTCATACCTGCACATTTTGGTGCGCAAGCCGAACAAGTATTTGAGGGGATTGATAGCCTCTTGATATTGGCTTGCGGTACCAGTTATTACGCTGGTTTAACGGCTAAATATTGGTTTGAGTCAATGGTTGCACTGCCGACTCAAGTTGAAATTGCGAGTGAATATCGTTATCGGGATTCAGTGCCCAATCCGAATAGCTTAGTGGTGGTTATTTCGCAGTCAGGTGAGACCGCGGATACATTAGCTGCGTTAAAGCATGCACAAGCACTGGGGCACACCCGTACACTAGCGATCTGTAATGTTGCCACGAGCGCCATGGTGCGACAGACCGCGCTGGCATTTTTGACGCACGCAGGTACAGAAATAGGCGTTGCTTCAACCAAAGCTTTTACGACACAGTTGGTTGCCCTTTTTATGCTGGCAGTCACCTTGGGTAAACTCAGGGGGCGCATTGCGGCCAGCGTCGAGGAGACTTATCTCAAACAACTCCGTCATTTGCCGGCTGCCTTAAACCATGTACTTGCACTAGAGCCGCAAATCATTGCATGGGCGGATCAATTTGCCTCTAAAGAAAACGCGCTTTTTCTCGGGCGTGGTCTACATTACCCAATTGCACTTGAAGGCGCGCTTAAACTCAAAGAAATTTCGTACATTCATGCTGAGGCTTATCCGGCAGGCGAGCTCAAGCATGGCCCGCTGGCGCTGGTGACGCGCGAAATGCCCGTGGTCACGGTTGCGCCAAACGATGCGTTGCTTGAAAAATTAAAGTCGAATCTGCAAGAAGTGCGCGCGCGCGGCGGCGAGCTGTATGTGTTTGCTGATGCGGATACGCGCATCGTCAATGGCGAAGGTTTGCACGTGATTAGACTGCCTGAACATTACGGCTGGCTGTCTCCGATTTTGCACGTTATACCGTTGCAATTGCTGGCATACCATACCGCGTGTGCGCGTGGGACAGATGTCGATAAACCTAGGAACCTGGCGAAGTCGGTGACGGTTGAGTGAAGCGAATCAGCCTATATTTTTAACGGTTTAGAGTCGGATCTATATTTTTGCGATCACGCCTTTAAACCGGTCATTTCATTTACGCCAAGACGCAAATTCATGCACTGGAGCGCCGCTCCTGAAGCGCCTTTGCCAAGGTTATCCAGTCTAGCAATGAGGATAATCCGGTCCTGGTTACCAAACACAAAAAGATCAACACGGTTAGTGTGATTGGATGCTTGCACGTTAAAAAAACCTTCATCAAGATTAGCTGCGTGATCAAATGGCGCGACGCAGATAAAAGGCTCATTCTCATAATATTCAGCAAGCACCGCCTGAATATGCTGAGGGCCAACGCCACGCGCAAGATGGCGCGAGTAAAAACAGGTGCTGACCGCCAAACCTTGATAAAAAGAAGCCACAATCGGCGTGAAAATGGGCGCGGCGGCAAGCCCGGTATGCACGGTCATTTCTGGCAAATGTTTGTGTTCAAGGCCAAGTGCATAAGGTCTAGGACTAGCCAGTAGCGGGTTTTCACCTTGCTCATAAGCCGCAATCATTTGTTTGCCGCCGCCGCTATATCCCGTAATTGAGTGGCTACTCAGTGGGCAATCAGGCGGCATGACGCCTTTGGCGATGAGCGGATGGACCGAGAGGATGAAAGCCGATGCATGGCACCCTGGCACGGCAATGCGCTGGGCCGTACGGATACGTGAGCGTTGCGCCGGATTGAGCTCCGGTAGTCCATATGCCCAATCATTATGGGTGCGAAAGGCGGTGCTAGCATCGATAATGCAGGTATCCGGATTGTCGACAAGCGTGACCGATTCACGTGCTGCAGTATCGGGTAAGCATAAAAACGTCAGATCTGAAGCATTAATCAGAGCACGCCGCTGTGCAACATCTTTGCGCTTATCTTCATCAATGCGCAAGATTTCAATTTCGCTGCGGGCCGCAAGATATTCAAAAATCTTTAGACCCGTAGTGCCTTCCTGCCCGTCAACAAATACTTTAATCATTAGGTCGCTGTCTCAGAGCCGCCGTGTGCCATCGACCATGCGGCGGGAGCATGTAAGAATTTTTCGACTTCATCCAGCGTAGCAGGATCGAAATAATTGAGTGACTTGGCCACACGAAGAACATCCCACCAAGTAGCCAGCGCATGGAGCTCAACCCCGATGTCTTTTAACACGGTACGACTTTCGGCGAATATATCGTAATGAAATAGCACGAAGACATGGTTAACTTGAGCGCCCGCTGTACGCAGCGCCGCACAAAAATTAAGTTTGCTGCGGCTATCGGTGGTTAAATCTTCCACCAGTAGAACGCGTGACCCTTCGGTGAGATGGCCTTCAATCTGCGCATTCCGGCCAAAGCCTTTAGGTTTTTTGCGCACATATTGCATGGGCAGCATCAAGCGATCAGCAATCCAGGCGGCAAATGGAATGCCTGCTGTTTCACCGCCGGCGACAGCATCAAGTTCTTCAAACCCAATTTCATTTAGAATGGTTGATTCAGCCATTGACATTAACATGCGGCGCGCGCGTGGAAACGAAATGAGTTTGCGGCAATCGATATATACGGGACTGGCTCGGCCAGAAGTCAACATAAAAGGGTTGACGGTATTAAAATGCACGGCTTGCACTTCTAGCAGAATTTTCGCTGTGGTATCAGCAATTAATTGGCGATCAAAGCCTATCATGACACATCCTATCTGAGCAGAGCCCACATTTTACCCGAATGTGTGGCAAGTCCGCCCGTAATACATCTTTGTGGTAGAAGTGGTTTTGCCATGCCTAACTTTTTTGGGGCTGCTCAGTTGAACATAGTAGAAATCGCTGACCCTTTAGGACAGCAAGGCTGTCAACTAGAATCCGCGCAAAAATTTTCGATGGATGGCGAAAATAAATCACAAAAATACTGTATTTACTCTTATTCACCGCCTTGCGGTGTACACTAAGTCCCCCGCGGCGATGAGCGAATTCATCTCCATCGATCGTCGGGCAGCCTAATTCCTTTGGGCTTAAAATCAACGAAATTACAGGTTAGATGTATGGACGAACAACTTAAGCAAAGCGCCCTTTCTTATCATCAGTTTCCCCGCCCCGGCAAAATCTCGGTTACGCCGACTAAACCCTTGTCAAATAGCCTAGACCTGGCTTTAGCCTACTCGCCAGGTGTCGCGGCGGCATGCGAGGCGATTTATCAAGATCCGCTGGCTGCGCAGAAATACACTTCACGCGGCAATCTCGTGGGGGTGATCACGAATGGCACGGCAGTATTGGGCCTTGGCAATATTGGGCCGCTGGCCGCTAAACCTGTGATGGAAGGCAAAGGTTGTTTGTTTAAAAAATTCGCGGGAATTGACGTATTTGATATTGAGCTAGCGGAAAGCGATCCAGATAAACTGGTTGACGCGATTGCGATGTTGGAGCCAACGCTTGGCGGCATCAATCTTGAAGATATTAAAGCGCCTGAGTGTTTTTACATCGAACAAAAGTTGCGCGAACGGATGAAGATTCCGGTTTTTCATGATGATCAACACGGCACGGCGATTATCGCATCCGCGGCTATCCTAAATGGCTTAAAAATCGTTGGCAAAAACTTGAACGAAGTGAAGCTGGTTTGTTCAGGCGCGGGCGCTGCCGCCATCGCTTGTTTAGATTTACTGGTTGATCTTGGATTAAATAAAGCCCATGTTCTGGTTGTCGATTCAAAAGGGGTGATTCATGATGGTCGCACCAACCTTGATCCAACTAAAGCGCGTTACGCTGCTAAGACTCAAGCACGTGAGCTAGCTGATGCGATGCAAGGCGCGGACGTTTTTCTCGGCTGTTCAGCAGCGGGTGTGCTAAAACCTGAGATGGTAGAGGGCATGGCCGCTAGGCCCCTGATTCTTGCGCTGGCGAACCCTGAGCCGGAAATTCGCCCAGAGCTTGCTAAACAGGTACGTCCAGATGCTGTGATTGCAACGGGGCGCTCTGACTATCCGAATCAAGTTAACAATGTCTTGTGTTTTCCCTTCATCTTCCGTGGCGCCCTGGATGTAGGGGCAACTTCTATTACGGAACAGATGAAACTGGCCTGCGTTAAGGCGATCGCTGAATTGGCGCAAGAATGCGATCAAGGCGATGAGGTGGCGAAGGCGTATGAAGGCCACTCGCTTGAGTTTGGGCCCGATTATTTAATCCCCAAGCCATTTGACCCACGGCTAATCATCAAAATTGCCCCGGCGGTAGCGCAGGCGGCGATGGACTCAGGTGTCGCCACGCGGCCGATCGAGGACATGAATGCTTATCGAGATCAGCTCGCCGGGACAGTTTACCGCACGGGGATGGTAATGCGCCCAGTCTTCGCCGCGGCAAAAGCCGCGCCGGCGCGGATGGTGTTTGCCGAAGGCGAGGACGAACGGGTTTTGCGTGCGGCTCAATTTGCTCTGCTCGAAAAGATTGCGCAACCTATCTTAGTCGGCCGTCCTGCTGTGATCGAAATGCGCTTAAAAAAAATCGGCTCAAAGTTAAAGCTTGGACAAGATTTAATTATTGTTGATCCAGAAGATGACCCGCGTTATCAACAGAGCTGGCAAGAGTACCATCGACTCAGTGCGCGCGATGGCGTTACGCCTGAAGTAGCGAAAGCGGCAATACGCAAATCGAACACCCTAATTGGCGCTATTTTGGTTCATTTAGGTGAGGCCGAGGGCATGATTTGTGGCCTTACTGACACCTACCATAGCCATCTTAAATTTATTCGCCAAGTGCTGGGTTGTGCACCGCAGACAAGCTATTTTGCTGCGATGAATTTACTGATGTTACCCAAGCGCAATTTATTTATATGCGATACCTATGTCAATCCAGAGCCAAGTTCGGAGCAACTTGCTGAGATGGCGATTCTTGCTGCGCGGGAGATCGAGCGATTTGGCATCACGCCAAAGATTGCTTTGTTATCCAGCTCAAATTTTGGCAGCGTGCCTAGTGCGGCCTCGCAGCGGATGGCTAAAGCTCGGGCGTTGATTGCTGAGCGCGCGCCTAAACTCGAGGTAGAAGGTGAGATGCATGGCGACGCTGCGCTGTCTGAAGCGATACGCAAAGCAGCGTTTCCCGCCTCAACTCTAACCGGCGAAGCTAATTTGCTGATTATGCCAAGTCTTGAGGCGGCGAATATTGCCTACAATTTATTAAAAATAACCAGCGGTGAAGGGCTAACCATCGGTCCATTTTTGCTCGGCGCGTCAAAACCTGTGCATATTTTGACCCCCGCCGCTACCGTGCGGCGGATCATCAATATGACGGCGATTACCGCGGCAAACGTCAATCTCGCAAGATCTAAATAAATTTAAGAGAAAGTGCTTGACAGGATGTTTAGTGGGTTGCATAATCTCGTTCCTTCGCTGCTGAGACAGCGAGACACGAACCGGAAGGGAAGTGTAGCGATCTTTAAAAAATAACAGTCGATAAGAGTGGGCACTTGATGAAGGCGGCCCTGCTTGGACGCAAGTCTGAGTGGGGCGAAGAAGAAATCAAGTCTCACTTAAACAAGATAGGAAGTAGAGAAATCTGCGACCTGTCAACCTTTGAGAGAGCACAACAGGAATTAAACAGAAGAGTTTGATCCTGGCTCAGATTGAACGCTGGCGGCATGCTTTACACATGCAAGTCGAACGGCAGCGCGGGCTTCGGCCTGGCGGCGAGTGGCGAACGGGTGAGTAATGCATCGGAACGTGTCCTGTAGAGGGGGATAGCCCGGCGAAAGCCGGATTAATACCGCATACGATCTACGGATGAAAGCGGGGGACCTTAGGGCCTCGCGCTATAGGGGCGGCCGATGTCGGATTAGCTAGTTGGTGAGGTAAAGGCTTACCAAGGCGACGATCCGTAGCTGGTCTGAGAGGACGACCAGCCACACTGGGACTGAGACACGGCCCAGACTCCTACGGGAGGCAGCAGTGGGGAATTTTGGACAATGGGGGCAACCCTGATCCAGCAATGCCGCGTGTGTGAAGAAGGCCTTCGGGTTGTAAAGCACTTTTGTTCGGGAAGAAAACGTTAGGGTAAATAATCTTAATGGCTGACGGTACCGAAAGAATAAGCACCGGCTAACTACGTGCCAGCAGCCGCGGTAATACGTAGGGTGCAAGCGTTAATCGGAATTATTGGGCGTAAAGGGTGCGTAGGCGGTTTGTTAAGACGGATGTGAAATCCCTGGGCTCAACCTGGGAACTGCATACGTGACTGGCAGACTAGAGTATGGCAGAGGGAGGTGGAATTCCACGTGTAGCAGTGAAATGCGTAGATATGTGGAGGAACACCGATGGCGAAGGCAGCCTCCTGGGCCAGTACTGACGCTGAGGCACGAAAGCGTGGGGAGCAAACAGGATTAGATACCCTGGTAGTCCACGCCCTAAACGATGTCAACTGGTTGTTGGGGATAGCTATCCTTAGTAACGAAGCTAACGCGTGAAGTTGACCGCCTGGGGAGTACGATCGCAAGATTAAAACTCAAAGGAATTGACGGGGACCCGCACAAGCGGTGGATGATGTGGATTAATTCGATGCAACGCGAAAAACCTTACCTACCCTTGACATGTACATAATCTGTCTGAGAGGACAGAGTGCTCGAAAGAGAGATGTAACACAGGTGCTGCATGGCTGTCGTCAGCTCGTGTCGTGAGATGTTGGGTTAAGTCCCGCAACGAGCGCAACCCTTGTCCTTAGTTGCTACGCAAGAGCACTTTAAGGAGACTGCCGGTGACAAACCGGAGGAAGGTGGGGATGATGTCAAGTCCTCATGGCCCTTATGGGTAGGGCTTCACACGTCATACAATGGTCGGTACAGAGGGCTGCAAACCTGCGAGGGGGAGCCAATCTCAGAAAGCCGATCGTAGTCCGGATTGCAGTCTGCAACTCGACTGCATGAAGTTGGAATCGCTAGTAATCGCGGATCAGCATGCCGCGGTGAATACGTTCCCGGGTCTTGTACACACCGCCCGTCACACCATGGGAGTGGGTTTTACCAGAAGTGGCTAGTCTAACCGTAAGGAGGGCGGTCACCACGGTAGGATTCATGACTGGGGTGAAGTCGTAACAAGGTAGCCGTATCGGAAGGTGCGGCTGGATCACCTCCTTTCAAGAGAAAGCTGGAATTAAGTGTCCACACTTATCGACTGTAAATCGGGTCTGTAGCTCAGGTGGTTAGAGCACACGCTTGATAAGCGTGGGGTCGTAGGTTCAAGTCCTACCAGACCCACCAAAAGCACAGACTTGAGGGATTGAAGGATCAGGGGGCATAGCTCAGCTGGGAGAGCACCTGCTTTGCAAGCAGGGGGTCGTCGGTTCGATCCCGTCTGCCTCCACCAATCGTTATCCGTTAGGGTTTCTGAGTTAGGAATTTTATCGGATAAAGATTGTCGCGAGATGATCACGTTCTTTAACAAATTGGAAGAAGAAGTACATTGAAGCGTTCTTGAGATGGAACGTTGAGGATGTACATGGGTAATAGATTGTATCGACTTATTGAGACGGAAGTCAGCCGTTGAGATAAGACAAACAAGTACTTAGAGACACCCTAGTTATAGGGTCAAGTGAATAAGTGCATGTGGTGGATGCCTTGGCGATCACAGGCGAAGAAGGACGTGGTAGCCTGCGAAAAGCTTCGGGGAGCTGGCAAACGAGCATTGATCCGAAGATCTCCGAATGGGGAAACCCGGCCCGTATGGGTCATCCTTGACTGAATACATAGGTCAAGAGAAGCGAACGCGGTGAACTGAAACATCTAAGTAGCCGCAGGAAAAGAAATCAACCGAGATTCCCAGAGTAGTGGCGAGCGAAATGGGAAGAGCCTGTATTTTTTAGCAGATGAGTTAGCGAAACGGAATGGAAAGTCCGGCCATAGAAGGTGATAGCCCTGTATGCGAAAGCTCGTGTGTGGAACTAAGGATACGAAAAGTAGGGCGGGACACGTGAAATCCTGTTTGAAGATGGGGGGACCATCCTCCAAGGCTAAATACTCGTGATCGACCGATAGTGAACCAGTACCGTGAGGGAAAGGCGAAAAGAACCCCGGAAGGGGAGTGAAATAGATCCTGAAACCGCATGCATACAAACAGTAGGAGCCTCGTAAGGGGTGACTGCGTACCTTTTGTATAATGGGTCAGCGACTTACATTCAGTAGCGAGCTTAACCGATTAGGGCAGGCGTAGCGAAAGCGAGTCCGAATAGGGCGATAGTTGCTGGGTGTAGACCCGAAACCGGATGATCTATCCATGGCCAGGATGAAGGTGCGGTAACACGTACTGGAGGTCCGAACCCACTAATGTTGAAAAATTAGGGGATGAGCTGTGGATAGGGGTGAAAGGCTAAACAAATCCGGAAATAGCTGGTTCTCTCCGAAAACTATTTAGGTAGTGCCTCGTGTATCACCTTCGGGGGTAGAGCACTGTCATGGTAGAGGGGTCCATTGCGGATTACCTCGCCATAGCAAACTCCGAATACCGAAGAGTGCAATCACGGGAGACAGACGCCGGGTGCTAACGTCCGACGTCAAGAGGGAAACAACCCAGACCGCCAGCTAAGGTCCCCAAGATTGGCTAAGTGGGAAACGAAGTGGGAAGGCTAAAACAGTCAGGAGGTTGGCTTAGAAGCAGCCATCCTTTAAAGAAAGCGTAATAGCTCACTGATCGAGTCGTCCTGCGCGGAAGATGTAACGGGGCTCAAGCCAGTCACCGAAGCTGCGGATGCATAGTAATATGCATGGTAGGAGAGCGTTCCGTAAGCCTGTGAAGGTGTATCGAAAGGTATGCTGGAGGTATCGGAAGTGCGAATGCTGACATGAGTAGCGATAAAGGGGGTGAAAAGCCCCCTCGCCGTAAGCCCAAGGTTTCCTACGCAACGTTCATCGGCGTAGGGTGAGTCGGCCCCTAAGGCGAGGCAGAAATGCGTAGCTGATGGGAAGCAGGTTAATATTCCTGCACCGTCGTTAGATGCGATGGGGGGACGGATCGCGGAAGGTTGTCCGGGTGTTGGAAATCCCGGTCTCTGCATTGGAGAAGGCGCTTAGGCAAATCCGGGCGCGGAATTCAAGGGTGTGGGGCGAGCAAACGTAAGTTTGCGAAGCAATTGGAAGTGGTTCCAAGAAAAGCCTCTAAGCTTCAGTCTAACGAGACCGTACCGCAAACCGACACAGGTGGGCGAGATGAGTATTCTAAGGCGCTTGAGAGAACTCGGGAGAAGGAACTCGGCAAATTGGTACCGTAACTTCGGGATAAGGTACGCCCTAGTATCTTGACTGGCCTGCGCCAGGAGGGAGAAAGGGTTGCAAAAAATTGGTGGCTGCGACTGTTTAATAAAAACACAGCACTCTGCAAACACGAAAGTGGACGTATAGGGTGTGACGCCTGCCCGGTGCCGGAAGATTAAATGATGGGGTGCAAGCTCTTGATTGAAGTCCCGGTAAACGGCGGCCGTAACTATAACGGTCCTAAGGTAGCGAAATTCCTTGTCGGGTAAGTTCCGACCTGCACGAATGGCGTAACGATGGCCACACTGTCTCCTCCCGAGACTCAGCGAAGTTGAAATGTTTGTGATGATGCAATCTACCCGCGGCTAGACGGAAAGACCCCATGAACCTTTACTGTAGCTTTGTATTGAACTGTGAACCGGTCTGTGTAGGATAGGTGGGAGGCTTTGAAGCGTGAACGCTAGTTCGCGTGGAGCCAACCTTGAAATACCACCCTGGTTTGTTTGCGGTTCTAACCTTGGCCCGTGATCCGGGTCGGGAACAGTGCATGGTGGGCAGTTTGACTGGGGCGGTCTCCTCCCAAAGCGTAACGGAGGAGTACGAAGGTACGCTAGGTACGGTCGGAAATCGTATCGATAGTGCAATGGCATAAGCGTGCTTAACTGTGAGACTGACACGTCGAACAGGTGCGAAAGCAGGTCATAGTGATCCGGTGGTTCTGTATGGAAGGGCCATCGCTCAACGGATAAAAGGTACTCTGGGGATAACAGGCTGATACCGCCCAAGAGTTCATATCGACGGCGGTGTTTGGCACCTCGATGTCGGCTCATCTCATCCTGGGGCTGTAGCCGGTCCCAAGGGTATGGCTGTTCGCCATTTAAAGAGGTACGTGAGCTGGGTTTAAAACGTCGTGAGACAGTTTGGTCCCTATCTGCCGTGGGCGCTGGAAGTTTGAGAGGACCTGCTCCTAGTACGAGAGGACCGGAGTGGACGAACCTCTGGTGTACCGGTTGTCACGCCAGTGGCATCGCCGGGTAGCTATGTTCGGAAGAGATAACCGCTGAAAGCATCTAAGCGGGAAACTCGCCTCAAGATGAGACTTCCCGGGAATTCGATTCCCCTTAAGGGTCGTTCAAGACCAGAACGTCGATAGGCTGGGTGTGTACGCGCAGTAATGTGCTTAGCTAACCAGTACTAATTGCCCGTGTGGCTTGACCCTATAACTCGTGTGTCTTAGTCTATTACCTATTCTTCTTCCAACCCCATTTGAGAAATTGACCTTAACTCAGTTTCTCTACCCCTTACGCCTGATGACCATAGCGTGTTGGTACCACCCCTTCCCATCTCGAACAGGACCGTGAAACAACACCGCGCCGATGATAGTGCGGATTCCCGTGTGAAAGTAGGGCATCGTCAGGCTTCTCTATTACTCAAAGCCCCCTATATGGGGGCTTTTTGTTTTTATCGCCCCCCTTTTACCTCGCTATCCCCGCTTTACTGCTCCCTACCCCTCCAATCCCCTTCCCATGCAATTGAAACAAAATCGGAAAATCCTTCGATTCAATTAAGGCTTCCTAAATTCTGCGGAATGATTTATCCTCGAATGTTACGAAATTCGAATCTATAAGCAAGGAATATATATGTTGCCTCTGTCTGGTCACCCCTTTTCTGCTCATCGGGTATCTATCAATAACCCAGAACCCACACCGACTGCAACTCAGAATAGCCCAGATGCAGCTGCATTAACTCGCGCTCAAACTAAGCCTCCAGCCGTATTAAGCGTTCCACCTGAAATTTGGCTAAAGATATGGGGCGTCATACCCCACGCGGAGCTCCAAGAAAGTATTAAAAAGATGCGCGAAGTTTCCAGAGAGATGGATGTCATGGCCAGCCCAATGCTGAGCCCTATCCTGTTGAAAGATCCCGAAGATTTTAAAGGGGTGAAGGTTCTTCTAGCAAAAACAGAGTGGCGAGCTCCGCTCACGCTAACAACGGCTGCCTGCACACATGACATCTTAAAAGCATTATCGCCTGATATAAAGCATTTGAAACTCAAACAGGAAGACGGCGCAATCGATCCTCAAGCGATGGAGGCACTCCCTGATTTTAAACAATTGGAATCTTTGGATTTAAGTGACTCTGAGCTTTCTGGAGAAGCGATTGCAGTGCTTCTTTCAAAGACGTCTCGTCTAAAAACGCTCAAGTTAAGCAATTGCCCAGATATTGCTCTTGACGCGATTAAGGCACTCTCTGATTTTGAACAATTGGAATCTTTGGATTTAAGTCAACTTCCTCAGCGTTTTTCTCAGCACTCTTCTCAGCTTTCTGGAGCGTCGATTGTAGCGCTTCTCTCAAAGACGTCTCGTCTAAAAACGTTCAAGTTAAGCAATTGCCCAGACATTGCTCTTGATGCGATTAAGGCACTCTCTCATCTTAAACAATTGGAATCTTTAGATTTAAGTGACTCCGAGCTTTCTGGAGCGTCGATTGCAGCGCTTCTCTCAAAGACGTCTCGTCTAAAAACGCTCAAGTTAAGCCATTGCCCAGACATTGCTCTTGACGCGATTAAGGCACTCCCTAATCTTGAACAATTGGAATCTTTGGATTTAAGTGGATTTCTGCAGCTTTCTGGGCAGGCGCTTGCAGCGCTTCTCTCAAAGACGCCTCATCTAAAAACGTTAAAGTTAAGCCATTGCCCAGACATCGCTCTTGAAGTGATTAAGGCGCTTCCTGTTTTTGAACACTTGGAATCTTTGGATTTAAGTAGATCTCAGCTTTCTGGGCAGGTGTTTGCAGCGTTTCTCTCAAAGATGCCTCATCTAAAAACGTTAAAGTTAAGGTATTGCCCAGACATCGCTCTTGAAGCGCTTAAGGCACTCTCTGATTTTAAACAATTGGAATCTTTGGATTTAGGTGCATCGCAGCTTTCTGGAGCGTCGATTGCAGCGCTTCTCTCAAAGACCCCTCATCTAAAAGCGCTAAAGTTAAGCAATTGCCCAGTCATCGCTCTTGAAGCGATTAAGGCACTCTCTGATTTTAAACAATTGGAATCTTTGGATTTAGATGGATCTGAGCTTTCTGGAGAGGTGCTTGCCGAACTTCTCTCAAAGACCCCTCATTTAAAAACGTTAAATTTAAGAGATTGCCCAGACATCGCTCTTGAAGCGCTTAAGGCACTCTCTGATTTTGAACAATTGGAATCTTTGGATTTAGATATATCGCAGCTTTCTGGGCAGGCGCTTGCAGCGCTTCTCTTAAAGACGCCTAATCTAAAGAAATTAAAGGTAAGGTATTGTCCAAGCATCGCCCTTGAAGCGATTAAGGCGCTCCCTATTTTTAAACAATTAGAATTCTTAGATTTAAGTTTACCTCAGCTTTCTGCAGAGGAGTGTGCAGCGCTTCTCTCAAAGACCTCTCATTTAAAAACATTAATTTTAAAAGGTTATCCTGCTATCGATCTTGAAGCGATTAAGGCACTCTCTGGTCTTAAACAATTGGAATCTTTGAATTTAAGTAGCGAGAAGCTTGATATAGAGGGATTTGTAATGTTTCTCCAAAAGGCCTCTAATCTAAAAACGGTAGAATTATGGTGTTATGCTGGCTTCGATCTTGAAACTCTTAAGGCACAACCTGTTTTTGAGAAATATACAATCCTAGATCTACCCCAAAATGCAATGTCCATTAGAACACTCAGATTAATCCGTCGATCAATTAATGACTGACCTTGCTTTGTGTTTGAGCGGCCCACCAAAAGTCTTGAACGAGAGTTCAACTTTCGGGGGGCTTTCATACTCTCCGATAGGAACGGGTCCCAAGCCCGGCTATAAAAGCGCATCTTTTCCTTATTGGACCGCTTGCAATTAATAATTCATTCTATCTCCCCCCTTTACCCTCAACCTCACATTCCCCCGCATTTGCCATTCCCCTGCTCACCACATCCCATTGCCTCCGGTAAGGAAGCATTCATTCCTCCCAACCCCATCTTTTCATCACCACCCCTACACCGGCCAATACAAAAAACCCTACTTTATTTGATTAAATTAACTAAATCCAGTAGGGGGGAGTTGTTTTGGTATACTGCCAATACATGACTCTGACCGAACTTAAATATATCGTTGCAATTGCTCGTGAACGGCACTTTAGCCGTGCGGCTGATGCTTGTTTTGTGAGCCAGCCGACTTTGTCTGTCGCGATAAAAAAGCTCGAAGAGGAGCTGAATGTACAGATTTTTGAACGTAGCACGAATGAAATTAGCGTAACGCCGATTGGCGAGCAGATTATTGCGCAGGCGCAACGCGTGTTGGAGCAAACGCAAGCGATCAAAGAAATCGCCAAGCAAGGCAAAGATCCATTAACGGGCCCGATACGTCTTGGCATAATTTATACAATCGGGCCTTATTTGTTGCCTAAGCTGGTTAAACAAATGATTAAAATGGTGCCGCAAATGCCATTAATGCTGCAAGAAAATTTTACTTTGAAGCTGATTGAATTGCTTAAACAAGGTGAAATTGATGCGGCTGTGATTGCTTTGCCATTTCCCGAAACTGGGCTAATGATGCGTCCACTTTATGATGAGCCATTTGTTGTCGCTGTACCTAGCGGGCATCCGTGGGAACAACACACTTCAATCGATGCTCACGACCTTAAGCAAGAAACCATGCTGTTACTGGGTAACGGGCATTGTTTCCGGGACCATGTGCTCGGTGTGTGTCCAGAATTGATGCGTTTCTCGCAAAATACGGACGGCATTCAAAAAACCTTTGAAGGCTCATCACTTGAAACTATTCGGCATATGGTGGCAAGCGGAATTGGTATTACTGTGCTGCCATGTACTTCCGTGCCGGCTGAACAAATTGGCCGGCGTAAAATCATGCAGCATAAAAGTGCGCTTGATGATGCCATGTTGACTTATATTCCATTCAGTGAGCCTGTGCCGGATCGCCGTGTGGTGCTGGCCTGGCGCAAAAGTTTTACACGTATGCCGGCCATTGACGTGATTTGTTCTGCTGTGGCAGCCTGCGATTTATCGGGTATAAAAAAGCTGGAATTGCCCGCTAAGCAGGCATAAGGCGAGTCCAATCGGGGCTCCAACTGCTGAAATACTTAATTAACGTATCTATGTCTTTTTTCAGGAGCGCGTATGACGAATAAGAATGCAGCGACCCATATCAATATCGGTATTAATGATCAAGATCGCAAGAAAATTGCCGAGGGGTTAAGTCATTTACTCGCGGATACCTATACCCTGTATTTAAAAACACATAACTTCCATTGGAATGTCACGGGCCCACAATTCAATACCTTGCACCTCATGTTTGAGGCGCAATATACTGAGCTTGCAATCGCGGTTGATGAAATCGCCGAGCGGATTCGGGCTCTGGGTTTTCCGGCTCCGGGTAGTTACCGTGAATATATCAAGCTGTCCTCTATCCCTGAAGCGGAGGGCGTACCTACGGCTGTGGAAATGATTCGCCAATTGGTTGAAGGTCAAGAAGCCGTAGTAAGAACTGCGCGTAAAGTATTTCCGGTGACTGAAGCTGCGCATGATGAGCCGACCGCAGATCTGCTGACGCAACGCATGCAAACGCATGAAAAAACCGCCTGGATGCTACGTTCAATGCTCGAATAAACCCAGCGAAATGAACCAAGTCGCGCAAGCTGCTCGGTGGGGCTGCTTATTTCGGCTTGGGGCATTCAATCTATGATTAAAAAAAGTTCTCGGCTGTTTTCGCAGTTCGTCCTATATTGGCGTTTGCTGCGCTTGGATAAGCCGGTTGGTATTCTATTATTGCTATGGCCAACCTTGAACGCGCTTTGGATTGCCTCAAATGGCCCGCCGCCGCTGTCACTGTTGTTGATTTTTGTGACGGGTACGATCTTAATGCGTTCGGCGGGCTGTGCGATTAACGATTATGCCGATCGTGATTTTGATCGGTTTGTTGAGCGCACGCGCGAGCGGCCAATCACCTCTGGACAAATTGCGCCCTGGCAGGCATTAGTGCTGGCTGCTGCCATTGCCGTACTGGCTTTCTTGCTTATCGCATCGCTTAATGCACTCACGAAATGGCTGGCTCTGGTGGCTGCGCTGCTTGCTGCGAGTTATCCATTGACCAAACGCTTTTTCGCGCTACCGCAGGCTTATCTAGGCTGCGCTTTTGGCTTTGGCATACCGATGGCATTTGCTGCTGTGCAAAATCAATTGCCACC
Organism: Mycoavidus sp. B2-EB; assembly: GCF_014218255.1. Lineage (NCBI taxonomy): Bacteria > Pseudomonadati > Pseudomonadota > Betaproteobacteria > Burkholderiales > Burkholderiaceae > Mycoavidus > Mycoavidus sp. B2-EB. The sequence goes on from NZ_AP021872.1 coordinate 112,155, forward strand.
GCTGGCCTGGGCGATGCTGATTGCGAATATATTTTGGTCAATCGCTTATGACACGGAGTATGCAATGGTGGATCGTGAGGATGACCGAAAAATTGGCATTCGCACTTCGGCGCTAACCTTTGGTCAATTCGATGTGCTGGCGATTATGGGCTGCTATGCGTTATTTTTGTTTATTTACGCAGCAATAGGCATAGCGCTGGCTTATACATTTGCATTTTGGCTCGGCCTGATAGGCGCTGCGATATGTGTTGCGTATCATTACCGGTTGATTCGTACGCGCGAGCGGTTGGGGTGTTTTGCCGCGTTCAAACATAACAACTGGCTCGGCGGGTTATTGTTTGCTGGCCTCGCTGCGCATTATGTATTGGTTTAAATGCTGCTGGTTCCTTTTCCTTCGATAGATAGATTAGATTTCAAGATAGAGAAATTAGACTCCAAATTAGAACGGCTCGAGCTGCACATGATTGTTAAACTCACTGTTATCATGGGACTCTGACTTGGTGCGGCAGTTGCCTTAAGCAAATTTCTCTAAAGGGTCGTTGTCTAACTTTCAAGTTTGTCCGAACTCATCTGCCATTTGCTCAGCTCGCGCCCGGGCGGCAAACGTGCCGCGCATAATCGCTTCTTTTACACCATCTGCCGTGAACGAGGCAAGCGCAGCCGCAGTGGTTCCTCCTTTTGAGGTTACGCGCTCTCGCAATACGCTAGCCGGTTCATTAGATTGTGTCGCGAGTTGAGTTGCGCCGCTCATTGTAGCAAGCGCAAGTGAACGGCTCTGTACGTCATCAAATCCAAGCTGCTGCGCTGCCGCTTCAAGTGCTTCGATAAAATAAAATACGTAGGCCGGCCCACTTCCCGAAATTGCTGTAATCGCATCAATTTGTGTTTCTGCTTCACACCAGATGACTTGCCCTGCTGCGGCTAGCACGGTTTCAGCGAGCTTGCGGCCTGCGGCATTCACCTCTGGCAAAGCGGTAACGCCTGTCACCCCCTGTCCGATTAAAGCTGGGGTGTTGGGCATGGCACGCACAATGCGTGTATAACCCCCTAACCAGTCCTGTATCGTTGTTGTGCGAATGCCTGCCGCGATGCTAATCACAACTTGCTGGTTTAGATGTGGGGCGAGTGCGTGAGCAAGATCTTTGAGTTGCTGTGGTTTAACCGCTAATACAAGTGCATCATAGTGCTGCAGGGCTGAACTGAGCATGGTGCTAGTGCGGATCTGCCATTGCGCTTTGAGGCGCGCACATACATCGCTATTGACATCAATTGCATATAAATTCGATGAAGATAGGCCACCTTTAATCAACCCGCCGATGAGCGCGTTGGCCATATTACCCCCACCAATAAAAGCGATTTTCATAGAAGCTTGGTCGGCTGACTCATGCATTGAATCATTTCCCTGTAAGTGTAATTAATGTCTGGCGCGCGTACCAAAGATCGCTGAGCCAATGCGTACTAGGGTTGCGCCCTCGAGGAGGGCGGCTTCTAAATCCGCCGACATGCCGGCGGATAAAGTATCTAGCGCGAGCCCATGAGTACGTAGCGTATTCAACAGTTGAGACAACTGGCGATAGGCCAAGCGCTGCGCATCAAGGGTATCCGCCGGGGCGGGAATGGCCATCAAGCCGCGTAATTTGAGCCGTGGTAGCGTTGCCAGTGCCTGTGCTAGCGAGACTGCATTGGCGGGAGCGATGCCGCTCTTACTGGCTTCACCGCTCAAATTAACTTGCAGGCAGATATTGAGCGGTGGCAGATGGGTGGGGCGTTGTTCAGAAAGCCGCTGAGCGAGTTTAAGGCGGTCAACTGAATGCACCCAATCAAAATGGGCCGCGGCCCATTTTGTTTTATTGCTCTGTAAAGGTCCAATAAAATGCCATTCTAGCTGCGCGCGCAAATCTGCCAAAGCCTCGATTTTCTCAAGTGCTTCTTGCATATAGTTTTCGCCAAACGATAATTGCCCGGCAGCATAGGCGGCGCGAATCATCGCGGCAGAAAACGTTTTTGAGACAGCGAGCAAGCTGATTGCAGCCTCATTTCGGCCGGCTACGCGCGCTGCGTTGGTAATGCGCTGGCGTACTGTGTTGAGCTGGCTAGCAATATCAGACATGGGAATAAGCAGAGCTCGTATGGCGTGAGGTGTTAATTGCCGCGACTGCGGGCCATCCTGCGGCGCTGTTTGACCGCTTCTGATAAGCCCTCTAGCACAGCTACGCTGTCATTCCAATCAATACATGCATCGGTAATACTTTGTCCATAAGCCAGTGGACTGTCCCCTTCAAGATCTTGCCGACCCGCTACCAGGTGTGATTCAACCATGACGCCAACAATACGTTCGTCGCCGTCGGCAACTTGCTTGCCGATGTTAGCGCAGACTGGAATTTGATTGGCGCATTGTTTGCGGCTATTCGCGTGGCTGGCATCGATCATGAGGCGCGCTGCCAAGCCGGCTTGGGCCATTTCTGCGGCAGCGGCGCTCACGCTTGGCGCATCATAATTGGGTATTTTGCCGCCGCGCAGAATAATGTGACAATCTTCGTTGCCGATGGTGGAGACAATTGCCGAGTGGCCGCCTTTGGTGACAGACAGAAAATGATGGGGTCGTGACGCTGCTTTAACAGCATCGACGGCGATCCGGATACTCCCATCGGTGCCATTCTTAAAGCCAACCGGGCAGGAGAGACCAGAGGCGAGTTCGCGGTGCACTTGAGATTCTGTCGTGCGCGCCCCAATTGCGCCCCATGAAATCAGATCAGCCAGATATTGTGGGCTAATCAAATCAAGATATTCAGTACCCGCCGGTAGGCCCAGTCGGTTAATTTTCACGAGCAGCTCGCGTGCTGTGCGTAGGCCGTCATTGATCTTGAAACTATTATTTAAATAAGGATCATTAATCAGCCCTTTCCAGCCGATGGTCGTACGCGGCTTTTCAAAGTAGACGCGCATCACGATTTCTAATTCGCCTGCCAAGCGTTTGCGTTCAACGACGAGCTTACGCGCGTATTCAAGTGCGGCTTGTGGATCATGAATGGAACATGGGCCAATGACCACAATCAGCCGATCTTCCATGCCATGCAAAATACGATGCAGCGCTTGCCGGGTCTCAAAAATAAGTTTCGAGTTTTCTTCGGTACAGGGAAACTCCCGGATCAGTTGCGCGGGCGGCGTAAGTTCTTTGAGTTCACGAATACGGACGTCGTCAGTATTGTGCGGGGACATAAACATTCTCCTACGAATCAGTGGGGATTATGGCTAAGCGGTACCACCAACCGTCATCCGGTCGATGCGTAAAGTGGGTTGGCCGACTCCAACTGGAATGCCTTGCCCTTCTTTGCTGCAAACGCCAACGCCAGAATCCAGAGCCATATCGTTGCCTATCATACTGATATATTTAAGCGATTCTGGACCACTGCCAATCAAAGTTGCGCCTTTGACCGGCGCAGTGATTTGGCCGTTTTCGATGAGGTATGCTTCGGACGTTGAAAAAACAAATTTGCCATTTGTAATATCCACTTGACCGCCACCAAAATTGACTGCGTATAAGCCATTTTTAACGGAGGCAATAATTTCACGTGGATCTTTATTGCCGTTTAGCATATAGGTATTCGTCATGCGGGGCAACGGCAGATCTGCGTATGATTCGCGGCGGGCATTGCCGGTCACAGGCATTTTCATTAACTGCGCATTCAGCGTATCTTGGATATAGCCGGTTAAGATTCCGTCTTCAATTAAAGGGGTGCATTGAGTTGGATTGCCTTCATCGTCGATATTAAGCGACCCACGCCGGTTCTCTAAGGTTCCGTCATCCACGACGCTGACGCCTTTGGCGGCGATTCTTTGGCCAATGCATCCGGCAAAGGCGGAAGCGCCCTTACGGTTAAAATCGCCTTCGAGGCCATGACCGATGGCTTCGTGTAATAAAATGCCGGGCCAGCCTGGACCTAAAACCACGCTCATTACGCCAGCCGGCGCAGGCTGCGCCTCAAGATTGATCAAGGCGGAGTGCACGGCATCATCGACATAACCCGCGAGTACGGCATCACTGAAATAGTCATAAGCAAAACGACCGCCACCGCCGCCATTGCCCATTTCACGGCGGCCATGTTGCTCGGCAATCACGGTGATGGAAATTCTTACGAGTGGCCGTATATCCGCCGCCAGCCTCCCGTCGCCACGCGCAATCAGCACTACATCGTATTCACCAGCTAGATTCGCCATAACTTGCTTAATGCGTGGGTCGCGGCTGCGCGCCATATGCTCAACCCGTTCAAGTATTGCAATCTTCTCGTTAGCGCTCAGTGAGGCCAGTGGATTAATGCCGAGATAAAGCTTATGCGCGGCTGTGTTAGGGCGCGAATTAACTTGCGTGACGCGTGTGCGGCCCCCGCCTTGGCGGCCGAGCGCATGGGTTGTGGCGACAGCTTGTTTCAGAGCGGCGGGCGACAAATCATCTGAGTACGCAAAAGCGGTGCGTTCACCGGCCACCGCACGTACACCTACCCCCTGGTCGATATTAAATGTCCCTGATTTAACCTTGCCTTCTTCAAGCTCCCATGATTCGCTGTGCGTTGCCTGAAAATATAAATCCGCATAGTCAACGCGGCGCGTGAAAATGTCGGCAAGCATACCGGTTAGTAATGCTTCATCAAGTCCATAAGGAGTGAGGAGTGTATCTTTGGCAATCGTAAGAGAGTTCAAGTTGGCTTTAATAAGGTTCATAAACGTAATTTAAGGGCGACTATGCAGTGATTGTGCAGGAGCCGCTTCGGTCTGAGAGTCAATTTTACTCGCTTCGCTCGGAATTCGTTCAATCTGCGGGTTGGTCCATGAGCCGGTAATCGCATATTGGAGCGAAAAATTGCGGGAGATGGCGGCCGATAGGGCTAATTGCGCAAGGTAGCCGCTAAAGCCGAGTAAGGGATTGATGGCAGCCGTCGCTAATGCGGCGGAACCGGCATCAATCGACGGTACAACCGTGACCAGTAAATTTTGCTTTTCTTGCAGAATATGAGTGTTGCCAACCATGGTGATGCGCGCGCTGGGGCTTAAGATTTCAAAATGATCTACATAGCCTACGCCATTTCTGACTGTGCCTGCCCCATTAATTTGGTCAAAGGTTAAGCCAGAGCCAAATATGCCACGAAAATCTAATGCTAGAAAACGCGCCAGACTTTGCAGTGACAATACCCCAAGCAATTTACCAATGCCCTGCTCAATCTGCAGAATTTGCCCGCGCTGTAAGGCCAGCGACAATGAGCCATTTAAGTTTGAATAATCCAGCGCTATGGGCGTACCTTGCCAGCTCATCTCGCCCGTCAGGGAGCCACGGCCATGCTGTAGTGTACGCGGTAACCCGAAGCGATTTAATAAGTCGCCCACATCATTAATGGCAAGGTTGAAGGCAAGCGCTGTGCGTGGAGCATGATCGGTTTCTCGGGCTGAGAGCGGAGTGAGTGGGTGCTGGTGTGGCAGGTCCCAATGGCCGGTTGCATGCAAGGTCGCAGCGGGATTCAAGAGCTGTAATTTATCGAGCTGCCAAACCGGAGCGCCGTTGCTATCGAGGGTATTGTGCGCCGCTACTTCAACTTGTCCTAGCGCATGGCCGTGCACGGTGAGCTGGTCAATCACCCAATCAATAGCCGGAAAAGAGCTGGCCTGAGCTTCTAGTTTGGTACTCGTTGGCACCGCAGTTTGGCTTGCAATGGGCGCTGGCAGGTTGACGTGTTTAAAGCGTGCGTGAAGGATGCCATTTGTCGCCGATAAAGAGGATTGCCAACGCAGATCACCCAAAGCCTGAGGTGAAGTGAGATGCGCTTCCCAACTGTTACGGGTGCGCTGTGCGCTGAGCTCTGTATTTTCCCAATGCCGATTGGCCGCTTTTAATTTTTTAATCTGAGCAGATAGATGGGTAGGTAGCCAAGCTAACCAAGGGGTGGGTTGTTTAGATGGTCCGTGATGGTTCGGTGAGTGAGCGGTCGTTGGTGGCGTGAATAGCGAATTTAGGGCGGTGCGCCACGCATCCAAATTAAGCTGTTCGAGATTGAGGGTGGCTTTAATGCCGCGTGCTGGTCCGCGGAGGGCGGGCTCGGTTTTTGCTGAGGCAGGCTCGCTAATTGTAATTTGGCCGTTGATAACGGAGGGCTGCGGGCCTTGCTGTAATAAATAAGTTGCGTTAAGCGGGCCCATTTGCAGATCAAGGCGGCTATGGAAGAGCCCGAGGGAACTCGGCGTTTGAACCGCGCGCGTGGCGCGGGTAGCGGCAGATCCAACTTCCTGACTGCGGTAAACGGGTTTGAGCGCAAACCGGAGCGGCATTGGGGTCTTTGCATCTTTAAAGAATGGCTCGGGTAAACCCAGGCTTAAACCGGTTAAATCTGAGGTTGCAGTAATCTGCGCGGCGGTGTTTAGGGCGGCTTGCACGTTGATTTGGTAATCCGTTGCTCCATTTAGGTAGCGTGCTAGAGTAGCGAGTAGGGGGTCATCGGATACATTTTGCAGCGCTTGAGCGGAGAGTTTTCCATGCAGCGTGAGCGCGGTAGAACCCTCTTCCTTGACGCCGCCAGCGCCAGTGATCTTGCCACCTAACCACTGGGCCTGGAGCTTGGCAAGCGTGAGGGTGCGCTCAGTAAAATTGAGCTGACCTGTAAGTGCGGTAAGCGGAGGTAAGGCCCCCCAAGTTAAACCGTTCTTAGAAAAAATCAACGTACCCTTAACTTTGGTATGCGCTTGACCCCCGCGGGGTATTTCAAGTCCCAGCTTAAGCTGGGCGTTGCCGTTTGCGCGTAGTTGCTCAGTTAAATGCGTGGTCCAATTCGGTAGCGGGCTCGCATTGAAATAATGCAACATATCATCCAGCGGTCCATGTGCTGAGCCGCTAATCATTAAATTATCCGTATGGGTGGATATATCATTAATCTCGGCCTTAATTTCTTTTAGCGCGACATTACGATAGCGTGCCGACTTGGCGCTGACTTTGAGTTGTGTACGATTTAACTCAAAATGACCCCGTATATCTTCCAGCGCGGGCCATTGTGCAATCGGCTGAATGGCGGGATTTTCTGCTGCATCAGAAGAGGGGTTGAAGCAGCCGCTTTCAAATGGTGCCGAAATATAGAAAACGCCAGGTTTTCGCGGATCTTGAAATGGAAATTCGTCAAGTGAGCCTTGGACTTTGATGACCGCTTTGTGTGAGATACCACTCACCAGCGCATGCTTAAGGTAGGCTCGAAGTTTTGGGTTAATGTGGGCCGGTAAATAGCGGGGCACGCGGGCAACGAGTAGGCGCTCAAAATCTGCGGCTAATTTTAAATAGCCTTGCTTTGAGGTCTGATTCGACCAACTTCCATGCACACTGCCAGCGGCATCGGTGTTAGCAAAATTCAGGTGAGAAAGCTGAACTTGAAATAGCTTGCGTGAATCAAGCTGTTTAACCTGCCAATCCATTTTGCCGGTGAGCGTGTCGAATTTGAGAGTGGGTTCGTCAAATACCGTATTGAGCGTGATGGAGGTTTGTTTTGACGCCAGGGTGAGAGTGCCGTATTTTTCATTCGCGTCAATGGAGCCGGAAAGCCGCGTCAAGCCAGATAAAATCGAGGGAAAAGGGTCTGCATTCTGGTGCGTCAATGGAAGGCTCGACGTTGCGATGCCGATATTTTCAAATTGCGCTTTAAATTGATAGTGTGTAATTGACGTTTGACCTTTTTCATGAGGCGCGGGTTGCTCCCATTCTATGGCGTAATCACGGAGTATCCCCCGTGGTTTGAGGCGGGTGATCGGATTGATTAGGGCTGGCGTTATCTGTGATAGCGTAGCGAATTGACTCAATAAGTGCAGATCGGCGAGATCGCCATGCACGGCGATACGCGCGCCATGCTCGATGGATGGCGCGCGATAGCGTCCATCAAAGCGCTTAATGAGATTAATGGGCGCGTTATAAGCCGTATCTGATAAGGCTGAGCCTTGGTCTAAGCGAACGGATAGCTGGCGTACGCGTACCGACATATCTTGCTGCGTGTGCTGCTGACCGCTATGGTTAAATAACGTGAATTGCTCGCTCGTTAGCGTAAAAGCTAAATTGGGCTGGGTCTGATCTTGCCAATGTAATGTACTGTTATAGAGAGAGAGGGTTTTTTGTAAGGATAGCCAGTCCCACAATGCGTGTTGGTCTTTATTCTGCGCCGTGAGCGAAGGATTGGCGGCGATGCCGGCGATGAATAATTTGCCATCGGTGGTGCGCCAGGCCGTAATTTCTGGCGCGCGAATCTCTAGCTTCGACAATACCGGTTTGAATACAAGCAAAGAGCGCCAAGATAGGATGGCGGTAGTGTGGGGTATGATTAAATGGGTGCGTCCGCTCGCGTCCTGTAGGGTAAATTGTGAAATTTCAATCCGAGGATGTACTCCCTGCCAGTGTCCGCTAAGTTGACCGATCGAGACTTGCATCCCCAGCGCGCGCGAGGCGACTTGCTCGAGACGAGGTCTAAAGGTATCAAGTTTTGGCAAAATCCCATAGCGTAACGTGAGGGCGGCCGCTGTCATGCCGGTAAGAAGCAACAGCGCCAGTCCAGCAAAAGCGATAAACATCCGCTTAGCGCACGAAGGTTGTTTAACGACGCGCGCGGAGGGCGTGGGTTGGGAAGCGGGCATGTTGCGGCTAAGGGGCTATAAAAATAGGGAAATGATCTGGTGGTTAAATGTAACACGATCTGCGGCGCAATCCGTGGTCGTATTATTCTTGATCCTATTTAGAAGATTAAGCTGAGTTAAATTTTTTGTTAGGCTACGCTAGAAATGGAATCTACTTTGCGCAGCGCTGCGTATTCTCGTTACACCAAACGTATCTTGCTGGCTCAGCCGGAGCTCGCCAGTTTGATTGCACGTTGGAGTGCAACCAAACTATCAAGAAAAAAAATGGCGGACCGACTGGATGCGCTATTGTCCGCGGGTCAGGTGTGCCCCAACGAAGCCCAGCTTAAAAGCGCATTGCGCCAGCTGCGTATAGAAGTGTTTTGCACGGTGATGGAGCGTGACCTTGCGGGTACGGCGGATCTTGCCGAAGTCACGGGCGCTATGAGCGATTTGGCCGAACTCTCGATTCAAAGCGCGCTTTCAGTATTAAATGCCGAGCTGCAAGCACTGTACGGTACGCCGTATGGCGTGGATGCGCTGCCGCAAACACTTGGCGTAGTGGGTATGGGCAAGCTAGGTGGAGGTGAGCTCAATGTTTCATCGGATGTTGATTTAATCTTTGTTTATGGTGATGAAGGGGAAACTACGGGCGGCGCGCGCGCACCTATTTCAAATCATGAATATTTTTCAAAATTGGGCAAAAAACTGATTGGTGCGCTGTCTGAATTGACCGCAGATGGTTATGTATTTCGCGTAGATATGCGTTTGCGGCCTAATGGCGAAGCTGGGCCGCTCGTATGCAGCTTGCCTATGTTAGAAGAGTATTTTTATGTTCAGGGGCGTGAGTGGGAGCGCTATGCTTGGGTTAAAAGTCGATTGGTTAGTGAAACGAAGAGTGCGGCGGCCCAACGTCTAGCCGCGCAGCTAGAAACCCTGGTGCAGCCATTCGTCTATCGGCGCTACCTTGATTTTGGCGTCATCGATGCGGTGCGCGCACTGCACGCGCAAATTCGTCGAGAGGCCATGCGCCGTGCTGCGCAGAAACCCGATAAGGCTGACGATATTAAACTCGGGCGCGGCGGTATTCGAGAAATTGAATTTTGCGCACAGGTTTTTCAATTAATCCGGGGGGGGCAAAATGCAGGTTTCCGGGTGCGTCCAACCTTGCAAGCCCTAGCCTTTGCCGCAGCACTCGGGTTATTCGCGCCCACGGTAGCTGAACAGTTAGCGCAAGCTTATGGTTTTTTGCGTCAATTAGAACATCTTTTGCAATATGCTGATGATGCGCAAACCCATGTCCTGCCAGTCGATGAGGTTGAGCGCGCACGGCTAGCTGCGGCGCTTGGATTTGCCAATTATGCGGAATTTAAACAAACGCTAGATGAACATCGTGCCAACGTTGAGCGGCAGTTTGATGCCATTTTTGCGGATAAGAACGATCTTCATTATGGGCTGAGCCACAGTGCCGTGAGCCGTATCTCCTCTCCGCTTGCCGCCCCCGCAACAGAGGCCTCTCCAACGGCTGGTGCGCTACCCGCAGAGGCTATAACCCATACGATGACAGCCGCAGAAGCGGCCGCGTTGGTTTGGAGCGAAATGCTAGACGACGAAAGCACGCCTCAATTGCTCGAATCCGTTGCCGTGTTAGGTTTTAATGCATCTGCGAAGATTTTGGCGCGTTTAACTACAGTATGGCGTTCGGTGCGACATACGAACTTACCTGAAAAAAGCCGACTGCGTTTTGATTTGCTGGTTGAGCGGGCGCTCTATGCTATGCACGAATTGGATGCTAAGCGCCGTGACGAAACTTTATTGCGTTTCCTCGATTTACTCGAAGCAATTAATCGGCGTGGGGCCTACCTTGCATTATTAATCGAATACCCAGCGGCGCTGGTCCGGGTTTTATCCGCCTTGGGAGCTTCACGCTGGGCTGCGGATTACTTGTGTTCCCATCCGCAGCTGCTCGATGAATTGCTCGATGATGAGCTGCTGACGAATACCTTTGATTGGCCGGCTTTTAAAGTTTCGCTGGCAGCGCAGCTTGCAGCAGCCGATGGTGTTGAGCAACAAATGGACTTACTACGCCATGCGCACCATGCCGAATTATTTCGTATTCTTTTGCTTGATCTGGCTGGGCGCATGACGCTTGAGTACGTCAGTGACCGACTGTCTGAACTGGCCGATGCGGTATTAGATGTCACGCTTGAGGCTGTTTGGCGGCAAGTGCCGCGCTGTCATTGTGCCATCCCGCGTTTTGCGGTCATTGCCTATGGCAAGTTGGGCGGCAAAGAGTTGGCTTATGGTTCTGACTTGGATCTTATATTTTTATATGATGACCCAGACGAGGCTGCGCCAGAAATTTATTTAAGTTTTGCGCGCCGTTTAATCACCTGGCTGACGAGCTCGACCGGAGCCGGTCAGCTATTTGACGTTGATTTACGGCTGAGGCCTGATGGCGCATCCGGTTTACTGGTGACTGATCTGAATGCATTCCGTCGTTACCAACTGCATGAAGAGGGGGCGGCAAATACCGCCTGGAGCTGGGAGCACCAGGCCTTAACGCGAGCCCGCTACTGTGCTGGCGATGCACGTATTGGCGCCGCGTTTGAAGCCATTCGGACCCAAGTATTGACCTTGCCGCGCCGCGCGGCGACGTTGGCGCAAGAGATTGTGGCGATGCGCGCTCGTGTCTTAGAAGGCCACCTGAATTTAAGCCAACTGTTCGACCTTAAACATGATCGGGGCGGGATGGTTGATATTGAATTTATGGTGCAGTATTTTGTGTTGCTTTACGCTGGCTCATGCCCTGAACTGATTCGTAATACAGGCAACATCGCGTTGCTGCGCACCGCAGCACATTATGGTGCGATCACGGCCAGCGAAGCGGCTACCGTGGGTGATGCATATCGTTTCTATCGTATCTGGCAACATAGGTTGCAACTTGATGGCATCGAGCAGCATATGCGGGTGCCGACGGCGCAAGTGCAGACCCAACGCGAAGCTGTCCTGGCGCTTTGGGCGCGCGTGTTTAAGTGAGTTTCAGATGATTTGGCTGACTAAACCGTCAACATTTCCTGCGCATGTTGGCGCGTAGTTGACGTAATTTCAATGCCGCCTAACATCCTCGCAATTTCTTCGACACGGCTAGCGGGATCTAATGAAGTCACTAAACTGACGATTTGCTGAGCAGACGTGGTCTGTTTCGTCACCTGTAAATGCACATCGCCCCGCGCTGCTACTTGCGGTAAATGCGTGACGCATAACACCTGACGTTGCTGTCCGAGTTGGTGCAACAAACGCCCGACTACCTCAGCAACAGCGCCGCCGATACCGCTATCTACCTCATCGAAGATTAAAGTCGGGGTTGGGTTAGCGGTGCTGGTAATGACGGAAAGGGCGAGACTAATCCGCGCTAGCTCGCCGCCGGAGGCGACTTTCGCTAGAGGTCGCAAAGGTACACTAGGATGGCTCGCAACCCGAAATTCGATTTGCTCGAATCCGTGTGCGCGGCCTAAAGGATGAGATTCCTCTGCCATCTGCGTCAGTGGCACGAGTGCAACTTCAAAGCGTCCTCCCGCCATGGCTAAATCTTGCATGGTCGTAGTGACTGCTGCGCTGAGCTTCTGAGCGGCTTGCGCGCGCGCCTGCGATAACTGGCGCGCTAGTTTCTCATAGTGAGCTTGAGCAGAGGCTGCATCTGCATGCAGTTGCTCCAAATTGGTTGCCGCCTCGAATTCTTTTAAGCGGGCGCGTCGCGCCGCATGTTCGGCGGGTAGCGTTTCAGGCGTCACATGGAATTTACGGGCGCTGCTATGGAGTGCATTAAGTCGTGTCTCAATCTGGGCGAGTCGAGCAGGGTCAAGCTCGAGCTGTTGGGCATAATGATTTAATGTATGCACGGCTTCACTGATTTGGATTTCGGCCGGCTCTAGAGCGGTCAACGCATCAGCTAGCCGGTCATCAATCTGTGTTTGCTTGCGGAGTTGGTTCATTAACGCGCCAAGTCGTGGCAGCAAAGCCTGATCGGATTCAGCTAATACCTCTAGCGCATGCTGAACGCAGTGAATTAAGCTGGCGGCATGCGTTAAGCGCCGGTGTTCTGTATGAGTCGACTCCCATTCGCCAGGCTGCGGGGCCAGTTGGTCCAATTCATCTAACTGCCAGATAAGTTGTTCGCGTTCAAGCTGAATCTCACGGTTTGCGTCATGTGCGGTTTGGGTTGCGCGTATTGCATCGTGCCAACGGTGCCAGGCCTGAGCTGTTTCATGCGCGAGTGGCGCAAGGCCGGCATGTAGATCAAACAGAGTGCGTTGCGCCTGTGGGCGCATGAGCAGTTGATGCGCATGCTGACCATGGAGGTCAACCAGCATTTCGCCAATTTCCCGCAGTTGCGCAAGCGTAGCGGGTGTGCCGTTGATAAAAGCGCGGGACCGGCCGCCACTATCAATGACGCGGCGAAGTAACAAATTATCATGCTCAGCGTCATCTAGTGCGTGCTCATTGAGCCAGTAACGCACCTGCTCCGAGACCATGAATTCAGCTGTAATTTCTGTACGCGGCTGGCCCGCTCGCACCACGCTTGCATCCGCGCGTGCACCGAGCGCCAAGGTTAGAGCATCAATGAGAATTGATTTGCCAGCCCCGGTTTCGCCGGAAAATACGGTGAAACCAGGCTCAAATTCAAGTTTAAGCGTGTTGACGATAACAAAATCGCGAATCGATAAATAGCGTAACATCCTAAGCTCGGACTCATAAAAAATTCGCTGCCGCAATCAAAGCATCGCAAGCAGTTTGAGAATATCGCAAAATCTAATTTACAGCTAGCCAGTCGTTAGAGAGTGCTTGGCTAACTGCGCGCGCAGTTCAATCAATATTAAGATTAGGTCCATATGAAGGCGGTTCACTCCAATGTAGCTTGCTGCGCAACGTTGCATAATAACTATATGTTGGCGGATGCAAGAAAGGCACCGTATGATTGGAGCGGCGGACTTCGATGGTATCGTCCAACTCTAAAGCAGTGAATGATTGCATATCAAAATTCACATTCACATCGCGCCCGCTGGTGATCTGAATCGCGATCTCGGAATGATCAGGTAATACAATGGGTCGGTTTGATAGCGCGTGGGGCGCGATAGGTACCAGGACAATCCCACCCAACTGAGGATGCAAAATCGGCCCCTGCGATGATAATGCATAGGCCGTGGAACCGGTTGGAGTGGCGACAATTAGGCCATCGGAACGCTGCTCATACATGAAGCAACCGTTTACCTGAACCCGTAATTCGACCATGCCAGAAAAGCCGCTACGGTTGACGACTACATCATTAAAAGCGAGCGCATGGTAAATGGGTGCGCCAGCCCGCATGATGCGTGCTTCAAGCAGGGCGCGCTCTTCTCGTTCAAAATGACCTGCTAGCATGGTCGGGATAACCTGCTGCATTTCACTAATTGAGATATCGGTAATAAAACCCAGCCGCCCGTGATTAATGCCGATCAATGGCGTGCCGTAAGACGCGAGTTGGCGGCTTACGCCAAGCATTGTGCCGTCGCCTCCTAACACAATCGCAACATCGGCGCGGTGGCCTATCTCAGTGAGCGTCAAAATTGGACAGCGCGTTAAATCATCATACGCTGCCAAGTTAATGACGCGGGCGGTGTTGGCTTCAAACACAACCTCAAAGCCATCTTGCTGAATGCGCTTAGCCAAGAGCGCCAATAACTCTCCAATCCGTAGAGCATCGGTGCGACCGATGAGAGCGATGGTTTTAAAAGGAGCGTGGTTTTGCATAGTGGGCTTATGCCGTGATTGAAAAAGACGATGCACCATTTGGAAATAAAGTTGCGCTGCGCCCAGAAAGAGGAACATACCATGTTTGCCTAACTAGGCAATAAGGCTTTTTAAGTCGTTGATCTTATTTTGATCGATCGGCCAAAAAAACCATGATGAATCCGCGGTTACTGTGACGATTGCGCTACAATTTAGTTCTATGTTAGACCCGCGCGCCAAAACTCTGCTTAAAACTCTGATTGAACGGTATATTGCCGAAGGTCAGCCGGTGGGGTCGCGCACGCTCTCTAAATATTCTGGCCTTGAGCTGAGTTCCGCAACCATCCGTAATGTGATGTCTGATCTAGAGGACAGTGGGCTGATTGTGAGTCCGCACACCTCAGCCGGCCGTATCCCCACGCCACGGGCTTATCGACTCTTCGTCGATACCATGCTGGTGGCTCAGCCGCCCACAGATGATGCGCGGGTTGAAAGTACGGTGCGCACACGATTGCAGCCTGGCGAGCCGAATAAACTCGTGGCGGCTGCGGCGAGCGTGCTCTCCAATTTGTCGCAATTTGCGGGTGTGGTTTTAACGCCGCGGCGCAGCCATATATTTAAGCAGATTGAATTTATGCGTCTTTCGGAAAAACGCATTCTGCTGGTTATCGTGACCCCTGAAGGCGATGTGCAAAACCGCATTATGGCGACGCAAAAGGAATACTCGTCCGCACAGCTCAGCGAAGCATCAAATTATATTAATGCAAATTATGCAAATTTGAGCTTTACTGAAGTGCGTAAACGCTTACGTGCGGAACTTGAAGCGCTGCGCGGCGATATGACGCATTTAATGCACGTCATGCAGGAAGCGGTCGTCGCCAGTACGGACGATTCTGATTTGGGCGAAGCCGTCTTGATCTCTGGGGAGCGGAATTTGCTTGAGGTCGCGGATTTGTCGTCTGATATGGATCGCTTGCGTAAGCTGTTTGATATCTTTGATCAAAAAACCAGTTTATTACAGCTGCTTGAAGTCTCTAGTCACGCGCAAGGCGTGCAGATTTTTATCGGCGGCGAATCCAATCTCGTACCGATTGAGCAAATGAGCGTAGTCACTTCATCCTATGAGGTCGATGGCCAAGTGGTCGGCACGCTTGGCGTAATTGGCCCAACGCGGATGGCATATCAGCGCGTCATTCCGATTGTTGATATTACAGCAAAGTTGCTGTCGCAAGCTTTGAGCCAACGGTAACCCGAAGTTAAAGCGCCTCGTTTCGCCCTGTCTGAAACCGAGAGAGGAATTGAGTCGGCGCAAATTAATTAAAAATTTATTTAGCGCTGCCGCGGCGCTGAGCGGATGTCAGATTCTCTCTGCAAATTACGTCAGAATAGAGTTAAATTTTTGATTTATTGACATGCCTTGCAAAAGATAATAGAGTCTTCCCTGACATTTCTCAGGGAATTTGAGCAATGAGCGAAATCATCATTTACGAACCAGCAGACGCAAGCCATGAACGGACAGAGTATTGGGTACATCCGGGTCAGCACTTTCGATCAGAACCCGGAACGGCAACTGGAAGGCGTTCAGGTTGACCACACCTTCACCGACAAGGCATCAGGCAAGGATATTAAGCGCCCGCAATTGGAAGCACTGGTAAGTTTTGCCCGTACTGGCGACACCGTGGTGGTGCATAGCATGGATCGCCTAGCGCGCAATCTTGATGATCTGCATCGCATCGTGCAAATGTTGACGCAACGCGGTGTGCGTATTGAATTTATCAAAGAACATCTATGTTTTACCAGCGAAGATTCACCAATGGCAAATCTGATGTTATCTGTCATGGGCGCATTTGCAGAGTTTGAACGCTCCCTGATCAAAGAGCGCCAGCGCGAAGGTATTGCGTTGGCTAAACAACGTGGTGCCTATCGTGGCCGCAAAAGATCGCTCTCGGACGTTGAAATTACTGAATTACGCCGTCGCATTGCGGGCGGCGCTCAAAAATCTCAGGTCGCACGCGACTTTAGTATCAGCCGGGAAACGTTGTATCAATATTTGAGGACCGTGAAATAACGTATGCCAATGCCTGTTGAGCTTGAACCACAGAGTCAGCCAAGCCATTCATCGCGCGTCGCAGTGTTGTTGATTAACCTGGGTACGCCAGATAGGCCAACGCCGCGGTCAATTCGGCGCTATCTGGCCGAATTTTTGTCTGATCCGCGGGTGATTGAAATTCCTGCGCTGATCTGGCAATTGATTTTGCGTTTGATTATTTTGCCCTTGCGCGGGCGTGCCGTGGCGGCTAAATATAGGTCAATCTGGCTGCCCGAAGGCTCGCCTTTGCACGTCTATACTGCGCAACAAGCTCAAGCGTTGCAGCAGCGGCTTAATGCGCAAGGCTATACCGTCGATGTGGCGTATGCGATGCGCTATGGGACGCGCAATATCCATCAGATGCTCACGCAATTAAAACACCGCGGGGCTGAGCGCATCTTGCTGCTGCCGATGTATCCGCAATATTGCGCAGCTACTACGGCCTCCGCTTTTGATATGGCGTTTACGGCATTACAACGGATGCGTAACCAGCCTGAATTGCGCACAATTCGGCATTATGCGGATTTTATGCCGTATCTTGATGCGCTTGCAGCGCAAGTGCGCGCGCATTGGGCAATCCACGGCTTGCCTGATTTTGCCTCAGGCAGCCGCTTACTGTTGAGCTTTCATGGCGTGCCTAAACGCATCATCGATTTAGGTGATCCGTATTATATGCACTGTCAGTTAACGGCGACATTGCTTGCGCAAAGACTGAGTTTATCCGATGCTGAATACTGTATAACCTTTCAATCACGCTTTGGTCGAGCTGAATGGTTGCGGCCGGATACGGCGGCAGTCCTTGAAGAGCTCGGAGCGGCAGGAGTAAAGCGGGTTGATGTGCTCTGCCCGGGTTTTACGGCGGATTGTTTAGAAACGCTTGAAGAAATTGGGATTGAAGGGCGGGCGACTTTTTTGCGCGCGGGAGGAGAGGCATATCATTACATTCCATGCTTAAATGCTGCGCCGTTGTTTATCGATAGCTTAGCAGACCTGGTGGGTTTACACCTGCAAGGTTGGCCTGCTCAAAATTCATCTGGCGTATCCTCTTGAAATAGGTGATTAGGTCCCCAATTAGACCTTCTGCAATAAAAAGCATGTAATTTCCATCCTAACGGAACATTCTACATTGTGTAAAATCATTTTTTGGATTGAATAAATAGATTGAATATGGAAGAAAAGCAGCCTAATCAAACACCTCAGCTAGAGGATATGCTAAACGAAGTCTCCTCCCCAGAAAGCGCTTGCTTGACTGACGAGGCGCTCGCTAGGGCGCAGGAAAAAATTGCTGAACTCGAAGGCAATTACTTACGCGCTAAGGCAGAAACCGAAAATATGCGCCGCCGCGCCCAAGAGGATGTTGAAAAAGCACATAAATTCGCACTAGAGCGATTTGCTGGACATCTTTTGCCCGTAATAGATAGTTTTGACGCTGCGCTGGCCGATCCTTCAGAGGATCTTGCTCAAGTGCGCGAAGGGATTGAGCTGATCTTACGCCAGTTTAATAGCGCGCTGGAAAAGGGGCGGATTGTGGTGATGAATCCAGTTGGCGAGAAATTTGATCCGCGTTTGCATCAAGCCATTTCAATGGTCAGCGCTGAGCAAGAGCCGAATACAGTGGTGAGTGTTTTGCAAAAAGGCTATCTGATTGCGGAGCGTGTCTTGCGCCCAGCATTAGTCACCGTCTGCGAGCCCAAAAGCGCCAGCTCTTCCGCGCCGGCTGCGCATAACGCCAAGCTGGCGTAAAGAAACGCCTTGAAAATAAGCATATCGTACTTATTTTTAGCATAGTTTGAATAAACAGGTAAGCCATGCGCTTACGACGATTTAGAGGATTAGGAGAATTAAATGGGTAAAGTTATCGGGATTGATCTGGGTACGACGAACTCTTGTGTTGCCGTGACTGAAGGCAATCAGGTTAAAGTGATTGAAAATTCAGAAGGCGCTCGCACGACGCCTTCGATCATCGCTTATATGGAAGATGGCGAAATTTTTGTCGGTGCACCCGCTAAACGGCAGGCTGTAACCAATCCGCGCAATACACTTTTTGCAGTTAAGCGCTTGATTGGGCGGCGCTTCGAAGAAAAAGAGGTGCAAAAAGACATTAGCTTGATGCCATATAAAATCCTCAAAGCAGATAATGGCGATGCTTGGGTTGAAGCGCAGAAGCAAAAGCTTGCGCCGCCCCAAGTTTTGGCTGAAGTGCTGCGCAAAATGAAAAAAACGGCCGAAGATTATCTAGGCGAACCCGTCACGGAGGCCGTCATAACCGTACCGGCGTATTTTAATGACAGTCAGCGCCAAGCAACCAAAGATGCAGGCCGTATTGCTGGGCTTGAAGTCAAGCGCATCATCAACGAGCCTACTGCGGCAGCGCTCGCTTTTGGGTTGGACAAAAAAGAAAAAGGGGATCGCAAGATCGCCGTTTATGACTTGGGTGGCGGCACCTTTGATGTATCGATCATTGAAATCGCTGATGTTGATGGCGAAATGCAATTTGAAGTTCTATCGACCAATGGTGATACCTTCCTCGGTGGCGAAGACTTTGATCAACGTATTATCGATTACATTATTGGCGAGTTTAAGAAAGAGCAGGGCGTCGATCTGTCAAAAGATGTGTTGGCGTTGCAGCGCTTAAAAGAAGCTGCCGAAAAAGCTAAAATTGAACTCTCGAGCCTGCAACAAACCGAGATCAACCTACCTTATATTACGGCGGATGCGAGTGGGCCAAAGCATCTGAATATGAAGATTACCCGCGCTAAGCTGGAAGCCTTGGTTGAAGAGTTGATTACGCGTACGATTGAGCCCTGCCGTACCGCGATTAAAGATGCGGGAGTGAACGTAAGCGAAATTCATGACGTTATTTTGGTTGGCGGCATGACACGCATGCCCAAAGTGCAAGAAAAAGTCAAAGAATTTTTCGGCAAAGAACCACGCCGTGACGTTAATCCGGATGAAGCTGTGGCGGTGGGCGCAGCGATTCAAGGGCAAGTACTGTCAGGCGATCGTACCGACGTGCTGTTGCTTGACGTGACACCGCTCTCACTTGGGATTGAAACGCTGGGTGGTGTGATGACCAAGATGATTAAAAAGAACACGACGATCCCAACCAAATACTCACAAGTGTTTTCAACCGCGGACGACAATCAGCCGGCCGTCACCATTAAAGTGTTCCAGGGCGAGCGCGAAATGGCTACGGCGAATAAACTGCTGGGCGAGTTTAACCTTGAAGGAATTGCTCCCGCGCCGCGTGGCTTGCCGCAAATCGAAGTGACTTTCGATATCGACGCTAATGGGATTTTGCATGTGTCGGCCAAAGATAAAGCAACCGGCAAAGAAAATAAAGTCACGATCAAAGCCAATTCAGGTCTATCCGAAGCTGAAATCGAACAAATGGTGAAAGATGCCGAAGCGAATGCCGAGGAAGACCATAAACTACGCGAGTTAGCGGATACCCGTAATCAAGGTGATGCATTAGTGCATAGCACTAAGAAAGCGTTGACTGAGCACGGCGATAAGCTGGACGCGGCTGAGAAAACCAGCATTGAAGATGCGTCAAAAGCGCTGGAAGAGGCGCTCAAGCGTGGTGATGCAGATAAAGCTGAACTCGATACAAAAATTGAAGCGCTGGCTCAAGCATCACAAAAACTTGGCGAAAAAATGTACGCTAATATGCAAGCTGATGCAGCGGCAGCCGAGCCAGCTAGCGCGGCTGAGGCGGCAACCGGTGGCGCGCAAGAAGACGTCGTCGATGCTGACTTCAAGGAAGTTAAGAAAAATTAGGCGGACTGAAATGGTGCATGCTTAGAAGTGAGTTTTGCACAAACAATGCCTGGTGAGCCTTGGCGCTCACCAGGCAAATTTTATTTGTAGACATGGAGCTGTTCGCTAAAACTGTGAGTGAACATTGAATCAATATGGCGAAACGGAATTACTACGACGTTTTGGGCGTTGCCAAAAATGCAAGCGACGATGACATTAAAAAGGCATATCGTAAGCTGGCGATGAAATATCATCCGGACCGCAACCCGGATAATAAAGAATCAGAAGCGCATTTCAAAGAGGTTAAAGAAGCCTATGAA
The DNA here is from genome assembly GCF_014218255.1 of Mycoavidus sp. B2-EB. Classification (NCBI taxonomy): domain Bacteria; kingdom Pseudomonadati; phylum Pseudomonadota; class Betaproteobacteria; order Burkholderiales; family Burkholderiaceae; genus Mycoavidus; species Mycoavidus sp. B2-EB. Next base: position 132,717 of record NZ_AP021872.1, read on the forward strand.
ATGCTCTCGGATTCACAAAAACGTGCAGCCTACGACCAATACGGCCATGCTGGAGTAGATCCTAATATGAACGGGGGGGCGCAAGGTTTTGGCGGCTTCGCGGAGGCTTTTGGTGATATTTTTGGCGACATTTTCGGCGGTGGGCAGCGTGGGCCGGCGGGCGCTTCGCGTGTGTATCGGGGCGCTGATTTACGTTATGGCATGGAAATTACGCTTGAACAGGCTGCGCGCGGCTATGAGACCCAAATTCGGGTGCCCGCCTGGGAGTCATGCACAACGTGTAGTGGCTCAGGCGCCGCCGCAGGCACTCAGCCGCAGACCTGTCCCGGTTGCTCAGGCTCAGGTACCGTGCGGATGTCACAAGGGTTTTTCAGCATTCAGCAGACCTGTCCTAAATGTCATGGTAGCGGCAGTTATATCGCGCAGCCATGCGGCTCTTGCCACGGCGCTGGCAAGATCAAGAAAAATAAGACATTAGCCGTCAATATCCCCGCCGGAATTAACGATGGAATGCGGATTCGCTCCGCCGGTAATGGTGAACCTGGTTTGAATGGCGGGCCGCCGGGGGACTTATATGTAGAAATTCATGTCAAGCCGCACTCTGTGTTTGAGCGCGATGGCGATGATTTACATTGCCAGATGCCGATCCCGTTTACCTCCGCGGCGCTTGGTGGGGATATAGAGGTCCCTACTCTGCACGGACGAGCGAGCTTTAACGTGCCAGAAGGTACGCAGCCAGGGAAAACTTTCCGCTTGCGCGGTAAAGGCATTAAAGGCGTGCGCTCTAATATACCGGGCGATCTTTATGTGCATGTGCAAGTTGAAACGCCCGTTAAACTCACTGATGCACAACGTACATTGCTAAAGCAATTTGAGCAATCACTGGCAGATGGGGGCGAACGGCATAACCCGCAAAGTAAAGGCTGGTTTGATCGAGTGAAAAGTTTTTTTGAGTAAATCTGCAACCTTAGCGTTGCGCGGCAATTTAAATTTCAAATCAAGCTGAGGCGCTAAGGATCATTTTCAATTGAAATCATGGCAATCGCGGAATTCATAAATCCTGATTGCTTTGCTTTGCTGGATGATTGCAATGCAAGCGAGGTAGCTCCTACAAGTCGTTTGTATACGGATTTAGCGTACCAACGCATATGCACGGATATAGCAGATTGGGAGCGCGTGTGTAGCGCAATAGACGCTGACCTGTGCGCTGGGTTGCACGGGGTGATATTGGCCGACTATGAATGGGGCGTGCAGGCGCAACTTAAGCCAAAAGAGGGCGCGGTGTCGGGCGCTGGCGACTCAAATGCGCCATCGTTTCGTTTTTTGTTGTTTCACGAATGTGTGCATTTATCTCGCCATGAAGTTGATGCATGGCTTGTCATGCGTGATGCCGCTGCTCCTGAGCCAGGCATTGCAGGTATTGCCGAGGTTTGCCCAAGCGTGCATCAGGCGAATTTTGACCAGGCGTTTTCTTCTATTCAAGCGGCCTTAAGTGCGGGCGATGCATATCAAATCAATTACACGTATCGGCTGCACTTCAGCACTTTTGGTTCGCCTATAAGTTTGTACCGGCGCTTACGCGCGCGGCAACCGGTGCCTTATGGCGCACTTATAGCATTACCGAATGAGCGCTGGGTTCTTTCCTGTTCTCCCGAGCTTTTTCTGCGTCACCAAGCAGGAAAAATCACTGCGCAGCCGATGAAAGGCACCGCGGCACGTAGTGCGGAGAACTTGGCTGATGCCAATGCGGCGGCTAGGTTAGCGTCTGATCCAAAAACTTGCGCAGAAAATCTCATGATTGTTGATTTACTGCGTAATGACATTAGCCGTATCGCTCAAACAGGCTCAGTGCAGGTGCCCGAGCTATTTTCCGTTGAGCCACACGCAACCGTCTGGCAAATGACCTCGACGGTGACTGCGCAGTTACGTGCGGAGGTTAACTTCGCTGCGGTTATGCGCGCCCTTTTTCCATCTGGCTCGATTACCGGCGCGCCCAAATATCGTGCGATGCAATTGATTGGCCAGCTTGAAAATACGCAACGCGGTTTATACACTGGGGCGATCGGTTGGCTCGACACACCTTCACTTTCTGCGTCATCCACACCAACGTGCGGGGACTTTTGCCTCTCGGTCGCCATTCGTACCTTAACCTTAGATGCGTGTCGCGTTGACCGCCTGCGTGAGGGCTGTTTAGGGATCGGGGCAGGCATCGTATACGATAGCGTGGCAGCGCAAGAATCCGCTGAATGCGCCTTAAAAGCTCATTTTTTAACGGGAATGGACCCAGGTTTTGCACTCATCGAAACCATGTATGCAACGCGCGAACACGGCGTGCGTTATCTTGAGCGACATTGGGAGCGCTTGTATAAAACGGCTTCTTATTTTGGTTTTAAGTGGGACATAAACGTGTTGTGTGTGGCGCTTGATGCAGCAATTGCGAGTTTGCCCGCAGGCTCGGCGCACCGGTTGCGGGTTACTTTAGATAAATTCGGTAAGGTTGAAATAACCCATATGCCCTTTGTTCCGCTGAGGCAACCGGTTCACTTACGGCTTGCCTCAGCTATGGGTTATGCGCCGGTAGTGGCTGAAGATATGTGGCTACGTTATAAAACGACAGTGCGTGGAAATTATGCGCAAGCTCAGGCTGAGGCGCAACGCCTGAGCGTATTTGATTTGTTATTTTGTAATACACGCGGAGAGATCACTGAAGGGGCGCGCAGTAACGCTTTTATTAAATTAAAAGGTCGCTGGTTGACTCCACCGGTTGCAAGCGGACTTTTGCCGGGCATCATGCGTGCGGTATTGCTTGACGATGCGAGCTGGGGGGCAACTGAGTGTGTGTTAACACGTGCTGACTTGTATGCAGCAGAAAAAATTATGGTTTGTAATGCGCTGCATGGAGTATTGGAAGCGAAGTTGGCTTAGCTTTCATAGCCTGAAATGCCGTAATGCGTTGTTAGTCCAAGGTAGATGAAGGGCGCTTCGCACATCTTCACGCAAGAGTCCTAAAATTCCACTTAAATCTATATTTTTATTCACTACAAATTCTTCCATAAATTTATCTACAGCAGTGATCAGCTCTTCTGAGCCAAAAATCTGAATATCTGCTATCGCAGATTCAACATTGGCTATTTGATTTTCTGTCAATTTTCCTCGGGTAGAGGCGGATTCGAGTTTCCGATAAGCATCGAGTAAATAATCAGTAATAAGATCACGTTGTTTATTTTTACGATCTCTAAGAATTTTGAGTTGATATGTCACAATCCATCCTGCAATAGCAATTAATCCAGCGATTGAATGTTGGTATTTTACTAGTATTTCAACAAAATCATTCATCTGCTTCCTTGAGCTAAATCATAATGATATTTATAGCTCCAAAATCTATAATAGGCAAGATAAATGGCCTCTTGCGATCAATTCCATAGTGGAATAAAGATCTAGAGGGTAATGGCTAGCCAAATTTAATAAAAATCACTCTCCATTCTCGATAGCTCTGGCGTAACACTAATTCGCTAAAAACGTGACTGGTTCCCGGCCAAGATCGCCTTTGCTAGAGAAATGCGTTAGGTTAAAAGGCAAAATTACAGAGCAACCGGCAAAAGCCTAGAGGCAGTGCTCAACGTATCATGCGAAAACCAGGTACCAAAGAAAGACGGTGCTTTCTATGGATGCGGATACGGTAGTCGAGCGTAGTGCTAGAGTTCAAATAATCGAGTATAAAATCCCAACTGATAACAGTTTTCATTTTGATGCTAAAATTGAGACTGGCGAGAATATTCTTATGAGGCAGGAGAAATATTAAAATAAATAGAATTAACTGACCGTTTGGCTATATATGAGAATGGCAATGAAACCTTGTTCTCAGGGATGTCAGCGGAGAATTTAGCTTGCGTCTTAAAGAATACTGGATTAAAGGAAATCGGTATCCTTGAACTAAAATTTTGCAATATAGGAAGAAGTGAAATTTTTTAGACGATCTTAAAAGGCAGTTTGTCACTAATGGTATTAGTGCTAGTTATATTTCTGATCCTATGGGTTATATAGCAGATACCAGAGTGTCGATAAGAATATTCAACTATGCCTTGAATATGACCTTCCTTGTCTTAATTCCCAAAAGATGCCGGCGGCGTACCCGAAACGTTCCGTTTGCGGGCGGTCAAAGGGAATGTAGATATTGCTTTTCCTGGTACAGGGTATGATCTTCCTTGACCTAAGGATTAGATATTTGAATATAAATTAGCAACACGGCGTAGCTACAACCAGCGCTTAAAAAAGAAAAGGCTTACAGCAGTGTAAGCCTTATAAATACTGGTGGCGAATCAGGGATTCGAACCCCGGACCTGCGGATTATGATTCCGTCGCTCTAACCGACTGAGCTAATTCGCCAAGATTTCGGATTATAGCAAAGATTCCAAGCAATTTGTAGGAGGAGCTGCGCTCATCGCCCGAAAAAACGGAAAGGCCGAATTGATACATATGAGCAATAAGTGCTCCAGCACATGTGGGATAAGCATCTGTCATATCGCGAAACGGCTGCGTACTTTGATATTCGCAGTTCAAGTTACATAGGGAAGTGCCTGTATCATGTAGGGGATAGAGGCCCTATCTCCTTTCAAAAGAGGAGGGCCTCCAATACATGTGAGGCAGAGCACCCAAGGCTGGAAATAATGAGACGCTCATTCGAGAGCAGTTGCTCGGGGAGTTAAATTATTTACGTATGGAGAATGCGTATCTAAAAAATCTAGAAGCCTTAATTCAAGTGAGCAAAAAATCAGCAAAATACAAATAGGGCTTGAATTAAGGCAACAGTATCTGATAACGGGCCTGCTCAAAGTAGCCGGTTTGGCACGTAGTACTTTCTATTACCAACTGAATGGATCTCAGAAAAGCGATAAACACACAACGCTCAAAGAGAAGATTCAAACTATTTTTGCCTACCACAAAGAGCGATATGGTTATCCTCGGATTACAAGTGCTATTAGGCAGAAGATTTGTCTCGTTAATCATACACCCAGATCAAGGTTGGCAATAAAATGGCTGCCTATCGCAAGGCGCTCGTGCAAAGGCGTTACACAAAGTGTGCCGCGCGACTATGGAAAATTGATTCGCTCCAATAAAATCGGAATTCTCTTATCTGAATAAGTTTCGCAATATTGATGAAGTATAGGCAGGTTTAAGTGATTATTTAGAACGTATTAAATTCGGATTGAATGGGCTGAGCCTCGTATAATATTGACTACGGTCACAGCTTTTTTATTCTTGGCTAATTTGCCATCCAATTTTTTGGGGGCAGTTCATTCGAAAGTGGGGCTGAATTTACAAGCCATTTCTGACTTTACCCGCGCAGACGCAGTCTTCGTCACCTTGGCCTCCTATGAGTTGGACCGTGATCTGACGCCAGGCAAATAAATCTCTTTGCGTCGTTCTTCAGCAATTTTCAGATCGAATTTGATGATGAGTATTGTAATAGTTATATCAATAAGGTATAGTTTCTCTGAGTTAATGTGAGAGTCAATGCAGGCGCCTGATTTTTATTGCATGAAAATTTATCACTGAAATATAGTATCAAAGATTTAATATACAGTCTATGCTGTAACATTGCAGAGGCCACTTTCTCTATCAAATTATCATTTGGAACAAACATCATGCTCCCAATTGGATCTAGTAATTATATTCCACGGACTCCCTCAGTTGCCCGAGATGAATTGGCATATTCTGCCGAAACAAATCCTGGGGAGGCTGTAAATACAGAAAAGAATAATAGAAAACTAGACCCGAGGACACTACAATCCCCTTTATATAAGTCTACTTTTCCGATGGAAATTTGGGACGGGGTTATGAATTATTGTGTGCAGGCAAAAGAATTTACCAATAGTGAGTTACTTGCATTTAGAGTTTTGAATAGCACGTTCAAATCCACCTTTGAAAGAAATTTTGATGTCAGTGAACATATGGCGAAAGAGAGGCTTCTAGCGTGTTCTAATGAGATTAGCAATATTAAAAATAAAGGATTAGAAAATGAGGGATTTGAGATTGAAATTAAGAAGGCTCTAAGCAAGACTGCTTTTATAGATGTGCAGTTTTATGGTGGCGACTTAGATATGGCGGGCTCTATTGTCCCTTATAATATAGATAAGGCAAATATATTGCTTAATGCTATTGCGGAGCAGAGAGATGTGTCCGTTATATCGCTAAATGCTGCGAAGCAGTTTGCTAATAATCCAAAATATTTTGTTGATACATTAGTCGATTTTTTGAATGAAAATCAAAATTTAATATCTATTGAAAATTTAGATATTTCTTATAATCAAATTAACAGTGCTCATATGCAAGAATTAATTCCTGCATTAGTGGGTAGGTTGATTAATCGTATTTCAATGTCTGGAACTTTAAATCCTGAAGAAGCAAGTAAGGTGGCGGATACCTTAGTTGAGTATTTTCCAAAAATGCACATTTTGGAAGTTTCTATGGAGCTCTTCTCTTTTTCAGAGAGGGATATGGTTCGATTGATTAAGAATTCACCAGAAGGATTGACGCATTTGGAACTTGGATTTAATAATATTGATGAAGGCTGCGCAATCAATATATTAAATGAATTGAAAGAAACAGAGGTTCAAGTTCTAGACTTGACTAGCAATCGTGTGCCAGAAGATTTCTTAACTAGGAATAATATCACGCCAGTGAATAAAAAGGGTTCGATTATTAAGGTTGATTGTTGATTAGTTGAATTGATTGATAAAGCTCCACTGATTGATTTAATGATGCCAGCATTAATGGGAGGGACCTCCCTGCCTTCTAAATTGATGAATTTAGAAGGGTGATTTTTACGGAGGCCCTTATGAATACAGTAGTGCTGATAGGAATTGATTGAGGTAAGGTATCGTTTCATTCACGGGCAAGATAAAGTAGTTGGCTTGCAATTTTTAAAAAGACCATAGTGATAGAAAGAAGCGCGCGCAGGGGTACACCACATGGTCCGCAAACGGGTAGAGTTTGGACGAAGTTAAACTCATTTCCGTAGTTTGTATGTCTCTTTGTCAAAGGCAACAAGTATGACTGCAGTCGCCAAAGTAATTTTTGTGAGGGAGCCTCAAAACCTTCAATGCGGCTTTAGACAGAATTTGCAACAAACATTATCTGCCTTGCATCGAGTATGCGAAGCGCTGACAAAGACAGGACTCAGGCAATTAGTCAGAGTCATGACTATTGGTAAGCTGAATCCTTTAAAGAAATTTTGAATAGGCTTTAGACTTCTTGTTCGTCTAGTAACTTCAACACACCACGTAATGCGTGAATTGCCGCGAGTAGGCGAATTTGCTGGCGCTCGCCTTTGAATAGCAACATTTCACTGGTGGTATGAAGGCGGTTGCTCCAGGCAAAATGCACGGTGCCAACGGGTTTGCGCTCAGTTGCGCCACCAGGTCCAGCAATGCCTGTGACGGCGACGGCAATTTGAGCGCGGCTATTGCGTAGTGCGCCCTCGGCCATGGCGCGAGCAACCGGTTCGCTGACTGCACCATATCGTTCTATCAGTTCAGTGGGCACCCCAATCATTTCAGCTTTTGATTGGTTGGAATAGGTGATAAAGCCGCGTTCAAACCATTGGCTGCTGCCAGAAATTTCTGTAACTGCAGCGGCTACGAGCCCGCCTGTGCAGGACTCTGCGGTAGCGAGCAAAAGCCGTTCAGCTCGTAGTTGGTTGCCAACCCGAATCGCAAGTTGATGAATAACGCTGTCTGTTTCCATGAAGAAATGGCCAGTTATAAATAGAGCTCAAAAAGAGGTTAAGCGTGCCCATATCGCAAAAGTAAGCAAAGTACAGAGCGCAGCTATGATGTCATCTAGCATGATACCGAAGCCACCTTTAACGTGCTGATCAAAATAGCGAATGGGGGGTGGCTTGACCATATCGAAAAATCGAAAAATTAAGAAAGCGGCCAATTGCATTCCAAAGGAGGCGGGCATGATAAATAGGAGCACTAACCAAAAAGCGACCGTTTCATCCCAATTCACGGCGCTGGGGTCTGACATATTGAGTGCCTTCGCTGTGTAGGCGCAAGCTGGAATGCCGACTAAAAACCCCAGGCAAATCAATGCTAACCAATGCTCTAGCGTAAGATACCGATGCAGCGCAACAAATGATAACCATCCTAATAACGTGCCCAAGGTGCCAGGCATAATGGGCGAGAGTCCGCTGCCTAGGCCAAGCGACAGCATATGGGCCGGATGTGAAAATAAAAAACGCACAGTCAGCCGTTGGCCCGGTTTTTTAGAGTGGGCCTGATGGTTGATGTTGGTTGAGGTCTTAGGGTGCATGAGAGGCAAAATGGTCAAATCCACGCAATGGCGTAGGCAACGGGATATGATTGGCGGTACGCCAGATAATTTGCGCCTTAGATGGATCAAAGGCAGTTATTGTACCGATACGAGTGAGCGGTAAGCTCAGCTTTTTTTCGAGTGCGGTAATCGCGGTGCGGGCCTTGAGGGGCGCGGTAAAGCATAATTCATAGTCATCGCCGCCGCTGAGCGCGCAGTGTTGTTGTATGGCAAGCGGTTGCTTTTTTAAAATGGCGGAACGCGGCAGTTGTTCAACTTCAACCACAGCATTAACTTTAGAGCGTTTGACCAGGTGCATTAAGTCACCGGCGAGACCATCTGATAAGTCAAGGGCGGCATGGGCTATATCTATTAACGCCTGGCCTAAGGGGATGCGCGGTTGTGGCCATTCAAGCGCGCGCTGCACCACAAGCCAATCGCGAGAGTCAAGAGTCCACTCTTGACGGAGGACGCCTAGTGCGAGGCGGGCATCGCCTAACATGCCTGAGACCCAAATGTCGTCGCCCTCGCAAGCTGCGGCGCGAGTGAGTGCGCGTCCGTGTTTGACTTCGCCAAATACAGTGAGACAAAGATTCAGTGGGCCCGCTGTCGTATCACCGCCAATCAATTCACAATCGTATTGATCTGCTAACGCGAATAAGCCTTCACTAAACGGGGCGAGCCACTGGGCGCGCGCCTCGGGTAACGCTAGAGCCAGGGTAAAGGCGCGTGGAGTGGCGCCCATCGCAGCAAGATCAGATAAGTTCACAGCGAGTGCCTTGTGCCCCAGCCCACGCGGATCTGTATCTGCAAAAAAATGACGGCCTGCAACTAACATGTCAGTCGAGATAGCTAACTGATGGCCCAAAGCCGGGTTAAGCAGCGCGCAATCGTCCCCTACGCCGAGCATAATCCCTGGCGTATGGTGGGTTGGGCGGGAGCGCGTAAAGAAGCGCTCGATAACATCAAATTCAGTTAGCATGAGAAAAGTGAAGAATAGCGCTAAAATGCGGGTTAAGAATCCTGAATTAGGACTTTATTCAAATAATTGGCTCTTTCATGTCGACTCCATACAACAGTAAACTGCGCGAAGCCGCGCTCGATTATCACGAATTTCCCGTCCCCGGAAAAATTTCTGTCACGCCTACCAAGCAAATGCTGAATCAACGTGATTTGGCCCTGGCTTATTCGCCAGGAGTGGCTGCTGCATGTGAAGAAATTAAAGCGAATCCGCTTAACGCTGCGCGCTTTACTGCGCGTAGCAATCTCGTTGGGGTTGTGACCAATGGCACGGCTGTATTGGGTTTAGGCGACATTGGTCCGCTTGCTTCTAAACCTGTTATGGAAGGTAAGGCGGTTCTCTTTAAAAAATTTGCTGGGATTGATGTTTTTGATATTGAGATCAACGAAAAAGATCCATTAAAACTGGTTGAGATCATTGCTGCACTTGAGCCTACTTTTGGGGGTATTAATCTCGAAGATGTGAAAGCGCCGGATTGTTTTATTGTCGAGCGTGAATGCCGGAAACGGATGCAAATCCCAGTTTTTCATGATGATCAACATGGTACGGCCATTGTGGTTGCGGCGGCGATTATTAATGGGCTTAGAGTGGTCGGCAAAAAAATCAGCGACATCAAATTGGTCACTTCTGGCGCGGGCGCGGCGGCACTGGCTTGTCTGGATCTGCTGGTGGACCTTGGCTTGCCGCTCAAGAATATTTGGGTTACCGATCTTGCTGGCGTAGTGTACCAAGGTCGAGTGGAGCTTATGGATCCAGATAAGGCGCGTTTTGCTCAAGCGACTGAAGCGCGTACTTTGGCTGAGGTGATGAATCAAGCTGATATTTTTCTGGGGTTGTCAGCCGCCGGTGTCCTGCAAGCGGAAATGGTCAAACATATGGCGTCACAGCCATTGATTTTGGCGTTAGCTAATCCTACCCCAGAAATTTTGCCCGAGCTGGCGTTAGCTGCGCGCCCTGACGCTATCTTGGCGACCGGACGCACGGATTATCCTAATCAAGTCAACAATGTTCTCTGTTTTCCATTCATTTTCAGAGGCGCGCTCGACGTTGGCGCCACCACCATCACTCGTGAAATGGAGATTGCCGCGGTCGACGCGTTGGCTGAGCTGGCTCGACAAGAGCAGAGCGATATTGTGGCAAGTGCTTACGGGATCCAAGACCTATCGTTTGGGGCGCAATATCTAATTCCGAAGCCATTTGATCCACGTTTAATTGTAAAAATCGCACCTGCCGTAGCCCGCGCAGCAATGGTGGCTGGTGTGGCCACGCGGCCAATTGAAGATATGGATGCTTATCAGCAGCATCTGCAGCAATTTGTATACCATAGTGGCACTCTTATGAAGCCGGTTTTTGCGGTTGCCCGCAGCACGGCCGCGAATAAAAAACGGATTGTATTTTGTGAGGGCGAAGAAGAGCGGATTTTGCGCGCGGTGCAAATTATTGTCGATGAAAAAATTGCTTACCCAATTTTAGTGGGGCGGCCTGCAGTGATTCAGCAGCGACTCACACGCTATGGATTGCGTTTAACTCCTGGACAAGATTGTACTATCGTTAACCCAGAGCATGACGAACGTTATCGTGACTATTGGCAGACTTATTATAAAAAGATGGCGCGCAAAGGTATTACCGAGCAACTTGCCAAAGTCGAAATGCGCCGGCGCACGACATTAATTGGTTCGATGTTGGTGCATAAAGGTGAAGCCGATGGCATGATTTGCGGCACGATTAGCACCACGCATCGTCATTTGCATTTTATTGATCAGGTCATCGGCAAACGCCCAGAGTGCTCAGTGTATGCGGCGATGAACGGTCTAATTTTGCCTGGTCGGCAGATTTTTCTGGTGGATACGCATGTTAATGTGGATCCAACTCCTAGCCAACTCGCAGAAATTACTTTAATGGCGGCAGAGGAGGTTTCTCGGTTTGGCATTAAACCTAAAATTGCACTGCTTTCGCATTCTAATTTTGGCTCAAGTCATGCACCTTCTGCGCAGAAGATGCGCGAAGTCTTGGCAATTTTGCAGGAACGTGCTCCTGAGCTAGATGTGGATGGTGAAATGCATGGCGACTGTGCGCTGGATGAGCGTTTACGCCGCGAAATTTTGCCGGACTCGACTTTTCGTGGGGAGGCGAATTTATTGGTGTTGCCAAATATTGACGCCGCCAATATTTCCTACAATCTGCTAAAAACCACGGCGGGTAACAATATTGCGATTGGCCCTATTTTGCTTGGGGCGGCTAAGCCAGTTCATATTTTAACTGAATCGGCTACGGTGCGGCGGATTATTAATATGGCTGCGCTAGTCGTCGCAGACGTAGTTGCGGCTAGCCGCGAAGTGGGTTAGTGTTGATTCTGGCCCCTAATAACGTTACTCTTATGCTTTTAACGGCAATTGAAATTGCATTTCATCTATTGGCGCGAAAAAATTCAACGCCATAATGGAAGGATCCTTTTTCTTTTAACAGAAGAGAATACTAAAAGGTCGAATCTTGCTTGACGAAGTGTCAAGGACGCAAAAGAGAGTGATGCGCAAGTTTTTTACAGCACTTGGCATTCATTAGCAGTGATTCACCGCATAAGGATGAAGTCGATATTCAAGCGCATAATGGAATCAATCGTATGAGCGACAACTTTATGGCTTATGACACGCATGTTGTGGGTGGCTTGTCTGGGCGAGGCGCTAATCCGTTTCAATATATTTTGTCGAGCCGCCAGAGCATTGTTTGTAGTGAGCCCTTGTCCGATCAAGCTAACCTGTGTCTTTTTAAGAACGTGCGCCCTAATATTGTGCAGTCAATTCGCGCATTTCGGGTGCTTGATTTAGCGCAAGAAGCGAAGCGGCTAGATCAGCATTTTCTGTATGCATCCTGTTCTGATGTGCAAACGAAAGCGGAGCTGTTGAGCACGATCACGGCTTCATTTCTGCTGCCTAAGCAGGAGAGTAAGAATTATGATGCGTTGTATGACAATTTAACGGAACTGATTCGTAAAGCTGGCCCGCAGCCTGGCTTCGTGGTTGTGCTCGAAGGGCTGCCCGCCACGCAAAAATTTGATAAAGAAGCGCGCGAGACGCTACTTGATGTCTTTCGAGAGGCGGCGGAATTTTGGGCTAAATGCGATGTTGATTTTCGAGTGTTTTTCTCGTTTGCCTTATCCTCAGCTACTCCAGCGTATAGCTAAGCCAGCCAGCGCCGCAATGCCGGCTGTTTCGGTCCGCAATATGCGAGGCCCGAGAGACAGCTCAAGAAAGCCATGAGCTGCCGCTATGTGTTCTTCCTCTGTCGTGAGGCCGCCTTCAGGGCCGATCAGAATGATCATGGGTTCGCTAGGAGGCGTGGCTGGTAGCGTCTGAAAACTGCGCGTGGCGCGGGGCGACAGTATAAATCGGGTCGCCTCATTGGTTGACGTGAAGGGGGGCAGCGCATTGAGCCAAGCTGTGAACTCAACGGGCGCATCAACCATGGGTGGTCGGTTTCGGCCGCATTGCTCGCAGGCAGCGTGCACGAGGGCCTGCCAGTGGTGATGGCGCCGTGTTGCACGTTCCCCGACTAGCCGTACGACGCTTTTTGCGGTCGCGATGGGAACGATCTGGTGCACGCCTAATTCAACCGCTTTTTCAATCAACCAGTCCATTTTATCGCCAGCGGCAATGCCTTGCGCAAGGATCAATTGATAGGGGGGCTCGGTATTTTGTAGGCTCTCTGTATCGGTCGCGCTGACTTGCGCGCCGAGCTGTTTTTTATCGATCGCTAACAGGGTGGCTTTAAATGCGCCGCCTGTGCCGTTGAATAAAATAATTGGGTCGCCTGCAGCTAAGCGCAAGACACGCATATGGCGGGCCACGTCATCGGGTAAGCGGATGGATGTGCCAGCGGCAAGCGGCATTGCGACAAAGAAGCGAGGTATAGTGGGCATGGGAAATTCGATCTTTTGCGCGCGTGAAAAAAGTCTAGATTTTATGAGGCCTGCCGCTTAATGCAGGCAAGATAAGCTGTGGAATCTAGAGGTGCTTGGTTGCGCTGCGCTTGCCATAAGGTTTCTCCGAGACACTCCATAATACTGTGGTGGGCGGCATGCATGGTCCCCAATTTGATGACAAGTCGCTCATAGGCTGCGCGAATGCCTGGCGGCTGGTCGATGGAGAGCTGCTCGTTGATGGCAAGATGCATCGATAAATGCAAAAATGGGTTGGTTTGACCTTGCTCTGGAAGGTAGGATTGATGTTGTGCATCAGCCGCAGAAAGTAGCGCGTGATATTCAGGGTGCTCGCTAATCCAGTGGGCCGCCATATTCTCAAGAGGGGTGAGCAGCGCTCCGGTAGATTGTTTGCGCCAGGTTTCGCAAAAAAATTGGCGGACTTCCGTTTGACTTGGGTTAAACATGGGCCTGTTTTATTCTGCAATCAAAATTAATTTTAACTCTTTGCGATTCGATTTATCTTTACTCGGGGTTGCCGAGCGGAGGCTTTAATCGCTAAATCCGGGGCTGTTAGGGTCTTGGTTTTATATTCACATAAAGGTTCAATAATACAATGCCAGCATTCTGGGCGGCGCGCTTTACAGACATAACGGCCGTGTAAAATTAACCAGTGATGAGCATCTTGCTGGAATTCTTTGGGCGTATATTTCTCAAGCGCAGCTTCCACGACGCGTACATCTTTGCCTGGCGCTAAACCGGTGCGATTCGCCACCCGGAAAATATGCGTATCGACGGCAATGGTGGGCTGACCAAAAGCCGTGTTTAAAACCACATTTGCCGTTTTTCGGCCTACGCCAGGGAGCGATTCAAGCGCTTCCCGTTGAGCCGGAACCTGGCCAGCATACTGCTCAACTAACATTTTACAGGTTGCCATTAGATTTTTTGCCTTGGTGCGAAACAGGCCAATGGTTTTGATATAGTGAATCACACCTGCTTCACCCAGCTCCAATAGAGTTTGGGGTGTATTGGCGACCTTAAACATCTGGCGCGTCGCTTTATTGACAGAAATATCCGTTGCTTGCGCTGAGAGTATGACCGCAATCAATAATTCAAACGGTGTTTTATATTCAAGCTCAGTCGTCGGGTGTGGGTTCAGACTTTGCAGTGCCTCATAGATGGCGCGGCGTTTGGCTAGGTTCATGAGTTTTTTGCTGCTTCTTTCTTTTGGCGCGCGCGCTCAAGCGCGGCTTGAATAATTGCGCGTTTTTGCGCAGCGATTGGGCTTGCTAATTGGGCGGTGGTCTGACGGGTGCTTATGCGCGCTTCGAGTTGTGTTTGTTCACGCGCTTTTCGTGCGCGCTGTAACTGATGGCGTGTGCGCGCCGTAGCGGCAGCTTCTTGTGACCATGCACGCCAACCCGTGGCCGTTCCTGTGATGGGTTGCATTGTAATGCAGTCGACTGGGCAGGGGGCAACGCATAGATCGCAGCCCGTACATAGCGCCGCTACCACCGTGTGCATTTGTTTGGGGGCTCCAATAATCGCGTCGACCGGACAAGCTTGGATACAGAGCGTGCAGCCGATACAAATGTTTTCATCAATCGTGGCTAATGGGCGAGGTCGTTCGACGCCATTGACTGGATTTAACGGAATCACGGGCCGGTTTAATAACGCGGCGAGCCGCTGAATCCCTTCTAAGCCGCCTGGAGGGCACTGATTGTAATGTGCTAAGCCGTGTGCGACAGCTTCAGCATACGGGCGGCAGCCAGCATAGCCGCATTTAGTGCACTGTGTTTGCGGCAGCAGATCTTCGATTGAATCGGCAAGAGTTTGGGCGTGCGTCACGGGAAAAAATGGCAGGAAATTGGGTAGAACGCACATCATAACTAAAATTGTCATTTGCAACAAAAAGTGATTTTTGTTGGACGGTTTAAGATTTCTCTATATATTGCAAAAATATACGCTCAGTTGGAGTTGAAGGTTGAGGAAGTGCAAATGAAAAAGCTATTTCTAAGGACGGTTGCTGTCGCATTTTTAGTCAGTGCTGCAACTGTAGCCAAGGCCGGCGTGTCGGTCAATATTGGCATTGGCGGGCCGGTTGCGGTAGAGCCGGTGATGCCTATTTATGCGCCGCCGCCGGCTTATATTTCTCGCCCCGCTTATTATTACGGAGCGCAGATTTATGCTCCGCCAAGCGCGGTTTATTATGGTCCGTCTCCTGTTTACGATAGTCATCGCGATGACTATCGGGGTTGGGGGGGCTATGGGTGGCGCGAGCATCGCCGTGGCCGCCATTATTGATTGGGGCGCAAGGTAGGCTTAGAGTTTGGTTCTCTTATTTTTGTGCCTGGCAGTCAACGGCCAGCGCTTGACTTCAAGCTGGCAAAATAGCGCCCGTTGAGATCGAAAGGTTTATTACTTCCTCTGTATCCATTAGGGTCAGCGAAAGTATTCCTTGTTCCTCATTAAGAGCCCAATCTGAAACAATATCTATGCTAAAACTCCATATCCCTGTTAACTCTCTCGTAACAACTTGCACACCTATTTCATGGATAATGCAAAGATTTCCATTTTTCAATAAGAACAGGTCAAAAAAGACTCCGTTTAGCTGAAGTAGCTGGCTTTCGATAATTGAAGATGGCTGGGTAATAGGGACCGCTGCTAGGTAAGAATCGAATCCCACATACACAGTTTGATAACTTCCGACAAACAATATTTTAGGCTTTATGCCTGTGCCTGCAAATGCTATACCCAGCCCAAAATCTAGCTCATTTGAGTCAGATTCAAGCTCGTAGCACTCATTAATTACTTGTTGCCCAGTATCTAAGATTAGCCACTTTTCGTGCTTATTTTTGAGTACGTACTCGAGACTACTTATATGATCAAAAGATTCAGTAATAGAAATCAACATTATTCCCCTGTCAGAGGTCCATGGCGATAGCGCCCTCCCTTAGATTTAAATATTCTTCCTGTAGTCAAACGATTACCATCCCAATACGTTTCAAGTATCGAACCACCCCGCGGCCCCATTAGCAAAGAATGGCGCACTATAATTCCATCTGGTTGAATATGGACAATATTTGCTGGATTATTGTAAGCTTCTAAAATAGATTGAGCAAGGTATTGCCGAGCAGCGGGAGTATCAGATAGCCCGATTTTTTCAAGCTCACGGAGCATTCCTATAGAGCGATCAGTATTGTGCTTTGTTCCTGTTGCTTTCCCAAAGAAATACTGTAATTTTTCCTCTATTTTTGTGATATTTGCTGATTGGCTAGCGGTTGCCAGTAGTTTGCCATCAGTTATAGAAGAGCTACCCGCCTTTGCCAAGTGCTCGAATTTCGACAGCTTAGATACTTCTTCTAACGCTTTTTTACTTAGCCGTACCCCAGCCCTACCAAATAAGGCGGCTAAATCCGCAACTCCCCCTACCAAGAAGATGGCGGTGATTACATGACAGAATAAGCGGCCTCCCTCAAGCCCCAGTTGCAAAGCATTTTGGTCTCCACCTTCTGCTATGGCAACCTCTATTCGGTTGATTTTGGCATCCCATTCAGCCGAGATCGCTTCACCTACCTGTGCTCGCACCTCTTTATTTCTAACAAGCGAAATTAATCCTCTTACAGTTTCGATCGGGTGCAATATAAGTTCGGCGATTCCTTTGGGAATTGCCTGGATTTCTTCTTCTACACCCTGGATAAAACCTACGCCAAACAATGTAGTTTGTTTAGCTGCAACACCGGTCCATTTAAGCTCTGTCAGGATTTTGCATGTAAGATCGTCTTCACAGGCTTCTCGTTCTCTTAAGACCAACGCCTTTTGCTCTGTAGCCAGCCAGTTATTATCGATGGCCGCTGCTGCACTGTGTGTAGCCACGGTCGCATCGGCCCCAGTCAGTGCCGCTACACCCGCAACCAGTGTGGTCGCAAGACTGTGTTTGGCTTCCTGTTCGGAGCGCGTTTCATCTGGACGGGTCGGACTAAAGGCATGCGTTAAAATACTCGATACCGCGCCACCTAATGCCCCCGCGCCGAGGCTTTGATTCGAGGCGGCTGCGCCACCTAACCCAACCAGTGCGTGCAACGCTGCATGCGCTGGACTGCCTTCGTTTACTGCGCCAGATTTCACCAGCTCGCCAACGTAGCCTGCCCCGTGCTGTTGGAGCAAATTCACAACACCGCTTTGCACAAACTGTTCGGTTGCCCCTGTTACATTACCGGAGGCGGCTGCGGTTAACGCTGTCAATACTCGCCGGCTTAAGCCACCAGGTCCCCATTGCTGATTCAGCGCTTGCGCCTGGGCGCGCAATTCAACTGCCATGTTTTGTAATGCCTCTTGCTGCTCCACAGGCATTGGTTCATTACCCGCCATCTCGATACGCTTAGCTTGCTCGAGCTTTTGATCCACCTCCCGGGCCCGATTAAGGATAAATGTACTCGCTTCCCGACCTAATGCATGGACAATATCCAAGCCGGCTTCAATCTCCGCTTGATTAAAAATCGGTGCTAATGCTTGATGACTCTGTGCCGGATGACGGTTTAGGTCTGCAATCGTCTCTGCCGCACGGTGCCCCCTGAGGGGTGTGTTCCTTTTCTTGAGCGTCTTTTTGGGTTCGCGTGCCGATCGTCACGCCGAATTTCCCGCTATCCAGTAGATCGGAGCGTTCTGTTACAGAATAGCGCTGAGCGCGCTCAGCCTGTTTGTACGCGTTCACCTGGAATGAGGAGACTATATCGCTTAGACGGAATTGACCGTTTGGGTTTGACCAGTGGATTGACTTTTGCTGCGATCAAAACTTTATGAATAGTCCGCAGTGATAATTCTTTTTGCTCGTATAGACGGAGTTCATTTTGTATGCGGCGTGCGCCTTTATTCTCAGAATACATACGCAAAATATGGTCTTGATCGGTTTGTGTAACCTTACGATTAGGGCTATTATGGGGGCGACGACTCATTGAACTCAAGCCCATTTCGCCCGGGAGACGCCACAACGTCGGCATCCCACCCCGGCATCCCCCAGCTCTTCGTATAGCTTGACCCATTTAAGTCGACAGCGTATTTGTGCGTCCATCCGACTATTTTAATTGAAATGATCTATGTAAATCACACAAATTAAAATAGGCGGATGAAAGACCTTTCCATCAATCTCCCCATGCCTTGCGATTTATTGCATCTATTAAAGATTCCAATTCATTTCCAGTTGCATTAAAAGACCAATCAGGTCCAGCAATTTCTACTGAGAGCATTTCTTCACTTACTATATCAATAAGGATATCTCTTTCTTCTTCTTCATTTAGAGATCCAGAAAGCAAAGCATCAACCAACTTCATCTTCTCTGGATTGCGTTTAGAAATAACTGTTCTTAAAAGTGAACTTTCTCTAGTATTCATTTTCTTGCTCCAATTTTAGATCCTGGCCAAACTGTAACAATTTCTCCTTTTGGATTAATTACGACAGTAGCGTCTTTCCCTTTCAAACGGAAAGTAGGTCCTTTTTCAGTTGGAATATGCTTAATAGCAATCGGATTTCCCCAAGCATCTAAAATACTATTAGCATTGACTCCCGAACCTTCACGCGAAATAGCATGATTAATCCCATGTTTAGTATAGCCAATAATCCCCGTCGGCATCCGAACGCCTACCGCTTGCTCTGCAGAAAGTTGCATAGTCAATCTGTTACTGCTTATAGCCGTAGTGATTACTTGGTTTGGGATCGGAGCACGTGCAGTTGTTTGTTCAGCTACCAACAAACTAAAGTCCAATAGTGGCTTGCCATTGGGTCCTAAGGTTCTTCCCGCTTTCGCTAAGTCAACATGCAAAAACTCTTTTGCCGTTTCCTTACCTAAACGAACTCCAACGTTACCCAGCGATGCAGTGAGCTGAGCCGCACCCACTGTTCCCATTGCCAGATTAAATTGCCTAAATCACGGCCAAGCTGTAATGCATTCTGATCGCCGCCTTCTCTTACCGTGGCCTGTATCCGGTTGATTTTGGCATCCCATTCAGCATAGATCGCTTGGCCTACCTGTGCTCGTACCTCTTTATTTCTAACCAGCGAGATTAATCCACTTATAGTCTTGATCGGGTGTAATATAGTTGTGCGTTTTACATACTTTCCATAGTATCCGAGCCATTTCTGGGTAACTCTTATTAATCAATAGGCTTAGTGCAAACAAGGTGTGTCAACTCATATTTCCCGTCATGTACATATGGAAACCAACCGTAACTGTCTGAAATAATCTCTTTTTTACAAAAGAAACATACATCAGGCCAACCATCCGCACGCCATTTCGCGATAACTTCAAACGGCACACCAAGAGCATAAGCTGACCACTCTTTTATTGAAAAACCTAACATCTCATGAACAGGAAGATCCTCTACTATCAAATACCCAAAATAATAATCAAGTATTTTTTCAGCTTCATAAGAAGTTAGTATTGCTTCAAACACTTCATTAAGCAAATCTCGTTTTTTTCAAATTATCACCTTCCGAGTTTTCTACCAGGCACTGCCGACTTATATATGTTCCCTTCCACTGGATCCATTGAACCCATATGATCATCATTTTTATTATAAACCTCAATATCATTATGCGTTATCCCATTCATAGTACAGTTTGCCACCAGCTTTATTCCATTTCCTGAATTTTGGAGTCCATGCCAAACTGAATTATCAGCTTTTGGCAAATTTTCCCTGTTATTTTCGCTACTAGCCATCTTACTAAAAATGACCGTATCAAATGTACCCAACCCCTCGCCTATTAGCTTCATCAAAAGTTTAACTACATTTTCTCCAATTATCTTATGTCAGATATCCTAAGCTTTGATTTCTTTGGCCTTTCAACAATCTTTGTAACGGTTACCTCAATTTATTACCACCTATCAAAAGTAACCGAATTATCATGGATAATCTTCATTCAATATTTTTATTAATTCTGACTGCAAATCGATAGATTCAGAGTCGTATCTATCGAAAAGTGCTAAACAACGATAATTTGTAGGGTTTAAATATGTAGATCGAATAAAAAAATATGAGATATCTTTTATTTCTTCATTTTTATGTGAGGTCGTGGCAATGTAAGAAAGATCTCTATTATTGTTGTCGACCTCTATGATTTTATCAATTAAATCATGAGCCTCATCCGAGAATTTACCACAAGTCAAGAAAAATACTGCGCCAAGCTCAATAATTTCTTTAACAAGGAATGAAATTCTCGCCTCATCAAAAAAATTGTTTACTATAAGCAAACAGACGAGCTCCCTATCTTTAGTAAGATTCATTGAATCAAAATCATCAAAAGATGAAATAATTAATTCGCAATTCCCACTATGCTTTATTAAGTTGACGGTCATTTGCTTTGTCCTTTTATTTTGTCCATATTATCATAAAATGTTTTAATTTCTTTTTCTAAGTGTTTTATGCGCGCCTCCTGTTGTTTAGAAACAATATCTGGCGCTAGACCTTCCATTCCTGGTCTGGTAGTCATGCTTTCTTTGAAAGCTCTCAATTTTTGTTCGTGCTCGGTAATAAGTTTTTCATAAGAGCGTATAGCTTTCATTTCCTGATTAGTGAGCGTCTGTTTAATATCAACAGTTGTAGCCTCCTCCTTTGTGACGTCACTAAAAATGACCGTATCAGATATATCCAACCCCTCGTGCCTCGGCAGCACCGTCATATTACCTGTTGATTGAACCTCTCTCGGATTCACAAAAGGCTGAACGGTATGCTCACCAGATTGATCCGGCATACCTTCAAGCAGCACTTCTTTATCTTGATGCCACTCTCTGCCTGGAATTTGGCGCGACTGCGGTGGCTCCATCGGCGTGATCATCGGCCGCGGGGGCCGTAGTATTAACTGATCCTCATCCCCATCCTCTCCATCTTGCCCTGCATTATTGGCTCGATATTTTTGATACGCTTCATTAGCATTCCATGCCACTAAGCCCGCAGTCACCACGCTTAATACAACAACCCCAGGTGGGGTGAACGCTAACGGCACAGCCAGCACCAGAGCCGCATTATTTTCCGTCTCAATCTGCGCCGCATGCTGCGCAGAGGTCGCATCGGCCCCTCCTACACTTGCCACCCCCGCCACCAAGCTGGTAACGATATTCTTGCGCGCTTCTTTGTCCTCTTCAGACGAACCCTCTACAGGACCTAACAGATGATTCACCCATACACTGGCACTCGCCCCCAAGGCCGCTGAGCCACCCGGTTGCCCCCGTGCGACTGCACCACCATAAGCCAATACCCCATGCAACGCAGCACGCATCGTTTCATCATTCAGGCTATCTGCAATATGCTTGATTCTTTCTGCACCCAAACTTTGCAAATAATTGAGCGCTGCGGCCTGGGTAAATTGCGCCGTCGTCCCCGTCACATTGCCTGATGCCGCTGCCGTCAACGCAGTGACGATACGACGGTAGGCGCCTCCTGGCCCCCATTGCTTATTCACGGTCTGTGCTTGCGTACGCAACTCAGCCGCGGTTTCCAGCAATTCCTGCCGCTGTCCTACAGGCATCAATTCATCACCCGCCAGCAGCTCCATACTCTTGGCTCGCTCGAGCTTTTGATCCGCGTCTCGGGCCCGATTGACGATAAAAGTATTGGTTTCCCGACCTAATGCATGGACAATATCCAAGCCGGCTTCAATCTCCGCTCGATTAAAAATCGGCGCTAACGCTTGATGACTCTGTGCCGGATGACGGTTTAGGTCTGCAATCGTCTCGGCCGCGCTATGTCCCGTCAGCTCGATTTGCCGCGCTTCATCCGTAATCACCATCTCCGCACCGCTGATCGCACTGCGGGTAGTGGATCTTGCCTGGCCTGAAGCACTCATCACAATCGGTAGCGCAGCACTCACTCCACCCCGGCTTGCCAGTTGATTGCCGCTATGCGCCGGCGTTATGGCTTTTCCTGATGGGTCTGAGCCGACCCCTTTGCCACTTTGACTGTACCCACCGCCTAAGCTGATACTGCTTGCAGAATAGCTCGCCTGATTCGTCAGATCCGTGTTGTGCAGGGTCGCTGTTATCAGTGTGTTCTTCCCTTTCTGCACCGCCTGCTCAGAACCTGCCATCACGCCACCAACCAGCTTCGTATCCCCTTTAACGCTGATCTGAAAGCCTTCCTCTCCGGCCTGAATCCCCGCTTGTTCTGCCACACTCAGATAATCACTGTCCATCCTGCGTTGTGAGACGTTCAGACTCGCTGCCGAGACAGAGCCGGCGGTCGCACTGCCACAGATACTTTGAGCATGGCTCTGGTACCTCGCCGTGTTTTGCACACTGTCTATGTCAAGGTCACCCTCAATCTGGGCTTTAACCTGCTTGCCCACCATCTGAGCGCCTTTGAGGCGCACATCGCTTTTTGCTTTGAGCTCTAGCGTGCCACCCGCCTGAATCAGAGTCGGCGTATAGTTAATTTGCGCTCCTTTTGTACGGCCATGCCCTACACTGAGTGCAACCGATGCGCCCACTGAGCTCTGACTGCCCAGCGTTGCCACGGCCCCCACTGCAGAACTCTGGCTGTGCTGCTGACTTTGCTCAATCAGGCTATTCGGCGCCGCTTCCACCTTCAGATGGCCTTCTACGTTGAGCGCTATATTCTGTTTGGCTTCGATGCGAGCACCCATCAGATCCAGTGTGGACTCTTCTCCTAAGCCACCGATCTGGATCGAGATATTCCCTCCAGCTGCCAGGGTGCTGTTGAGCGCTGTCTGGCTGAGCTGTATCTGTTCGCTTTCAGAATGCTCTTCGCCCAGCATCACGCTCACGGTGGCGCCACCGGCTGCTTTGGGATCTGCTTTGATCGCATCGTAGGCGTTTTTCGCCGCCAGTGCGCCTGCACCGGCCGCTAACGCGTGCATCCGCGCATCGCTGACCTGGGTACTGGCTTGCAGCATCTGACGATTCGTTTGCGCCGCTGCAATCACCGGCGCACTGACCGATACCGTCAGACCCGATTGATGCCATTCACTGCGCTGCCAGACTCGGCCTTGCTCATAGGCCGCTTCAATCTTGCCTTGACCGGCTCGAATCTCTATATCGCCGGTGGGCACCACCCATTGACTACCGCTTTGCTCGTAGTCTCGGCCGGCAATCGCTCTGACAGGACCTGATACGCTGCCTATGACTGAGCCAATTTGGGGCGTGTGCTCCTTTTCTTGAGCGTCTTTTTGGGTTCGCGTGCCGATCGTCACGCCGAATTTTCCACTTTCTAATAAGCCGGAGCGTTCTTGAACGGAATAGCGCTGAGCGCGCTCAGCCTGCTCGACCGCTTTTTGCTGGAGGGCATTTCCCGCATAGAGATCCACATCATGCATCCCCGCCACGTTTGAGCCGAGGATATTCAGGTCATGTCCGGCTTCTATCTGTACTGTGCCTCCAGATAAGGTGCTGCTTAATGCTTGTTTTCTGTACAGCGCATTGCGCGTTAATTCGCTTGAGGAACCGAAGAAGTGACTCGATTCATGATAATGAGACTCCTTAAAATCCGTCTCTTCATACGCTGTCAACAGCAACCTGAAACTGACCCACTTAAGCTACTGGCCAGCAACTTAAAATTGACCCACCCGATTTTCTTCTAGGGTCTGACGAGGCTGAATAATTCCAGCTTTGCGTTTATCTTTAAGTCTGAAGCTTTCTCCTTTAAGTTGAACGACATGGGCATGGTGAAGTAAACGATCCAACATGGCAGCAGTCAAGGTAGTATCGTTTGCAAAGGCCTGATCCCATTGGCCAAATGGCAAGTTGCTGGTCATGAGCAAGGCTGATTTTTCATAACGCTTGGCGATGACCTGGAAGAAGAGATTAGCCTGATCCCGCTCCATGGGGAGATAACCAATTTCATCAATGATAAGCAGTCGAGGGGCGTTGACATTGCGCTGGATGAACTGCGTTAACCGATCCTGCCGCTGTGCAGCAGCCATGGCGAGGATCAAATCTGCCGCGCAGATGAAACGTGTTTTTATCCCAGCTTGAGTAGCCAAGTAGCCCAAGCTAATAGCCAAATGTGTTTTACCGACCCCTGAGGGGCCAAGCAACACCAAGTTCTCAGCGCGCTCAATCCAAGTGAGCGCAGCGAGTTCTTGTAGGGCTTTTTTATGCACGCCATGCACCGCCGTAAAGTCAAACTGCTCCAGTGTTTTAATGGCTGGGAATCCAGCCATCTGAGACAGGATTTGCCGTGAACGAGTTTGGCGCGTGGCGGCTTCGGATTTCAATAATGCTTCGAAGAAATCGGCAAAGCTCAATTGATTGGAAACGGCTTGAGCGGCCAGTTGTGGGTACGCCTGAGCCATGGTGTCGAGCTTAAGTTGCTCACACCATTGCTCAATCCGTTGATGTTGTAACGCCATTAATAGGCTCCTGTGAACAGTTGTTCATAGATAGCCAGCTTATGCTGCATCGGCTGTTGGCTAAACTGCATCCAATTAGGCGGCAATACCACAGGCGGAGCGCTCTTGGTGTGTCCTAGATAAGGAGGTGGCAAGGATTGTAAGGCGGCTTTCTCCTGACTCAAGCGCGTTTGCACCCCCTCTTGCGTAGTGCCGTGCACGCGGACATTGGCCACTTCACTCAGCCACGTGCGTACTGCTGCATTCGCCGTGTCGACATCTAGATGAAGCTGATTCTGCACCAACCTGGAAGCTAACGGGTTATAAAAGCTGCGCCTCAAATAACCATTGAAACGTTCGACTTTACCTTTGGTTTTAGCTCGGTAAGGTCGACATAGTTTGGGGACAAAACCATAGTGTTTGGCAAAATCGAGGAAGGTAGGCTGAAAACGGTGAGCACCTGGGCCATACGCATCCCGTGCTAGTACAACCGTCTTCATATTGTCATAGAGCACTTCTCGCGTCACACCGCCAAAGTATTCAAAAGCGTGCTCATGGCAAGCCAACAGCGTGTCTAATTTCTCGTTGTTAACAAATTCGACGAAGCTAGCCCGTGACCAACCTAGTGTCATCACAAAAGCAGACAGCGGATATTTGCCGCGGCGAAATACGATCCAATCACACTGCATCTGCTCACCAGCTAACGTCTCAAACCGTACTAATCGCTCTTCAGGCCGTACCACCTGCAAACTACGGACAAACTGGCATACGCGTGAGAGTCCGCCTGCGTAGCCCAATAGCTTGACCTCTTGGCACAACACGGTTGCAGGCAATCGGCAGGGATGCGCCGCACGCAAGCGCTCTTCGAGATAGCGTTTATACGGATCAAGCTTATGTACACGGGCTTGACAAGGTTTGCGTTGCGCTGCATCCACTTCTCGCAGGTAGCGGCGCACCGTGTTACGCGATACCTGTAACTGTCGAGATATCTCTCGAATACTGATGCCTTGACGGGCTAATACTTTAATTTCCACTTGTTCCTCTACGCTTAACATATCCCGACAAAGGGACGAAATTTACGGGAGGTGGGTCAATTGCTAATTGCTCAGGTGGGTCAGTTTAATTGTGCTGGTGACAACGCGGCTTCCAAATGAATATCTCGGCGGGCTTTCACCGCGAGTTTCTCTGCCACTTTGACATACGCGCCGGTTGCAGTTACATCGCGCCCAGCCTTCAGCTCAAGCGCGCCGGCCTGAATCTGGGTGCCAACTTCAGTGTGCTGGCTTAGGCTGAGGGCATTCCGTTCATCCCAGACGATCTTTTGTTGCAAGCCGGTGGTGGCGGTCCCTAAGATCAGATCTTGCTGAGCGTCTAACCTTGCCGTGTGTTCCACTTCAATTTGGGTGGCGGCAAGATGGAGATCGGATCCTGCTGTCGCTTCCAATTCTTCGGCCTGGATCTGGGTGAGGCCCACTAAGTTTGTTCGGCTGCCGCTGGCGGCATGAGTGGTCTGTGTCTGGCTTTGCAATTGTAGATTTTGGCCGGCCTGTACGGTGAGTTTTTTAACGGCAATCAGCTTGCCAGCGCGGCTATCGATGTTATCGCGGGCTTGGATAGAGAGGGTGCCCCGGCTGGCCAGCGTGCCGCGCTGATTATCGATTTGGCTTGCACGAATACGGGTTGTGCTGCGACTGAGCACAGTTCCGGTGTTTTTAAAGGGGCGGTCGCTCTCTAACTCGATCGTATCGGCTGAAATCAGTGCATTGCTTCGTGGGATGGCCGGCGCATCGCTTGGGGCCAGATACACTTTAGGCACCAGGACCGTCTGTTCTGAGCCATCGGGTAATTGAACACGTTGATTCACTAGCCAGACGGGGCTGGTGGTTAACGCATTGATTTGCTCAGGTGTCGGTTCAATGCCGAGCATCAAATTAAAACGTTTGGCCCAGTCTGCTCCGGCGTGCATCAAGTCCCGAATCTCAGCGATGGGATTGTGATAGCTGGATAAATAATAATGGCCCGTCAGACCAATAATTTGGTCTCGAATCAGTTGCTGTTCATAGAGTCCATCGCCCAGGCGTTTGGGAATGTGCTGAGGGTCCAGATTCAGTAAGCGCAGCAATACATCGCTCGAAACCCTGTCGCTGTGGCGGGTAAAGCGGGGGTCGATCTGGATCAGATAGCGTTGATTGGGATCGGTGTTCAGGTGCAATAAGCCGCTATTTAATAAAGTATTACGGCTTAAAGCCGAAGAACTCGGCACTAAGGCGGTAGAGGGCGCGGAATGCTCTACTGCCGTATGCTCTTGAGAGACGGCGACCGTCAGCGTGTGATGCTCGACTATTGGGGCCGGATGGTAGGGGGCTTGCCCACTCCACTTACGCTCCCAGTACCGACCGCCGCTGCCGAAGAAACTAATTCCACCATGCCACTCTCTGTCTGAGTATTGCGAGGTTCCCCGATCAGTCGTGACGCGTTGACCGATGGCATCCCGGTTTTCAATCTGGGCAGGCCTGCCTTCGAGGTCGCTGAGCGCCCCTCCAGCGATAATCATGCTTTTATCGTTCATCACCTGGTCTGACAGAGAGATCGCGCCACCTGCCTGAATCTTGCCAGGTTCGCTGTGCGTCACCCTGGTTGTGGTCACTCGGCGCGTAAAGACATAGTTGATAAAACGAAATATTTCATGACCGGAGCTGTGCACACGGTAGAGGCCCCCTACGTCGCCGTGCCAGGCGATTTGGGAGCCATCAAAGCGTTGGTTTGTCTGGTCATCGTGGCATTCGTGTATGCCACGCTCCTCAATCAGCCTTTCTTCGATTTCGAATCTTGCATTTTGATTGACTAGCTTTTTTGCATGAATCGTTAGATCTCCCACCGCATCCATCGTGGATCCATGATTGAGAATGCGTTCACTGCGACCCTGCACGATAGACTCCGCATTCAGCTTACGGCCAATGGCTAAATCACCGCCACTATAAAGCGTACCACCGGCACGATTTTGAATCTCATGAACCCCGATTTGAAGGCTGTTTTGCGCGAAAATCATGCTCTCCGTATTTCTCAACAGAGAGTCAGGCCCACGCGCACTGATTAAAATCGTATCGCCCGTAATCAGGCCCGGGTGAATCGCCAAACGCAATAAGTGCTGGGTCAATGTGCCACTTTCTCGACGGTTACGCATCTTATTAGAAAGGATCCGGATCTCCCCTTGGCTGTGTATCGTGCCTTCGTTACAAAAAGCCATCGCTAAAATGAAGATGCGCCCCTCACTTTGCAAAACCCCTTGTTGCATATTATCGAGCGCTAAGGCTTTTAAGGACAATCTATCGCGGGCAAATAGCGTTGCATTTGCTTGGTTAAGAATTCTTTCTCCGATGACCAGATTGAGGTCTTTTCCCGTCATCTGGCTCTTATTCGTATGGACAATATTCGGCGCTTCTATCGTGATGCGACCCTGAGCACTCATCAAACCATTTTGCGCTTCGTATCCACTACCACTGGCATTTAAAAAAATCTTGATCTCACCCTGTCCACTTTGAACGATTTGCCCCCCCTCTGTGTTAATGACCGCATGCGCACAAATTTCAAGTACGCTGCCTGGATGAGTCGGCTGTGTGGAACGGTCTGGATCACTTGAAATCTCCGGTTCGGAAGCTTCCTCTTTCCCTACGGCAATCAGACCTTTGCTGTTATCTAGTTTATATGTACCAATCTCAATTTTTTGGTGCGCCGATAGTGTGCCGGCTAGATTTTTCAAATAGCATACCAAAGAAGCTGTGTAAAAAGTGCCTATTTTGAGTGTTTGATCCGAAAGGATGGTCCCACCTTGATGATTAGACAGCTTGGCAACGCTGATCGTTATCGGACCCTTACTGCTAATTAACCCCGCCCCTTTTATTGCTTCAACATTATGATTCTCCATCATGTCGGCAACTATCTGGATGGGTCCAGCACCATTATGAATCAGATAACCTGAGTGATTATTAATGATATCAGCCCGCACCTTCAATACGCTTTGATCTCCCTTCGCTTCTATATGCCCCTGATCATTGGTGAGCGTATCACTTTCAAGAACCAGATCAGAACCCGCGGTAATCTGTCCTTTCTGATTATTTAAAAATATAGCTTTAATCAAAAGCTTTCCTCTTGATTCAACCGTGGAAAACTCCGCATTCATAAACTCTTTGGCTAAATCCGTGACGGTGTTTTGTTTATAAAAAGCATCTCCTATTGTCAGGTCGCCATCACTATGCAGTAACCCATGCTCCTGGTTATGCAGGGTCCTTGCTCCAAGCATCAGTTGATCTCGCCCGAGGATAGCCCCAGCCTGCTGCTCATCCGTATCTTCAGTGCCATCATTGAGCAAATGCTGCGTATCAATCACCACTGTGCTGCCCTGAATCACTCCATAATTCTTAAGCACATTTTCTACCTTGAATTTAAGGTGAACACCGTCTATCAAAGAGGTGGATTGATTTTCAAACGTTTTAGCTTTAAGCGTGATTTCACCTCGCGTTTTTAGAGTGCCTTGATTCGTGAAACTTTGGGCCGTTGAAATCGATAGATGGCGGCCAGCGTTGAGTTGAGTGCGATGCGTGTAATGCTCTTCCAGCTTTGCCGTAAGATCCAGTGTGGCGCCGAGCGTTCCTGCGCCAATCAAACGGTTGGCTTTGAGGGTAATATTTCCGTTTGATTGAATCTGAGAACTGGCATTATCGAGCGTATCTGCTTGAATGCTCAAATGTTCTTTTGCTTTTACCTTGGCGGTGCCTGTGAATTGCAGCTGGCGGGGGAACTCCGAATGAATGGTCGTGTCGGCTATGTCCTGTTGCAGCGTAACGGGCAAGCTCAGATTCGAGCCATTCACTGCTGTATTCAAGTTAATTTTATTGGCATATAACTCGCCCTCTATTTTGATCGAATACGCGATTACATCAATCTGCTCATATCCTTTGAGGGTTGTTTTGCTTTGAATCGTTATTTGACCTGTTTTTAGACGAAAGGCCTGAAACTCACCGTCACGATTTAAAACCGGTTCGCCGGTTGTGAGCACAAGGCGGTTGGTATGGAGAAATTGATAGCCGCAGCACTCCATCCCATTGGCATTAGAAAAAATCAGTTGGGCCGGCTCTCCGGCAATCTTTATAACGCGATTCAGGCTGCGGGGGATAGAGTGAGCACGGTGCGCCGTCGGTGCATCCGCTTCTGGATTAGAAGGGGCGGGTATTTGCTCTGGCCTATCTGGTGTAATCGAATGAGTTCGAATATATTGAGTGGATATCCCATGAATAGGTCTTAACATCATTCACCCCGTTTAATCATATGTAATGCGCCAAGTCTAAATGATGATTCTCAAAACACCAAATAAACTTGCACAATTATTTATTCTATGCAAATAATCTTTTTGAAAGAAAAGAAAGCACTGCCCAAGTGATATAAGTCGAGAACAGTTTGAAGCAGGTGTGTCGTAGGCACACAAAACTGAAGCTGATGGCGCTTCAATTCGTTAAGCCCTATGTGAAGGCTAACAAGAATGATGCTGCTGACGCTGAGGCAATCTGCGAAGCAGTAGGCCGGCCAAATATGCGGTTTGTCCCGATAAAAAATATAGAACAGCAAGCGGTACTGGCGTTACATCGAGTACGGCAAGGCTTTGTGAAAGCACGTACGGCGCAGGCTAACCAGATTCGCGGCTTGCCTGCTGAATTCGGATTGATCATCCCACAAGGCATTGGTGTCATCCAGACTCGAGTACCTGAGCTAGCAATGAATTGCCCGGCGCATTTCGCCTACTTGTACAAAGGCTGCTGGACCATCTCAAGGAATTGGACCGTCAGGTCGATGAAATTGAAGCGCAGATTCAAGCCTGGCATCGCAATAATACAGCGAGTTGCAAGCTTGCGCGCATTCCGGGTATTGGACCGATTACGGCCAGCGCGCTTGTGGCTTCCATAGGCGATACATATCTCCGAACTTTGCTGATACATGGCGGGCGTTCTGTGATTCGCTACGCCGAGCAGAAACCTGAGGCATGCAGTTGGATCAACGGTGTGGTTAATCGGCGAAACAAGAATGTGGCCGCCGTAGCATTAGCCAACAAGAATGCACGTACCATTTGGGCCTTGCTGTTCCACGAGTTTACTGGAAGACTTCGAAGAAGAAAACGAGTCCCCGTAGTTTGGCCATCTCACTTTTGTGCTTGGCCATCAACGGCCAGAGCGAGCTCTTCATATAAAGCATCGATCCGGCGTGTGACGGCTGGGTCCATCGTAATCGGTCGTCCCCATTCGCGCTGTGTCTCGCCAGGCCATTTATGGGTGGCGTCAAGCCCCATCTTCGAACCGAGGCCGGCGGTGGGCGATGCAAAGTCAAGGTAGTCAATCGGCGTATGATCTACCAGTAATGTGTCGCGCGTTGGATCAACGCGCGTGGTGATGGCCCAAATGACTTCTTTCCAATCGCGCAGATTCACATCATCGTCTACGATGATGATGAATTTGGTGTACATAAATTGCCGTAGGAACCCCCAAACGCCGAACATGACACGCCTAGCATGGCCCGGGTAGCTTTTTTTAATTTGAACCAGCGCCATGCGGTAGCTGCACCCTTCCGGCGGTAAGTAGAAATCTGTGATTTCTGTAAATTGTTTTTGCAGCAAAGGCACCAGCACTTCATTGAGAGCGACCCCGAGTATCGCGGGTTCATCCGGTGGTTTGCCGGTATACGTAGAATGGTACAACGCCTGCCGCCGCATGGTGATGCGCTCGATTGTAAGCACCGGGAATAAAGCCTTTTCATTGTAATAGCCGGTGTGATCACCAAAAGGACCTTCGAGCGCGTGCTCATAGCTCGCCGGGCCGGGCGCAGTTGCATCTGCTGTGGGATAGATAAAGCCTTCTAGCACAATTTCGGCGCGCGCGGGTATGCGTAGTGCGCTTAAGCCAGGCGTTATGCACTTGGCTAATTCAGTGCGCCCGCCTCGTAGCAAACCCGCAAACTGGTATTCAGAAAGGGTATCTGGCACAGGAGTTACAGCGCCAAGCAAAGTCGCTGGGTCAGCGCCTAGCGCGACGGCGACGGGATAAGGCTGGCCCGGAAAGGCCAGAGCGAATTCCCGAAAATCCAGCGCCCCGCCCCGATGCGCAAGCCAGCGCATGATCACCTGGTTGCGCCCAATGACTTGCTGGCGGTAAATGCCGAGATTCTGTCGGGCTTTATTAGGTCCACGCGTTACGGTGAGGCCCCAAGTAATGAGTGGACCGGCGTCGTCCGGCCAGCAGGTCTGGATCGGGAGTTGAGTCAAGTCAACGTCGTTGCCTTCCCACACAATTTCTTGGCAGGGGGGCGCGCTAATGGTTTTGGGCGCCATATCCCATACGGCTTTAACCAGCGTTAATAGCTTGCCGGCGTCTTTAAGCCGTTGGGGCGGGGTAGGTTCCTTTAGCGCGCATAGTAAATGACCAATCTCGCGTAGCGAGGCGAGCGCATCAGTCTCTGTCTGCGCTGCGTCGATACCCATACCCAGCGCAATGCGTCGCGTGGTACCGAATAAATTACCCAGGACTGGCATGGTATAGCCAGTTGGTTTTTCAAAGAGTAAAGCAGGGCCGCCGGCGCGCAGCACCCGATCGCATAACGCTGTCATTTCAAGGGCCGGAGAAATGGGGGCGCTTACGCGGCGTAGCTCGCCAAGCGCTTCGAGTTGATGGGCAAAATCGCGCAGGTCTTTATATTTCATCGTGTCATTTTAACCTGCCCTAGCCCCAAGTATTCGCTAGGCGTGTCCTCAATTAAAAAATTGTGTTAGAAAAAACTGGCTTATCGAACAAAATGAGAGAAAAAGCCAGTGAATCGTCGTTATGGGCTACGAGATGACCAATGGGAGCGTATAAAAGAGCTATTGCCAGGCCGTATAGTTGTCTTAGCCGATACGCTCTTTTTAAAATCGCCGCAGCGTATCGCTGCTTTGATGATGGTAATGATTTTATGCCTGATGGTATACAACCTTACACAATTTCAGATACGCGCTAAACTCGGGGACTGTGCTGACACATTGCCAAATCAACTGGGTAAACCCACTAGCACACCCACCTTGCGATGGATATTCCAGTTAATGGAGGGCATTGCGTTGGTACGCATCTTCAATCATCAACACGCGCTCATCCATGAGGCCGTCTCAAACCTCAACGATATCAGAATTAAGATCATTCGATTGTTCGGGCATACCGCTTGCAAACCGGGTGCCTTCCATCAACTGGAATATCCAGCACAAGGATCCTTTGCGAAAGTCGCAAATCACCAAACCAGGATGATCTAGCGCCTGTGCTGAATGCACTAGGCATGACGGTAGCCGGATATTCAGTTACCTGAAATATTAGTAAAATGTCAGATTAAGTCTTAACTTCTACATATTTACTACTCCACAATTCCCCTCGCAAATCCATAAAAGGAAGATTCATTACCATCATTATCTTTTTGGGCATATGCTTTAAAAGCATCTCGAATATCTTTTGGCAAAGAATCTTTAATGCTTATTAGGGCCCTAAAAATATGATGTCTTAAAAATCCTATGCTATCTGTAAACTCCACTTTTTCATTAATGTGAAGGCCCCGTTCATTTATGGGCTCAAACCCATCTTCTGCTAGGGCAACGTTTAAAATACGCATTAGAAGGATTATGTTTCCTTTTACCCATTCTTTATCCATCCTTAAATATTCAATTATAGTGGACATCATAGAAGCACTCCAGACCCCGTTTCCCCCTTCTCTCTCTAAAAGCTGTATCAGGAAATTTCTTAGTCCTTCTTCATTTATTATGTCTTCTTTTTTTCTCTTGTTTTTATCTGTTATATTCTTTACTAAACGCTCTACTATTCTGCAGCTTATGTAGTGAGATCTTCTTTTATCCTCTTCAGGAAAAACGCTCAGTTTATCTACAAGATCGAACAGAATTTTAAATTCCTGTGCATGTATAGACCCACTAAGTGCGATACGGATCGCCGTAGGAAAATACTCTTCTCCAGGATTTTCTTCATCATACGCTCTGTAATTCTTAAGCCTTGCAAAGATTTCTGCAATATCCTTTTCTGCCTGATCCCCAAACGGTCTTACGTTAATGTATTTTTCTATTCTTCCAAAAGCTTTTTCTTTCTCATTATTTACCGCTTCTGGGTTAGAGTTTGCAATAAATGTAGAAAGAAATTTTTTGGCTTCCCTTAATTCTCTCCTCTTTGTTGCTAAATCTTTCTGTTCATCTATTGTAGAGGCCCTATCAAACCTCACTTTATTAAGAAATGCTAGTATTGTGGAGGCACTTTCCTTATCCATAGGAGTTGCTTCAGGACTCGTAAGCTTTAAAAAAACCTTCCTGGCTTCCGTCCGCTGCTCCATTATATCTCTTTCTGCTACTTCTTGAAACCTTATTATATTAAGGCATTTTTCTATTGTTCTGAAAGCTTCTCCTTTTTCCTTATTTACCGTTTCTTGGTCAGAGTTTAAAATAATCCTGGAAAGGAAGTCTTTGGTTTCCTTTAACTCTCTCTTCTTTGCTGTTTCATATTCAATGGACGAATAAGAACTTACGTTAACTGTATTAAGTGCTGCTAATATTGCAGTAGCACTTTTCTTATCCACAGAAGTTGCTTCAGAATTCATAAGCTTTAAAAAAGCTTTCCTAGCTTCCGCCTGCTGATCTATTGCTTCCTTTAAGATTTCATTTTTGATTATTTTTATTTCTACCCCTCGAACAGTAAACGTATATGAATCTTGGGTGTGAGGGGCAAGGGACGTAGGCACTGTTTGTTTAGAATCGCTCAGATCATCTTTCAAATGAAGTTGCGGTACATCTTCTGATTCTAACTTTATATTTATACGCCCTTGATTAAACTGAAAGTACGATATATTTTCTTGCTCTCGCTTTATACGTACTGAGCGCGACTCTGAATCTAGATGAGCGCTCTTTCGTTTGGCTTCGGAAGAAACAAGTTCCGTGGGCTGCGACGCATCTTCTGGCTCTTGCTTTATTGTATTGGTCCTCACTTGATTAGCAGTAGAGGAGACTGGAAGCGAAACGTTGCTATTGATAGGGTTGATTGGCATATTTTTCCTTTGCGATGGGTTTTTTCACAGCCGTTAGAGTCTATGTATGAATTTTCTTGTTAAACAGAGACCATATGGGCGAGATAGGCTAAGGGACTTAATAAATTATACTGTTTCTGAGTAAAATGTGCGATTTACAGACATCGTTTCACTTTTCTGCAAACCGTTTTTAATGTTTTTTATAGTAAAAAAGAGTGAGATGATTGGTTCAGTAGGGGTGATGTGGGCGACGGCTCATTGAATTTAAGCCCATTTCGCCCGCTTGTGACTAAAGCGCGTATGGATCACTTTCCAGTGTCCATAATCAGCGAGAATATCTCGCCAAGGTATTCCCGCCCGATAGCGATACAGCACCGCATCGACAAATAGCCTATTGTCTTTTGGCGCTTGCCCCAACATGCCCTAAGGCGCTGAAAATTAAATAGACTCATTGTGGAAGAAAAAAGACAGGCGGAGGAGCGAAACCAAGCCAAGAGAAACGCAGGTCATTTATTCAAAAACTCTCTTTTTATTACCAAAAGTAATAGATATGTCTTTGAATAAGATTGACTGGCCATAAAAGCCTGCTAAAATTTTCTACATGAATGCTCATTTACCTCCTCCTTCTAACCAACCGACCCTTAGAGCTCCGTTCGCCGCGGCCTTTATAAAGGGGCTACGGGTATGTTATGGATGCTGCTGTCGCTTGGGGCGGAAATGGGCTTTCCAATTAGGGTTGTGGGGCATGCAGGCGGGGCGCCTGTTATATGCGAAATTTTCGCCTCTGGCGGAAAGAGGCGTTTTAAGATTGATGTCTGTGCCTGCGGTGCGCGCAACCCTGCATCATAGCGCCCAAATCAGCCGTTA
Source organism: Mycoavidus sp. B2-EB (assembly GCF_014218255.1). NCBI lineage: Bacteria > Pseudomonadati > Pseudomonadota > Betaproteobacteria > Burkholderiales > Burkholderiaceae > Mycoavidus > Mycoavidus sp. B2-EB. Next base: position 168,254 of record NZ_AP021872.1, read on the forward strand.
CTTTGCTTATTTAGTCTGTTTTATCGTAATCTCGGGTCTCATCTTAGGTTGGTTGTCGCCTGCTTTGCGGCAAGCGTTCATGGTGCGGCTCGCGCCGCCGGTGTCTGAGATTTCTCAGCCAGCAAGGAGCGTGCTTGAAGTAAAAAAACTGGCCAAGGCAATGCCGCTTTCTGCATTTGAAGCACGCGTACGCAAAATCACTTCTGCCCGTATTGCGCCTGACGCGCGTGATGAGCGAGCCTTGGCTTCAGTAGAAGAACGGAAGTGGGTAGTTGATTATCTGGCGCGTCGTTATCGTGTCGCGCGCGAGCCGCTCAACAAGCTCGTAAAAGAAGCCTTTATTACGGGCCGAGAATTTGGCCTTGATCCTTTGCTACTCTTGTCCGTCATTGCAATTGAATCTAGATTTAATCCCTATGCGGAAAGTGGCGTGGGCGCACAAGGGTTGATGCAGGTTATGTCTAAGTTACATGCGGATAAATTCGAGCATTTTGGCGGGGTTGCGGCGGCTTTTGACCCACTGGCTAATCTTAAGGTCGGCGCTCTGATTTTAAAAGATTGTATTGTAAGGGGTGGGTCGCTGGCCCAAGGACTGCGCTTATATGTTGGCGCTACTTCAAAATATGATGGTATTTATGGCGCAAAGGTCCAAGCCGAGCGCGAGCGTTTACGCAATGTTGCGCAAGGGCACGATATCTCTATTCATCTTCCGCAAAAGCCTAGCCGTTCAATAATTCAGGCATATAATAAAACGCCCAGAGGCACTGCACTGTCGCGTCCCAAAAGACCGCTTGTGGCAACGGCTTATGCTGCGTCTAAAAATTCCAAGAAAGTTGCCACCGCAACGGCCTCTCAGCCCCCTAAGATCTTGATTGCCCCAGCCTCACGGGCGGCGCAGCTCGAGCTGGGGGGGAACCATCAGAAAGTGGATGGCAGAGGGGAGTCTGCTGAGTTGGGCGTATAGCAGAAAAATCTTAACGCTATTAAGTTAGCGGCCCGCCTGTTTTATTTCAACCGCGCGTAGCTGTGCGGCGAGTTGATCAAGCACCCCATTTACATATTTATAGCCATCCGTGCCACCAAAAGTTTTTGTCACTTCGACCGCTTCATTAATGACCACACGGTATGGAATTTCAATATGATGCGTCAGTTCATATGCGCCGATTAGCAAGACGGCGTGCTCGATTGGAGATAATTCCGCGCTTGGCCGGTCGATACAGGGTGTTAACTGTGTATCCAGGGTTTTAGCATCGCGGATTACCCCTTGCAATAGCGTATCGAAATGCTCCCGATCCGCTTTGCCAAACCCTGGGGCAGATTGTAACTGGGTGACAATAGCGACAGCGTCAGCTCCAGTTAGCAGCCACTGATATAGACCTTGTACCGCAAATTCTCGGGAACGGCGACGGGCACTCTTCATTGGAAGTCTTCCTCGTCTTCCTCTCCTTCTTCGGGGATTAAAGAAAGATCAATCGCAGTCGATAAATTCGCCATTTCGACGGCAACGCGCGCCACATCACGGCCTTTTTCCGCAATACGGGCGATCGCTTGTTCTTCCGTATCGGTCGTGAGCACTCCGTTCGCAATTGGAACTTGAAATTCGAGGGCAACTTGCTGAATGCCTGCACTGCTCTGATTTGAAACAACTTCAAAGTGATAAGTTTCACCACGAATGACGGTGCCAAGAGCGATGAATGCGTCAAACTCGCCACTGACGGCGAGTTTTTGCAGGGCGTATGGAATTTCAAGTGCGCCGGGAACGGTAATGCATAGCACATTCTCACTCTCTACCCCCAGCCGTTCAAGCTCTTCAAGGCAGGCATCCGTTAGGCTATTGCCAACCGCTTCGTTAAAGCGCGACTGCACGATGCCAATAGAAAGGTCATTACCGTCGAGATCGGGTTGATATTGGTTGATTTCCATAATTTCGGTTTATAAAAATAGTAGTGTATGAAGCCTAGAGAGCGTCTCAATAGACAATCGCTTTTACTGTACAGCAGTTACCCCTGGCATTGGAGCAAAACCTGTCACCTCTAAGCCGTAGCAAGACATAGCGTGCAGTTTGCGCGGGCTCGAAAGCACATGCATTTTACCCACGTTTAAATCATGCAAGATTTGCGCCCCAACACCATAAGTTTTGAAATCTGCGGGGCGATGCTTAAGCTGTGCCGCTTTTTCTGGTTGATTGCATGCTTCAAACGCATTAAATAAGTACTCTTTTGAGTCGCTACAGTTCATCAATACAATGACACCGCATTCATTGGCTGCGACTTCTTGCAAGGCGGCATGCAGGGTCCAAGAGTGGGTGGCGGCATCGATTTCAAGCAAATCCAATACGGACATAGGCTCATGCACGCGCACGAAAGTTGTGCGGTCAGGCTGAGGGGCGCCATGCACCAGTGCGATATGCGGCGCTCCGTTGGATTTGTCTCGATAAATAACCGCCTGAAATACCCCGTACGGAGTATGCATGGGACGTTCGGCCACACGTTCAATGATCGATTCAGTCAGGCTGCGATATTGAATCAAATCTGCGATAGTGCCGATTTTAAGGGCGTGTTTAGTTGCAAAATCAATCAGATCAGGCAAACGTGCCATGCTGCCATCGTCATTAATCACTTCACAAATGACCGCGGCCGGCGTAAGGCCTGCTAGTCGGGTGAGGTCGCAGCCCGCTTCAGTGTGGCCGGCGCGCACGAGCACACCGCCAGGCTGCGCCGCCACCGGGAAAATATGGCCTGGCTGTACAATATCTGTTGCCCGCGCATGGCGCGCTACTGCAGCTTGCACGGTGCGTGCGCGGTCTGCTGGGGAAACGCCAGTGGTGACGCCCTGCGCGGCTTCAATGCTAACGGTGAAGGCGGTATTATATTGCGTCCCATTATTGGGGGTCATCAGTGGTAAATTGAGCCGCTCGCAATGCTCTTGCGTAAGCGTTAGGCAGACTAGACCCCGCGCAAAGCGGATCATAAAATTAATGGCTTCGGGGGTTACAAAATCTGCCGCGAGCATTAGATCGCCTTCATTCTCACGATCCTCTTCATCAACCAGAATCACCATCCGACCCGCTTTAAGCTCGGCAATAATTTCTTGAGTAGAAGCAATGGACATAATGATGGGCAAACGTAAAGTATGAATTTTACGCTATTGGCGTCAAAAGAGATATTACTGTTGTCTCTAGTAATGTTTTAGCTTAGGGTGCGGAGGTTTTTGAGAAACTCAAAATACGCTCAACATAACGGGCGATTAAATCGATCTCAAGATTGACGCGGGTGCCCACTTTGAGTTGCTTTAACGTGGTAACCGAGAGGGTATGCGCGATCAGGTTGATTGAAAACTCACAGCCGTCAGCCAAATCTTGAACCTTGTTAATCGTTAAGCTTACGCCGTTTACGGTGACCGAACCTTTATAGGCAAGGTAGCGGCCTAGCGCGTGGGGCGCAAGCACACGCAGTTCATAGGATTCGCCAGCTGGCGCAAAGTGAGTGACAGCGCCGACCCCATCGATGTGCCCCGCTACTAAATGTCCGCCAAGACGATCATGAGCGTGCAACGCTTTTTCAAGATTGACTGCGCCGGGTGTATCGAGTCCGGCGGTACGCACGAGGCTTTCGCGAGATACGTCAACGATAAAATGCTGGCAGCCGTTGGCTGCATGATGTTTTGTGACAACGGTCATGCACGCTCCTTGAAGCGCGATGCTGTCCCCTGGAGAAACATCGTCAAGGCTGAGGGTGCCTGGATTGACCGCGAGTCGTACACCAGCGGCGCTGTCGCCAAGCGGGCTGACCGTTTCAATTTGACCAATTGCAGCGACTATGCCTGTAAACATTGGATTCAATTTTCTGGAAATAAAAAAGTTAAGCGGTATCGATAGCGCAAGCGTGCTCGGTTTTATCGTCTAGTACGCTAATGCGCGCCAGAATGCGTAGATCGCGGCCAACGCGCTCAACCGATTGAAATGAAAGTGTGACGCGTTGCGCTAACGTGGCGGGTGCGACAAGTTTGAACATACCCTGCGCATCGCATAATAAACTGGGCGCTAAATAGATGAGCAGTTCATCAATACAATGCTGCTGTAATAGCGCACCATTTAGACCTTGGCCAGCTTCAACCTGTAATTCATTGATGCCACGTTCGCTTAGCAAGTGCAGCAACGCAGGCAGATCTACTTGAGCCGAAGCATGGCCGGCAAGTGGAATGACTTCAGCGCCGCGCGCCCGCAATGCGTGCGCTTTTTGCATCTGCGTAGCGTTGAGCGAGGCGCAGACAATCAGTAGCGGAGCATGGCCATTTAATAAATGGGCGTTGAGCGGTACCTCAAGCCGGCTATCGACTAATACCCGTAGTGGTTGCCTTGGTGTATCAATTTCACGTACGGTTAATTGCGGATTATCCGCGCGTACGGTCCCAATGCCCGTCAAGATGGCACAGGCCCGAGCGCGCCAGAGATGGCTATCCGCGCGCGCTGCGGGGCTTGTAATCCATTGACTTTCTCCGCTGGGTAAGGCGGTCCGACCGTCTAAGCTGGCGGCAATTTTGACGCGGACCCATGGTCGGTGGCGGGTCATGCGTGACATAAAGCCTAGATTAAGCTCATATGCTTCATGCGCGAGCAAGCCGCAACGCACATTGATTTGAGCTGCGCGTAGTAAAGCTAAACCTTGACCTGAAACTTGCGGGTTTGGATCTTCCCGCGCGCAAATGACTTCGGCGATTTGCGCTTCAATGAAGGCTTTTGCACAGGGCGGAGTGCGGCCGAAGTGGCTGCATGGCTCTAATGAAACATAGGCGGTAGCGCCGCTTGGGTCATGTCCGCGCGTGCGCGCATCGTGTAATGCCTGGATTTCCGCGTGGTTTCCCCCCGCCGGTTGTGTAAATCCCTCGCCAATCACTGCACCGTCTTTTACCAGCACACACCCAACGCGCGGATTGGGGGTTGTCGTGTACATGCCGCGTGCAGCAAGCGCCAAAGCGCGCTGCATATAAATGAAGTCAGCGTTAGAAAACATGAACGCTAGCCATTTAAGGCGGAGAAGGCCGTGTGTGCTGCTGTAAGCGTTGCATCAATCACGGCAGCATCATGGGTAATGGAGACGAAACCTGCTTCATAGGCGGAAGGGGCGAAATAAAACCCAGCCGCGAGCATATGATGGAAAAAAGCCTTGAAATGCTCTAGATTGCACTCTGCAACCTCGGCCAAACAGGTGGGTGGGCAAGCCGCAAAATATAAGCCAAACATCCCGCCTATATGATCGGTGGAGAAGGCAATGCCTGCGGCGTGAGCGGCCTGTGTGAGGCCCTCCGTTAGACGCGCGGTTTGAGTCTCTAGTTGCGCATAAAAGTTAGGCTCTTGCAAGCGCTTTAGGGTGGCGAGTCCGGCGGCGACAGCAAGCGGGTTGCCGGCTAGCGTACCCGCTTGATAAACCGCGCCCAGCGGGGCCAAATGCGCCATAATATCGCGGCGCCCGCCAAATGCAGCGGCGGGCATGCCGCCACCGATAATTTTACCTAAACAGGTCAAATCCGGTGTAATGTCGTAAAGTGCTTGTGCGCCACCTAGCGCCACGCGAAAGCCGCTCATCACTTCATCGAAAATTAAAAGTGCGCCATGTTGTGTGCATAGTTCACGCAGCTGCTGAAGAAAGGCCGGTGCGCCGCGCACTAAATTCATATTGCCAGCGATGGGCTCAACAATCACAGCAGCAATTTCTGCGCCAATTGACGCAAAAGTTTCGCTTAATTGCGCTAGATTGTTATATTCAAGCACGGTCGTATGTTGAGCCACGGTACCAGGCACACCCGCCGAAGTGGGCTGTCCAAAACTTAAGAGTCCAGAACCTGCTTTGATGAGCAAGCTATCTGCATGGCCGTGGTAACACCCTTCGAATTTAATAATGCGCTGTCGTCCGGTAAAGCCGCGCGCAAGCCGTAACGCGCTCATGGTGGCTTCGGTGCCGCTGCAGACAAGCCGGACTTGTTCAATTGAAGGGAGAAGCTTACAAATCTCTTCCGCAATTTCAATCTCGGCTTCGGTTGGCGTGCCAAAACTAAATCCATGAGTTAATGCGGTTTCAACTGCAGCCAGCACCTGCGCATCTAAATGGCCGAGAATCATGGGTCCCCATGAGCCAATATAATCAACGTAACGCTTATCGTCGGCATCCCAAAAATGAGGGCCTAATGCACGTTTGATAAAACAAGGTGTGCCGCCCACTGAGCGAAAAGCGCGCACGGGAGAATTAACGCCGCCGGGGATGGTTTTCTGGGCTCGCGCGAACAGGTCGTGGTTACGGGACATAAGGTTGTTTCTCAAAAAAAGAGCGCTTAAGAGCAAGTCAAATTGATCTGGACAAGGTACGGTTTACTTAAGGCTGCCTGCGAGAAATTGCTCTAACCGGTCACTTTTGGGATGTAAGAAGATCTCATCAGGAGGGCCTTCTTCTTCAATCCGTCCTTGGTGCAAGAAAATCACATGATTGGATAAATGGCGCGCGAACCCCATCTCATGCGTGACAACAATCATAGTGCGGCCTTCGTTAGCCAAAGTTTGCATCACTTTGAGCACTTCACCTATAAGTTCTGGGTCAAGCGCAGAAGTGGGTTCATCAAAGAGTAGCACATCCGGATGCATAGCGAGGGCGCGGGCAATGGCTACGCGTTGTTGCTGTCCGCCTGATAGATGCGTTGGATACTTTTTTTCAATTTCGCGGCCAAGCCCGACTTTATCCAGGTAGAGACGAGCGCGCTCTTGTGCTTGCGCGCGCGATAGGCCGAGGACATGCACGGGCGCTTCGATGATATTTTCTAGTACGTTTAAATGCGCCCATAAATTGAAATGCTGAAATACCATCGCCAGGCGTGTGCGCACGCGTTGCAATAGCTTATGATCGACAACTTGCAACTGGCCTTGTGGATTGGCGATGGTGTGTACTTCTTCGCCATCAATAATGATGCGTCCAGCGTTGGGCTGTTCGAGGAAATTGATGCAACGCAAAAGCGTGCTTTTGCCAGAGCCTGATGAGCCGATGACACTAATTACATCCCCCGCCTTCGCCTGCAACGATACGCCTTTAAGGACCTCTTGCGCACCATATCTTTTGTGCAAATCGGTAACGACTAATTTATAGTGAGATGAGTCCATAGAAAGCATATGGGTAGATAGAGTGAAGGGTATTGCGTTTACAGATAAGCGAGCCAGCGTCGCTCGGCTCGCCTAAAGAGCCAAACTAGCGCAAACGAAATACAGAGATAAAGGAGCGCGGCTACACTATACGCTTGAAAAGTGAGATAGGTCGCCGAATTTGCGTCGCGCGCGATTTTTAAAATATCTGGCACCGTTGCGGTAAACGCGATGGTTGTCGCATGCAACATAAGAATCACTTCATTACTATAAGCCGGCAAAGCTCGTCTGAGTGCGGATGGCAAAATAATGCGCCGATACAACGTAAATTGGCTCATGCCATAAGCGCGCGCCGCCTCGATCTCATGGGGTGAGCTGGTTTTAATTGCGCCGGCAAAAATCTCGGTTGTATAGGCGCACGTATTCAGTGCGAAGGTGAGTAAGGTGCAATTCATGCCATCGCGGAAAAAATCACTTAAGAGAGGCGTTGTCTGCACAACGTTAAGCGTGTAGATGCCCGTATAAAAAAATAATAACTGGACATACAGTGGTGTGCCGCAAAATACATAGGTATAGAGTCGAACCGGCGCGGCAATCAAGCGCCGACTCGACACCCGAGCTACGGCTAACGGGATCGCTAGGCAAAACCCAAAAGCGATGGATACCACTAATAGCCATAGCGTAATGACTAATCCTGTAGCTTGGTAGCCATCCGTGAAAAGATACGCTCGCCAGTAATCGTGCAGAAGTTCGATCATAGCGCTGCCTTACGGACTCCAACCAAATAACGGCGCTCTAAAGCGAGTAGCACAAGATTGGAAAGCGCGGTGAGCGCAAGGTAGATGAGGGCGGCGACGAGTACAAAGAAAAACATGTTGTACGTGCCTTTGCCGGCATCTTGTACCGCCTTGACAAGGTCTGACAGGCCAATAATTGAAACCAGCGCAGTGGCTTTTAATAGCACTTGCCAGTTATTGCCAATACCGGGTAGCGCAAAGCGCATCATTTGTGCAAAAAGGATGCGCCGAAAGATTTGCCAGCGCGTCATTCCATAGGCCGCACCGGCCTCTAGCTGGCCACGCGGCACAGCTTGAAAAGCACCGCGAAAAGTCTCGGTGAAATAAGCGCCATAAATAAAGCCGAGGGTGAGTACGCCGGCGGAGAACGAATCGATCTCTAGCGGCTCAAGACCCATCAAATCTGTTAAGTTATTGAGCCAAATTTGAATACTATAAAAAATCAGTAGCATGAGTACCAAATCCGGCACACTACGAATCAATGTCGTATAAGCGGTGGCGACGGCTGAGGCCAGCCGGTTTTTTGAGAGTTTGGCGCTGGCGCCAGCCAGCCCAAGCATGAATGAGACCGCCAGCGATAGCACTGCGAGCTGAATAGTTTGCCATGCGCCCTGTGCAATGAGCGGGCCGTATCCCTGTAAAAGCATGAGAATTTAAAATCGACTTAATTGCTATAGTGACTACGGTTGAAATATTGATGGGTTAACTTTTGATATGTACCGTTCTGACGGATCTCAGCCAGCGCCCGATTGAGTTGTTCCTTCAGATCTGTATCTCCTTTGCGCAAGCCAATCGCAATGCCCTGTCCCAGCGTTTCAGGGTCCTTGATCGATGGCCCGGCAAAAGCGAAACCTTGACCCCGCGGGGTTTTTAGAAAGCCAACCTCGGCTTGTATTTCATCTTGCAACGAAGCGTCAAGTCGCTTGGATAAAAGATCGGCATAGACTTGGTCTTGGTTTGCATAGGAAATAATGGTAACGCCTCTGGGCGCCCATTGCCGTTTTGCATAAGTCTCTGCGGTGGTGCCCTGTTGCACGCCAATCCGCTTGTCTCTTAGCCTTTTGGCATCTGGCGTTAGTTTCGCATCGACCAATGCTACCATGCGGGCAGGAGCATCGAATAGTTTATTGGAAAAATCAATTTGTTTTTTGCGTGGCGCTGTAACTGTCATCGAGGACAAAATAGCATCGAATTTGCGTCCCTTTAACGCCGGGATCATGCTGTCAAAATCCTGTTCAACCCAAATGCACTTTGCTTGCAATTGAGCGCAGAGTGCTTCGCCAAGTTCGATATCAAGGCCTTGCATTTTACCATCGGGGCCTTTAGATTCAAGCGGCGGGTAACTTGGGTCGACGCCGAAACGAATGACTTTCCAGTCTTTCGCGTTTACACTAGTAGCGGCAAGTGCGAGCGCTAGATAAATAGCCAGCCTTTTCATGATCGGTATCTCTGGTTAAAGCTCGGCATTTTACCGTAGCTATGGGGGTATGCGATGACATATGCTGTCGCATAATGCAAACAAATATCGGTAAACTCCGGCGCTACGGGGGGATGTTCGCTTAGCGAAGAGTTTATTTAATGCTGAAATCGCTGTTTCGTCAATTGGCTTGGCGGTGGCAGTAGTTTAGAAAATATAATCCATCATATTTTGTATAAACGCCTGAAGACAGTCTTTGACCCCATCCAGGGGCAAGTGTTAGCTTTAGGCGCCCAGTTATTTATATTTAACCTATTTTAACGGGTGAGTGCATGAAATTGCCTGTTCTTAAACTGCCAATGCCTGCTGCTTCGGCATGGCGGTTGCTTCCAAATCGTTGGGATTTCGTGGTTTTTCCCTTAATCATTTGCGTCATAGCAATGGCAGCGCTTGGTTTTCATCAAACCATGGCTCCCCTCGCTACGTTAAAAACCCAAGTAATTTCGCTTGATCCGGCCAATCTGCCCGAATATGCGTTGCGCACAACGTTGCGTATGTTAGCGGCGATGGTGGCCGCGCTTATTTTTACTCTTATCTATGGCACGCTTGCAGCTAAAAGCCGCCGTGCACAGAAAATCCTGATACCCATACTCGATATTTTGCAGTCAGTACCGGTGTTGGGCTATATTTCATTTACCGTCGCTTTTTTCTTGGCACTTTTCCCAGGGCGTGTGATAGGGGCCGAATGTGCGGCTATTTTCGCCATATTTACCAGCCAAGCCTGGAATATGACCTTTAGTTTCTATCAATCTCTGTGTACGGTGCCGCGGGATTTAGATGAGGTTTCGCGCAGCTTTCATTTGAGTGCTTGGCAACGTTTCTGGAAGCTCGAAGTTCCATTTTCAATGCCGGGCTTGGTGTGGAACATGATGATGTCAATGTCCGGCGGGTGGTTTTTTGTCGTGGCATCGGAAGCCATTACAGTGGGTAACCACACGATCACGTTGCCCGGTGTTGGCGCCTATCTGGCGCAGGCAATCAATCAGCGTGATCTAACTGCGGTCGGCTGGGTGATCTTGACCATGGCAGCGGTGATTTTGGCATATGACCAACTTCTGTTTCGCCCGCTGGTCGCGTGGGCGGATAAATTTCGACTTGAAACGACGAGTTCGGGGCTGGCACCTGAATCTTGGGTGCTTGATTTGATTCACCGCACGCGGTTAATTCGTTGCTTACTGGTGCCGGTCGGCTGGGTTCTGGCAAAGATAGCGCGCTTGCCAATACGCTTTACATTCAGAAAGCCGTCGTTTGCACTGACGCCTAAGTTCTTCACTCAATTTGCCCCACTTAGCTTAAGTACAAGGGCGGTAGACATGATCTGGGGCGGGGCGATACTCTTTATCACCGGCTATCTTGTCTACCGAGTATCAAATTACATCTGCGCAGAAGTGGGTTGGAGTGACTTGCTACTCGTATTAAGCCTGGGTTTGGCTACCTTTTTGCGCGTGCTGATTTTAATTGCACTGGCTTCTATAGTTTGGGTGCCAATCGGTGTCTTAATCGGACTGCGCCCCGCCTTGGCGGAGAAAGTCCAGTCATTGACGCAGTTTTTGGCTGCTTTCCCAGCGAATCTTTTGTTCCCGGTTTTTGTGGTCACGATTGCACGTTTTCAGCTCAATCCAGATATCTGGCTTTCTCCACTGATTATCTTAGGCACGCAATGGTATATTCTTTTCAACGTGGTGGCTGGCGCGAGCGCTTATCCAAATGATTTCAAAGAAGTCGCAACTAACTTTCGGATCCGTGGCTGGCAATGGTGGCGGCAAGTCATGCTACCGGGCATTTTTCCTTATTATGTCACAGGCGCTATCGCTGCCGCTGGCGGCGCATGGAACGCGAGTATCGTGTCTGAGGTCGTGTCATGGGGCAATACGAAGTTTGTTGCGCATGGTTTAGGCGCGTATATTGCTGAAGCGACTACCGCAGGTCATTATCCCCGGATTATTCTGGGGATCACCGTGATGGTGTTATTTGTCACTTTATTTAGCAGGCTAGTATGGCGTCCACTGTATGCCTACGCTGAAAGTAAATTTCGTCTTAACTAGGGATGGTGCAAAATGCGCAGTTGGTCTGGCGTTGATTGGAGATATGATGCGACGCGCCAGTGCTAAGCAGTTGCTTAACTTTGCTTCATTTTAGAAAAATTGATAGATAGATCCCCATGCACAATTCAGCCCTCGATCGACCCAATGAAATTTTGCGCGTAACCAATGTGCGCCGTGGTTTTAAAAAATCACAGGGAGAGCTACTGGTACTTGACGGTGCAAATCTAACCCTAAAAAGGGGTGAAATTGTTGGCTTGCTAGGTCGTTCGGGGTCTGGCAAATCTACTTTGCTACGCCTGATTGCGGGTTTGATCGAACCTAGCGGCGGCGAAATTGAGTATCTAGGCCAACCTCTGACAGGTCCGGCTGAGGGCGTGGCGATGGTGTTCCAGACATTTGCGCTATTTCCTTGGCTTACGGTGTTGCAAAACGTCGAAGCTGGGTTGGAAGCACTTGGGGTTGGCGCGCGTGAACGACGCCAACGCGCGCTTGCCGCAATTGATCTGATCGGCCTAGATGGCTTTGAAAGCGCTTATCCGCGCGAGTTATCAGGTGGGATGCGGCAACGCGTTGGGTTTGCGCGGGCGCTCGTGGTTAACCCAACTTTACTGTTAATGGATGAACCATTTTCAGCTCTTGATGTATTGACAGCCGAGACGCTACGCACCGATTTATTGGATTTATGGAGTGAAAAAAGTTTACCCATTAAAGCCGTATTGATTGTCACGCACAATGTAGAAGAGGCGGTCTTTATGTGCGACCGTATTTTAGTGTTGTCATCCAATCCCGGCCGCGTTATCGCTGAAATTCCGGTACCCTTTAAGCACCCACGTAACCGACTTGACCCAGCTTTTAGGCGCTTAGTTGATAATATTTATGCGCAAATGACCGCTCGCCCGAGTGCCGAAGCGATGCGTAAGGGCTTAACCTTGGGGAGTTGGTTGTCAGAAGTATCCACTAACTTGATGGCGGGTCTGATCGAAACCGTCGCGGCTCCTCCCTACGGAGGTAAAGCGGATTTGCCTGAAATCGCGCGCACCCTTCACCTTGAAGTGGATGATCTATTTCCCGTCGCTGAAATGATGCAATACCTTGGTTTTGCAGATGTCCGTGAGGGTGACATTTTGCTCACGCCGCCTGGCAAGAAGTTTGCCGAATACGGCACTCAGGAACGCAAGCGACTCTTTGCTGAGCATCTACTGCGTAATGTACCGCTGGCGGCTTGGATTAAACGCGTCTTGCATGAACGGCCTGGCCGCCGCGCGCCGCGCATGAGATTTGAGCAAGAATTAGAAGATTTTTTATCGGACAGTGCAGCTGAGCAGACGCTGGACGCAGTCATCAACTGGGGCCGGTACGCAGAAATCTTTTCTTACGACGATCAATCTGAGACCTTCAGTTTAGAAGATGATTGAGAGAAGTATAGCGAGTTCTACGCGAGGCTGGCTGCTGAAGATGCTGATTGGCGTTTGATTGCATCGGAAACGGGTGGCTATCTCGTATAATCTATAGCTTGCTAAAACCCATTACGCTTTACCGTATATCTACCCCTGCCGTCATGAAAGCTGCTGAAATCCGCGAGAAATTTTTACGCTTCTTTGAATCAAAGAAGCACACGATTGTCCGTTCATCAAGTTTGATTCCTGCCAATGATCCAACATTATTGTTTACCAACTCTGGCATGGTGCAATTCAAAGAAGTCTTTCTTGGCACTGATGCGCGCCCTTATTTGTGTGCCACTAGCGCCCAACGTTGTGTGCGCGCAGGCGGCAAACATAATGACCTAGAGAATGTGGGGTATACCGCGCGGCATCACACTTTTTTTGAAATGCTTGGTAATTTCTCGTTCGGTGATTATTTCAAGCGTGAGGCGATTCAATCTGCGTGGCAGTTGTTAACTCAGGTCTATCAATTGCCGCCAGAAAGACTGTGGATTACCGTCTACCAAGAAGACGATGAGGCCTATGCGATTTGGGCGCAAGAAATTGGCGTGCCGGCCGCGCGGATTGTGCGCATCGGTGACAACAAAGGCGCGCGTTATGCCTCTGATAATTTTTGGCAGATGGCCGATACAGGTCCGTGTGGACCTTGTTCTGAAATTTTTTATGATCACGGTCCTGAGGTTGACGGTGGGCCACCCGGTTCGCCGGATGAAGATGGCGATCGCTATATTGAAATCTGGAATTTGGTTTTCATGCAATACAATCGGGATCAGCAAGGTGTCATGACGCCGTTGCCCAAACCGTGCGTAGATACTGGCATGGGCCTGGAGCGCATTGCCGCCGTTTTACAGAAAGTGCACAGTAATTATGAAATCGATTTATTCCAAGTATTGATTCGTGCCGCAGCCCGCGAAACCGGAATCTCCGATATAAAGAATAACTCGCTTAAAGTGATTGCTGACCATATTCGTGCTTGTGCCTTTCTCATTGCTGATGGCGTGATTGCCAGTAACGAAGGTCGCGGTTATGTATTGCGTCGGATTATTCGGCGTGCGATCCGCCATGGTTATAAGTTGGGCTGTGTTCAGCCATTTTTTCATAAATTGGTGCAGGATCTGGTCGCAGAAATGGGGCCAGCGTATTCGGAGCTGAGCGCGGCTCAAGAGCGCGTGACCGATGTGCTGCGTCAAGAAGAGGAGCGCTTCTTTGAGACGATCGCGCATGGCATGCATCTGCTTGAAACCGCGCTCAATGAACTCCAAGCCAACGCGGTGAGCGCTCAAACCCCGTCCGGCTCAATGACGTTAGCGGGTGAAATCGCTTTCAAGCTCCATGACACCTATGGTTTTCCACTCGACTTGACCGCCGATGTATGTCGTGAGCGAGGTGTGCAAGTCGATGCAGCGGCTTTTGATGCAGCGATGCAGCGTCAGCGTGAACAAGCCCGGGCCGCAGGTAAATTTACGCTGTCAAACGCACTTGAATATAGTGGCGCTAAAACAATTTTCAGAGGATACGAGACGCTTAACGTAGCTGAGGCGAAAATTACGGCACTTTACTTAGACGGAGTTTTTAGTCAACGTTTGCAAGCCGGGCAACGCGGTATTGTGGTGCTTGACACCACGCCATTTTATGCTGAGTCAGGTGGGCAAGCTGGCGACCAAGGCAGATTGACTCAAAGTTGTGCAAGGCAGGCTGAAGGCGCGCATTTTATGGTCACGGATACGGTAAGAATCCAGGCGGAGGTGATTGGCCACCACGGTTTGCTTGAGCACGGCGAATTAAAACTGGGTGACGTGGTACAGGCCGCGGTAGACAGTCAGCGCCGCCTGCACACAATGCGTAATCATTCGGCCAGCCATTTGCTGCATAAAGCGCTCCGCGAGGTACTTGGGATTCATGTGCAGCAAAGGGGGTCGCTGGTTGATGCGGATAAGGCGCGCTTTGATTTTTCTCATCATGCGCCGCTAAGCCAAGCTGAAATTCAAAGCATTGAGACCATGGTGAATACAGAAATTCTGCGTAATGAGCCAACCCAGGCGCAGACCATGGCCTATGACGATGCGTTAAAAAGTGGCGCTATGGCGTTATTTGGCGAAAAGTATAGCGACCAGGTGCGGGTGCTTGAGATTGGCTTTTCGCGCGAATTATGTGGCGGTACGCACGTCGCCCGTACAGGTGATATCGGTTTATTTAAGATTGTTTCTGAAGGCGGTGTGGCGGCCGGCATTCGACGCATTGAAGCCATTACTGGAATGCAAGCGTTGCACTTTGTGCAAACTTTAGATGAGCGCATTTCTAGTGTGGCGGACTTGTTAAAAGCCCAACCCGCTGAGCTCAATCAGCGCATTGGGCAACTCCAAGAATACTCTAAAACGCTTGAAAAAGAGCTCGTGCAATTAAAATCAAGGTTGGTTGGCCAGCAGCTTGATGCATTGGCGGCACGGGCAGTCAAAGTGGGTGAAGTCAAGGTGTTATCCGCCCAACTGGACGGCGCTGATATGCAAATATTACGCGAGTCAGTCGATCAATTAAAAAATAAATTAATCAATGCGGTCATTGTATTGGCGAGTGTGGATGGCGATAAAGTCAACCTAATTGCAGGTGTAACACCGCAGCAGGTGAATGGCAAAATCAAAGCGGGCGTGCTGGTTAATTTTGTCGCACAGCAAGTCGGCGGCAAAGGAGGGGGCCGTGCGGACATGGCGCAGGCCGGTGGCACACAACCCGCGGCTTTACCCGCAGCGCTGGCTACGGTAAAGGACTGGGTTGAGCACCAATTATGAAGCAAGCGCTGCATTTTGATAAAGAAGTCGATGCGCGTGGGCTAACCTGCCCATTGCCGATTTTGCGCGCAAAAAAGGCCCTCGCTGAGATGCAAAGCGGGCAGATTTTAAAAGTGCTCGTGACTGATCCTGGCGCGCCCCGCGATTTTGCTGCGTTTGCGAAGCAGACCGGTAATCAAATGATTGAAGTATCGACGCAGGATAAAGTGTTTACTTTCTTGATGCGTCGACGTTAGGTCTAACGCCATTGGTGAGTGGCATCTCTGATGCAGGGGTGGTGCGAGTCCTTTAGACGCGCTCACCCGGCATAAAGTTCGATCAAGTTAAATAAGTTTATTCAACTCAAACGAAAACGGTTAAGCCTTGGCATCCATTTCCGCCAGCATGAGCATACGCTCATTTAAATAAGCTTCAAATTCATCTTTCACTTCTGGATGGCGTAAAGCGAATTCGACAGTTGCTTTTAGGTAGCCCAATTTACTGCCGCAATCGAAGCGCGTGCCTTTATAACGATAGGCCAGAACTTGTTCATCTTGCATTAAAGATTGAATCGCATCAGTGAGTTGCAACTCACCGCCGGCGCCTGGGCGCAGCGCTCGCAGATGCTCGAAAATACGCGGCTTTAAAACATAGCGACCGACTACCCCAAGGCTAGAGGGCGCCTCTTCTGGTGCGGGTTTTTCGATGATGCCAGATAAATTAATGATGTTGTCTTCCCATTCTTTACCTTCTATCACGCCATATGAGCGCGAATCTTCACGTGAAATCTCCTCGACTCCAATTAATGAGCTGTGATAGTGGTTAAATTTCTCTATCATTTGCTTAAGAATGGGTTGTGCGCCATCTAATAAATCATCTGCCAGTAAGATTGCAAATGGATTGTCTCCGACTAATTTTTCCGCGCATAAAATCGCATGGCCTAGGCCAAGCGCCTCGGCTTGGCGCACATAAAAGCAATTAATATGAGCTGGCTTGATACCGCGCACGATTTCAAGCAATTTTTGTTTGCCGTGTGCTTCGAGTGCAGCCTCAATTTCATAGGATTTATCAAAATGGTCTTCAATTGCGCGCTTGCCGCGCCCAGTCACGAAGATCATTTCGGTAATCCCAGCGGCGATCGCTTCTTCGACAGCATATTGAATTAACGGCTTATCGACAATCGGCAGCATCTCTTTGGGGCTGGCCTTAGTTGCAGGCAGAAAGCGCGTGCCAAGACCGGCGACTGGAAATACTGCTTTAGTGACTTTTAACATTACTACGGTCCTTTCAGTCGATTCAAAATAAAGCTCAGCGGGTGAGCCGAGTGAGCTGAGCGTTAAGCTTAGAGAGTATTAACGCGTATTCTGACAGCCTTTTTCTTTCGAGTTCAACTACCTCAGCGGGGGCTTTTGCAACAAAGTGATTATTTTGTAGCTTAGCGTTACATTTTGAGATTTCTAGCTCAATTCGTTGCACTTCCTTGGCGAGTCGCGCGCGTTCCGCGTCGATGTCAATTTCAACTTTTAAGGCGAGTTTCAGTGCGCCAACCAGGGCGACGGGAGCTCCGGTTGTTGCTGCATCGAGGGTTGCCTCATCTGCGCTGAGGGTGACTTCAGAGAGGCGCGCGAGAGCGCGTACATAAGGCGCGAAGGTGGTGAGTAGGTGAGTATCGCCGCTGGCGAAAAGCGGTACTCGTTGCGCTGGCCCGAGCTTCATTTCACTGCGCAAATTGCGACATGCATCGATCACCTCTTTGAGTTGTGTCGCCCATTGTTCAGCGGCTAGATCGACTTTTTCTTTTTGTGCGCGAGGGTATGGCTGGACCATGATAGAAGCGTTCTCCGCCGCAGTCTGAGTCGGGTAGCGGCCCGTCAATGGCGCGACTTTCTGCCACAGTGCTTCGGTGATAAAGGGAATAATCGGATGCGCCAGTCTTAAAATGGTTTCGAGTACATATAACAACGTAGATCGCGTATTTTGCTGCTGGGCTGGCGTTCCCGTTTGTAGTTGCACCTTAGCGAATTCAAGATACCAATCGCAGTATTCGTCCCAGACAAATTTGTATAAAGCATTTGCAATAAGATCGAAGCGTAATTCAGTAAAGCCTTGGTCGATTTCGTCCGTGACTTGTTGCAGTAAAGAGAGGATCCATCGATCTGCTAGTGATGGCTCGCTCTCTGCTATGTTTGTGCTGCTGCCTTGGTCTTCGCAATTCATCAACACAAAGCGCGTTGCGTTCCACAATTTGTTACAAAAATTACGATACCCTTCGCAGCGGGCTAGGGCGAAATTAATATTGCGTCCGGGGGTAGCCAGTGAGGCGAAAGTAAAGCGTAAAGCATCTGTGCCAAATGACGGAATGCCATGCGGAAATTCAGCGCGGGTTACTTGCTCAAGTTCAGCCGCCTGCTTGGGATCTTGCGCATTGGCTAAACGTTTGGCAAGCAGCGCATCTAGGTCGATACCATCGATCAAATCGATTGGATCGAGTATATTGCCTTTTGATTTTGACATTTTCTGGCCGTTGGCGTCACGCACCAAGCCATGTATATACACGGTATGAAACGGGACTTGGCCAGTAAAATGTTGAGTCAACATCACCATCCGCGCGACCCAGAAAAAAATAATGTCAAAGCCCGTGACGAGCACGGAGGATGGCAGAAAATGCGCTAGCTCTTTGGTCTGATTGGGCCAACCATGGGCTGAAAAAGGCACTAATGCTGACGAAAACCAGGTGTCCAGCACATCTTCATCTCGCGTTAGTGGCCCGGTATAGCCCTGTGCGCGGGCTTTCTCACGCGCCTCATCGGCATTGCGCGCAACATAAATTCGCCCTTCTTCATCGTACCAAGCGGGAATTTGATGGCCCCACCAAAGTTGCCGAGAAATACACCAGTCTTGAATGTTTTCCAGCCATTGATAGTAGGTATTGGCCCAATTTTCCGGGGTAAACTTAATCTTCCCTTGCCGTACGGCTTCAATCGCAGTCGCCGCCATTGACTGGCCTGGGTGTCGGCTGTCGGCAGGGGCCGGTTTATTAACGGCGACAAACCATTGATCTGTCAGCATCGGTTCAATCACCGCTTGGGTCCGATCGCCGCGTGGCACCATTAATTTATGAGGCTTGACGGCAGCGAGTAACCCTTGGGCCTCAAGCTCGGCGACAATCAAGCGCCGAGCTTCGTGCTGCTCAAGGCCGCGCCAGCGAGCCGGAGCATTATCATTAATTTTAGCGTCAAGCGTAAAAATATTGATTAATGGCAGCTGGTGCCGTTGACCGACTTGGTAATCGTTAAAATCGTGAGCCGGCGTTACTTTGACTACGCCGCTACCAAATGTAGGATCTACATAATCATCTGCAATGACAGGGATTTCGCGTTCACTCAGTGGCAGCCGCACCATTTTGCCAATGAAGGCTTGATAGCGTTCGTCTTGCGGATGCACCATAAGGGCTGCGTCGCCCAGCATGGTTTCTGGACGAGTCGTGGCGACCGTTAAGTAAGTAGAACCGTCAACCAGGGGGTAGCGGATATGCCACAGCGAACCCTCTTCCTCGGTGCTAACCACTTCTAAATCGGAGACGGCCGTGCCTAACTTGGGATCCCAATTCACGAGCTTTTTGCCGCGATAGATCAAGCCCTGCTCATATAAGCGGACGAATACTTCGATCACCGCTTGCGACATATGCGGGCTCATCGTGAAATATTCGCGACTCCAATCGGTTGAAGCGCCTAGACGTTTGATTTGCTGTGTAATGATTGAGCCAGAGGTTTCTTTCCAAGCCCAAACTCGCTCAACAAAAGCCTGGCGGCCAAGCTCATGGCGTGACAGATGGTGTTGCTTGAGCTGGCGCTCGACGACGAGCTGAGTGGCAATCCCGGCATGATCCGTACCGGGTACCCACAGCGTGTTGGCGCCCTGCATCCGATGATAGCGCGTCAGGCTATCCATAATCGTCTGATTAAACGCATGCCCCATATGCAGCGTACCCGTGACGTTGGGGGGCGGTAGTAAAATCGAAAAATCTTTAGATCCAGGTGAGAACGTGGGTTTGGCGTAACCCTTTTGCTCCCACCGCGGCCCCCAATAGGCTTCGATTGCGTGGGGCTCAAAACTTTTATTTAGAGTGGTGTCAATCTTATTCATTACACTATTCTCAAGCATTCTCGGGTGGTACATAGCCAGAGGCTGTATCTGCGCCTTCGCCAAAAAAGAATTTTTCGGTTTGTTTGATTAAATATTGGCGTGCGCGTGCATCGGCCATATTGAGACGATTTTCGTTAATCAGCATGGTTTGCTGTTTAAGCCAGCTTTGCCACGCTTCTTTCGATATATCCTGATAAATGCGCTGACCTAATTCTCCCGGCAGAGGGGGGAAATCAAGGCCTTCAGCTTGTTTGCCAAGTTTTACGCAATAAACGGTGCGAGTCATGGAGTACATCCTATTAAATTAATGACCAATGGTGGAGAGTCGGTGCAATTGACTTGCAATGTATAACTTACCTATATTTTATGCAGATGTTTTCCGCTGGTTAAAGTTGCTTCATCAGCACCAACGATTTACGTTGCCAGTTATAAAGGCGGCGGCGGTCTTCAGGCAAGTTATCAATGCTGGCTTTTCTAAACCCACGTTTTAAAAACCAGTGCTCAGTGCGTGTCGTCAACACAAATATACGTGTAAGCCCCTGCGCCCGTGCTCGTTGCTCAATATGTTTGAGCAGTCGTTCACCGTCACCGACTCCTTGTGAGTCTGGGGCGACACTTAAACATGCCATTTCGCCTAATTTTTCTTGCGGATATGGATACAACGCAGCACAGCCAAAGAGCACGCCATCATGCTCTATGACGGAGAAATGATTAATGTCGCGTTCAATTTGAGTGCGTCCGCGTCGCACCAGAGTGCCATCAAATTCAAGCGGTTCAATCAACTGCAAAATACCGCCCACATCATCGATGACTGCTTCGCGCAGACTTTCCAAATTTCTATCGGAAATCATTGAGCCGACGCCATCGTGAGTAAAAAGCTCAAGCAAAATGCTACCATCCAGCGTGAAAGGGATTAAATGCACGCGTGTCACCCCCCCGCGGCACGCGCGAATTGCATGAGTTAAATAAGTTGCCGTTTCCGCATCTAAAGTGTTTGAGGCTTGGAGCTGCTGAGCTTCGTTAAGCGACAATTCGCGTTGTAACGCGCTATCTTCGATAATGCCTGGCATGGAGCTCAGATAAATGAGTTTATCTGCATGCAGTGCCACTGCGGCAGACGCAGCAACGTCTTCCATCGACAAATTAAACGCTTCTCCAGTGGGCGAGAAACCCAAGGGCGAGAGCAAGACTAATTTGCGATGAGAGAGAGAGTGATGAATTGAGTTGGCATCGATTTTGCGCACAATACCCGTGTGCTGGAAATCCACCCCATCTAAAATACCTACGGGACGCGCCGTAACAAAGTTGCCTGAAACCACGCTAATATGCGCATGGGCCATGGGCGTATTAGGGAGCCCTTGGCTGATGGCGGCCTCGATATCTAGGCGCACTTCGCCGGCCGCCTCTTTAGCGGATTCAAGTGCATTTGCGTCCGTAATGCGCATCCCATTAAAGAACGATGATTCAACTTGATGCAAGCGTAATTGCTCTTCAACCTGTGGGCGTGAGCCATGCACGAGCACAATTTGCATCCCCATAGCATGAAGAAAGGCAATATCCTGAATTAAGGCGTTAAGCGCTCCTAGTTGCACCAGCTCGCCACCAAATGCAACCACAAAAGTTTTATTGTGAAAAGCATGGATATAAGGTGCGACAGAACGTAGCCAATCAACAAAACGAGCTTGTTGATCAACCATTTCGAGCGCTTTCTCATTTATTTCATTAGACACTTTCTGAGGGGGCATTTTGTCGTTAGTGAGGGTGCTAAAAGAATTCATGCGCAGATTATAATGCTTCATTCAGTGATTGAATCGTGGCTTGGGATTTATGTCTTAAGCAAACTACTCAGGTTTTAGCAAATTGTCGATAGTTGTTCCCCCTTCGTTGCAGGAAAAGCAGGCGCTCGCTGCGACTGATATAGCGTTGGCGAGTCGCTTGCCGCCCATTGAATTTCCGGCTGAATTACCGGTATCGGGCAAGCGCGCCTCGATTGCGGCAGCGATTGCTGCGCATCAGGTGGTGATTGTGTGCGGTGAGACCGGCTCAGGTAAAACCACCCAATTACCCAAAATTTGTCTGACGCTTGGACGGGGTTGGGGTGCAGGTGGCAAGGGGCTTATTGGCCATACTCAGCCACGGCGTCTGGCGGCGAGCGCTACCGCGCGGCGCATTGCGCAAGAACTGCATACGCCAGTAGGGGAGGTCGTCGGCTACAAAGTACGTTTTACTGACAAGCTCAGCCATAGCGCATCCGTCAAATTGATGACGGATGGTATTTTGTTAGCTGAGACGCAATCTGATCCCCTGCTACGCGCTTATGACACATTAATTATTGATGAAGCCCATGAGCGCAGCCTGAATATAGATTTTTTGTTAGGCTATCTAAAGGAGATTCTGCCGCGTCGACCCGATTTAAAGTTAATCATTACCTCCGCTACATTAGATGCTGAGCGTTTTGCAAAACACTTTAGTCAAGCAGGAACTCATGCACCTGTCATTGAAGTGAGTGGTCGCTTGTATCCGGTTGAGATACGTTATCGTCCGCTGCAAGAAGATGTCAGGCGTGGAGCGGATTTGCAAGCGCGCAAGGGGCCTGCTGTTGAGACCGATAAACTTGAAAATGGGGGGGCGACTGGGCGTGACCTGACAGCCGCTATCGTTGATGCGGTTGATGAGCTCGCGCGCGAAGGGTCTGGCGATGTCCTGGTATTTTTGCCCGGCGAGCGTGAAATTCGTGACACAGCGCAAGCACTGCGCCAACATCACCCTCCGCATACCGAAATTTTGCCTCTATTTGCACGCCTATCAATGGCTGAACAAGAGCGTGTATTTAAAGCCGGCAATGCACGCAGGATTGTGCTTGCTACGAACGTAGCTGAAACTTCGCTAACCGTGCCAGGTATCCGCTATGTAATCGATACCGGCTTAGCGCGGGTTAAGCGCTATTCTTATCGTAATAAGGTTGAGCAATTACGCATTGAGCCCATTTCACAAGCTGCCGCACAACAACGCGCCGGCCGTTGCGGGCGGGTGGCGGATGGTGTTTGTATTCGTTTATATGATGAAGCTGATTGGCAATTGCGGCCACGTTTTACCGAGCCAGAAATTTTGCGTTCTTCACTGGCGGCAGTCATTTTAAAAATGAAGTCGCTACGGTTAGCTGAGGTCGCGGATTTTCCCTTTCTTGAGCCTCCGCCGACTAAGGCAATTGCAGATGGTTACCAGTTGCTGGCTGAATTAGGAGCGGTAGATGACACCCATCAATTGACATCGGTTGGTCAAGCGCTAGCAAAATTGCCACTTGATCCACGCATCGGCCGGATGATTCTTGCCGCGCATGAGCAGCACGCTTTACGCGAGATATTGATTATCGCTAGCGCATTGTCGGTCCAAGACCCACGCGATCGTCCGCTGGAGCAACAGAGCGCCGCTGATACCGCCCACCGTAAATTTGCCGATCCTAAATCGGAGTTTCTCTCTTTTCTAAAAATCTGGCAGTGGTTTGATGAAGCATTGACGCATAAAAAATCAAACCGGCAGTTGCTGGATCTATGCCGTGCCAACTTCCTCTCACATTTACGTTTACGTGAGTGGCGCGAAGTTCATAGCCAGCTGTTAACCGTTGCCAGCCAACAGAACTGGCGGATTAACCAGACAAACGCAACGTTCGAGCAAATCCATGTGTCTTTGTTAAGTGGGTTATTAGGAAATCTTGGATTTAAAGCTGAGAGTGAACCCCATTATTTGGGGGCTCGTGGCATTAAATTTCATCTGTGGCCGGGTTCACATTTAGCTAAGAAAGCCGGACGCTGGATCGTGGCGGCCGAGCTGGTTGAGACCAGCCGCTTATTTGCACGCACCATTGCAGTCATAGAGTCAACTTGGGTTGAACGTGCCGGCGCACATTTGCTACGGCGCTCCATCGGTGAGCCACACTGGGAAAAGAAGGCCGCCCAGGTCGTAGCCTTCGAGCGCGCAACTTTATATGGATTAACGGTTTATCATCGCCGCCGCGTCATTTTTGGTAAACAGACGGCGCAGGCTGCGCAGCAAGCACGAGAAATTTTTATCCGTGCTGCCTTGGTTGAAGGTGAGTTTGATACTAAATTGCCATTTTTCAAACATAATCAACAGCAGATTGCCGACATTGAGCAGCTTGAACATCGTTCTCGACGACCTGATATTTTGATTGACGATGAATTGATTTATGCTTTTTACAATCAGGCCATTCCAGTTGATATTTATACTGGATCTGATTTTGAGCATTGGTATCGTCAAGCGCTGCGTGGTAAGCAAGTTAAAAACGAAAAGCTTCTTTTCTTAAGCCGTGATGATCTCATGCGGCATGAAGCCGCGGGTGTGACCACCGAGCTATTTCCTAAAAAATTGAGCCTGGCAGGCGTTGAAATGGCCGTGTCATATCATTTTGAGCCAGGCTCGCTGCGGGATGGGGTGACTTTGGCGGTTCCCATTTTTGCTTTAAACCAAGTCGATGCGCATCGTTGCGAGTGGTTGGTTGCGGGGATGCTTAAAGAAAAAGTGCATTTGTTACTTAAATCATTACCGCAAAAATTGCGCCGGCATTGTGTTCCTCTGCCCGCTTATGCAGCTGATTTTGTTGAGCGTGCAAGCTTCGGCGTGGGCGATTTGATTGGCGCACTACGTGCAGATATTCGCACGCAAAAACAACTCACTTTGCATCCTACGGATTTTAAACTTGAGACCTTGCCAGCCCATCTTTTCATGAATTTCAAAGTGATCGATGAATATGGCCGGCAGCTTGCCGCAGGTCGCAATCTTGCGCAATTGCGGGCCGAATTAGGTACTCAAGCGCAGCAGAGTTTTCAGAAAATTGCGGTTAAAACGGTCACTGGCGCGACAGCAGAAAGAGTCAACGCAGAAAATACCCAAGAAGTGCAAAACTCGGTCGCGACGACGGCCCATTACAAAAACTTAACTCACTGGAGTTTTGGCAGCTTGCCAGAAATCATGGAGATTGAGTGCAACGGTGAAACTTTGGTGGGCTATCCAGCGCTGGTTGACCGTGGTGCGGTTTGCGACCTAGAGCTTTTTGATTTACCGCAAAAGGCTGTGCGTGTTCATCGAACCGGCTTGCGGCGGCTTTTTACACTGCAATTGCGTGACGCAATTCGTTTTATCGAGAAAAATCTACCTAATTTTCAGCAAATGGCAATGCAATACATGCCGCTTGGCACCGCAGATGAACTGCGGGCGCAAATTATTACATGTGCGCTTGAACGCGCTTGTTTGCGTGAGCCATTACCTACTGATGCAGCTACTTTTGCAGTACGTTGTGACGAAGGGCGTAGTCGCTTTACGCTACTTGCCCAAGAAATTAGCCGTTTGGCGACACAAATTTTTACGGTTTACACCACCGTAGTAAAAAAACTCGCTTCAGTAAAAAGCTTTGCCGCTGCCCATACGGATATGACACAGCAATTACAAACTTTGATGGGGAAATATTTTTTGA
Organism: Mycoavidus sp. B2-EB; assembly: GCF_014218255.1. Lineage (NCBI taxonomy): Bacteria > Pseudomonadati > Pseudomonadota > Betaproteobacteria > Burkholderiales > Burkholderiaceae > Mycoavidus > Mycoavidus sp. B2-EB. The sequence continues at coordinate 193,540 of NZ_AP021872.1, forward strand.
CCGATACGCCTTATGAGCAGCTGGTTCATTTTCCTCGTTACTTACAAGCGATGGCGCTACGCATCGATAAATTAAAAAATGATGCAGTGAGAGATACACGGCTTTTGGCTGAGTTTTCTCCATTGTATGTGCACTATTCACGTACCCAGGCACAGCGGCGTCAGAGTATCGATGTCGTTGACCCACAGTTACACGCCTTTCGTTGGTTACTCGAAGAGTTACGCGTATCGCTTTTTGCGCAGGAATTACGCACCCCTATGCCTGTCTCAATCAAACGGTTGCATACAATTTGGGCGTCGATTGAGCGGTAAATAGCGTTCTGCCACTTCTGATTTTCTATCTAAAATGGGCCGCTTGAGGGCGCGCACTCAGGCTGGTGCGCGGTTAAACTACTGAGTAGGGTCTTCTATTTCTTTTTGATAGCCGAGCAGGCGTGAAATACGTAATGCTGTCTCACTAAGCTGGGAGAGCCAAACATTTTGCATGCGGTCAGCAGGCGCGGAAAGCGATAGCCCAGCAACCAATCTGTTCGTATCGTCATAAATGCCTGCTGCCGCGCAACGCACACCTAGCTCAAGTTCTTCATTATCGCGCGCATAGCCATGTTGGCGCACATGCTCGAGCTCACGGATGAGCTTGGCCGAATGCGTAATACTATTTTGCGTATGACCCGCTAACCCAGTGCGGGCAATATAAGATTGTACGTTTTCTGCTTCATCCATGGCAAGAAAAAGCTTGCCCACCGAAGTCAAATGGAGAGGCGCCCGCGCGCCAATCGCGCGCACGACTTGCATCCCTGAGCGCTCGCTATAAGCCCGTTCAATATAAACAATTTCATCCCCTTGGCGGACTGATAGGTTAATGGTTTGTCCGGTGAGTTGGCGCAGCTCGTGCATAGGCCCTAGAGCTGTATCGCGCACGGAGAGCCGTGCTTTAACTAAATTACCTAATTCTAATAGTCGCATCCCAAGTCGATATATCCCTGGCTCGGAGCGATCCACAAAGCGGCAGCTCACCATATCGTTCAGAATTCGGTGCGCAGTGGATGGGTGCAAGCGAGTCTGCTGAGCCAGCTCTTTTAAGCTAACAGGTTTAGCATGTGTGGCAAGTGCATCTAACAACCACGTCATACGTTCAATTACCTGAATCGAAGTCTTGGTCGGCGCATGGCTATCGCTCATTGGATTGTGCAAAAAGAATGAAAAAAGAGCCCTTCTTATACCATAAGAGCATCATCTTTGCGTTTGATTTATATTGAGGTCGGGATCTTTCTGCCTAGCGGGTGCATGCTATAATTTTCGATATATATCAAAACCAAAGCTGAGCGTATACAGTAGATTAAATCATTCATTCACTTAGCTTCTAAAAGATTCTGATGGCGAATTTAATCCGTACGCCCCGTTCCCATGCCGATGCAGCCTGGAAGAGCGCATTAGAGGTTTATTTTCAAGAGTTGATGCAAATTTTCTATCAGGAAATTGCGGTTTAAATTGCCTGGGATGCCCAATATCAGACGTTGGATAAGGCGCTACAAAGCCTGGGCGTAAAAAACAACGTAGGCAAAAAGCTTGTAGATAAATTGCTTAGAGTGCGCCTGAAAATAGAGATTAAGGCCGCACATGGAGGAATAACCTATTTCATCAATGGCCGCGGTAAAAATCCGTATTTTCTTACACCTTTTACATATTGGTTAATTCATCAAGAAGGACTTGAGAATTAGGATTATTATCCTGGACTTTACGAGCAGAATTTTTGCTTACTTCAATAATTTTTTCTACTGTGGATTTTATAGAGTTAGTCCCTGCGACACAGATTCCGTAGCAATATGAGAGTCTGGCACCTTAATATTTAGCTCTATTTTTCCAGTTGCCAAAAAAAGTACCGTTTTCTTAAGAGTAAGAGAGATAAGCTGCTTACCATTAATATCCTTATATTCATTAAGCTGATTCACCTGATTGTGATTGAGTAGTCCAGCTTCTTCTAGATTTTCCAGAGTTATAGGAAGGGAGTCTTTCTTTATAAGCTCAGCAACTAATAGAATATGGCCCCTGACAACCTCTCCTGAGGCAACTGCCCTACATAAAGGAGGTAAGAATCCATTTTCTACTTGGCCATATTTTTTTAAGAATAAAACCCCCTCAGTAGGATTTGTAAATAGAGGTTCCTGTAAATAATTGAGCTTCCTCATAACGAGAGAGTGTGCTTCAAAACAAACATCTCGAAAGCGGACCATGTCACTTGGAGGAAGTTTTTTTAATATTTCAAACCACACATCATCTATTGCGGGTAAGCCACCAGCAGAAATTAATTTTGTATTTTTAGGCGCACCGATATGAGACATGCCTAATCTTTCTTGCTTCACATATGCTGAACTTGGATTGCAATTTTCTAGAGGAATGTCTTTTTTCTGACTTAACGGAGTGATAACTTCAGTAAGTTTTTGATCAGTAGGGCGAGCTGAATTTTTTGGGTTATTTCTTAGTGAAAAAACAGTAATACTATGATGAGCCACATTAGTAATATGCATCATATCCTAACTTTAAAAAAACTTATAAATTAAAGGGCGCATACATAACCCCGGATCTTGTCGTAGTCCAGATCAGACCGCCTTCCGATTTGACAAGAATTAGAACGTGAGTTTGGTGCATACCGAACCCTATCGGCGCTGCCTGGATAGGGCCAATACAGAGACTCTGCACCAGTGGGGCCAACGTATTCTTACCGCTCAGGCGCTTGACGAAGTTTTTTGAAGAGCTTCGTTTGATGCGGCAGGGGCTAGCGGTTCTGCAAGGGCCTGTGCACATTCTCGTACCAGTGAGGGTCCTTGATAAATCAGCCCTGTATATAACTGTACGAGTGACGCGCCTGCGGTTAGCTTTGCGCGCGCATCTTCTGCCGAAAAAATTCCGCCAACGCCAATAATAGGAACCGCATCGCCTAAAGCGGCATAAAGTTGGCGAATGACCGCATTAGAAGCATCAAATAAGGGTTTGCCGGATAAACCTCCTGCTTCATCCGCATATTGGAGCTCGTTAACCAATGCGCGCGCGAGTGTTGTATTCGTTGCAATGACTCCATCAATACGGTAGCGTAGCAGCAAATCAGCAATTAATTTGATTTGCTCATCATCCAGATCAGGCGCAATTTTTAACACCAAAGGCACGTATTTTTTGTGTTGGTCGGCTAAGCGTTGTTGCTTGTCTTTTAATGTGGAAAGTAACGCATCAAGGGCTGTCTTATCTTGTAATTGACGTAGGTTTTTTGTATTGGGCGATGAGATATTAAGCGTTACATAGCTGGCAAATGGATATACTCTTTCCAGGCAGTACAAATAATCATCAGCCGCCCGCTCAAGCGGCGTATCCGCATTTTTGCCAATATTCAGTCCAAGTATGCCTGTAAAATGTGCAGCCTGGACATTTTTTACAAAGTGTTCAACGCCGCCATTATTAAATCCCATCCGATTGATCAATGCTCCAGCCTCAGGCAATCGAAATAGGCGCGGACGCGGATTGCCAGGTTGCGCCCGCGGCGTTACCGTACCGACTTCAATAAAGCCAAAGCCAAGCGCAGCGAGGCCATCGATACAGCCGCCGTCCTTATCTAACCCTGCCGCTAGACCAACTGCGTTAGCAAAATGGAGGCCCATGACGGTGCGTGGTGCATGGACGGTACATAAACCCGGGAGTTTAGTGATACCGATACGGCCCGCCGTACGTAACATAGAAAGAGTTAAATGATGCGCTGTTTCTGCATCCATACGGAACAGACATGAGCGTGCAAATGGATAAAGTGAACTCAACACAATTGACCATGAAAGGATGAAAGTTCGTTATTATGAACGAATTGCTTCAGCCGTCAGCTCTTTATATTAAAGACGTAATTTGCTTGTAAGCAAGAGAAACAGTCAAACTGCAAGCACTTTAACAAATAACCAGACCCATTATGAAATTTTGTCCTTCCTGTGGCAATAAGGTGAATTTAGCAGTTCCACCTGGCGATAACCGAGAGCGTTTTGTGTGCGCTCAGTGCGGTGAAATTCATTACCAGAACCCACGCAATATAGTTGGCACAGTGCCGGTCTGGGACCGTAAAGTTTTACTGTGCCGCCGCGCTATAAATCCGCGTTACGGTTTTTGGACTTTGCCGGCAGGCTTTATGGAGCTTGACGAAACGACAACCCAAGCGGCTGCTCGGGAGACGCTTGAAGAGGCGGGAGCTCGAGTTGAAATACAGGAACTTTTTTCATTATTAAATGTACCTCGGGCGCATCAGGTCCATATTTTCTATCGCGCCCGTTTGTTAGATATCGACTTTGCTGCGGGTGAAGAAAGTTTAGAGGTGAAACTTTTTGATGAAGCGAGTCTCCCTTGGTCTGAAATCGCTTTTGCGAGCGTTGCACAGACTTTGCGCTTTTTCTTTGCGGATAGTGCTAGCGGAAACTTCAGCTTACATACGGGGGATGTCGTCCATAGCTTGCATTCCGACTAAGATTGAGTCATTCGCATTCTACCGAGCTAAACGATGTTGCCTTGGCTGCACGATAATGATCCGTTTCCAAGCGTTGAATCTGCGTTAAGCACTCATAGCGGTGCATCTGGCCTGCTTGCGGCAAGCGAAAAATTAGATATGCAGCGTTTGCTGCTGGCCTATCGGCAGGGTATTTTCCCATGGTACGAAGAAGGTCAGCCGGTCTTATGGTGGAGTCCAGATCCCCGCATGGTGCTGGTTCCGGCAGAGTTTAAAGTATTCCCTTCACTTAAAAAAACACTAAAACGCATACTGCGTGAGCCCGCCTGGGAAATTCGCGTAGATACCCAGTTTATTCATATCATGACTGCCTGTGCTCGCGTCGCACGGCGCGCCCAAAGTGGGACTTGGATTACGGCGGATGTGCTCACTGCCTATGGGGCACTACACCAGTCAGGGTTTGCGCATAGCATTGAGACTTGGTACGCAGATCAATGCGTGGGTGGCTTATACGGAGTAAGCATTGGCCGCATGTTCTTCGGCGAATCAATGTTTGCATTACGTCCTGACGCATCAAAAATTGCGCTCGCCGCATTGGTGAGTCATTTACGATGGCATGATGTAAACATGATTGATTGCCAACAAAATACAGCACACTTGGCTTCACTCGGTGGGCGTGAAATTCCGCGTAGCCAATTCATCGCCCATCTGCGCCAAGCTGTTGATAAGGCGCCTATTCCGTGGCGCTTTGATAAAACCTTGCTGCGCGATGTGATCGCTTAAAACGGAATATCGTCATCCATTTCATCAAATCCACCGCTAGCCGGCGCGTTATGAGAAGTACCGCTAGGGCGGTTTGCCGCTGCGTTTGCAGGAGGCGTATAACTGCTGGCGCGCGGAGCCGCCTGAGTGGACTCGGGTGCATAACTTGCTTGATCCATGGCCGCTGTGCCAGAGCTTCGTGAGCCAAGCATTTGCATTTGATCGCCCATAATTTCAGTTGAATAGCGATCTTGCCCACTTTGGTCTTGCCATTTCCGCGTGCGAATGCGTCCTTCAATGTAAACAGAAGAGCCTTTTTTGAGGTAGTCCCGGACAACTTCGGCGAGCCGATTGAAAAAAACCACGCGATGCCATTCGGTGAGTTCTTTCATTTCACCCGTGGACTTATCTTTATAACGTTCTGCGGTTGCCAGCCGGATATTCGCGACGGGGTCGCCATTCGGCAGAGAACGTATTTCAGGATCAGCGCCAAGATTGCCAACCAGGATGACTTTATTAACAGATGCCATTCATTTCCCCTGTGATTCAGTGTATATAGATTCAGGAAAGCGCGCGGAGCGTGAGGATTGCATATGGGCGGCGATTATAAGCCACAACATGACAAGCCCCGCGCAGCTTATAAATAATGTATGCTGCCCCGCATTTTTGAGCAACCAGCCACCCAGCACACCGCCCATAAAATAGCCAAGCGCTTGTACAGTATTGTAAATACCCATGGCAGCGCCTTTGCGCGCGCCAGGCGCCAACGTTGAAACTAGCGAGGGTTGCACAGCCTCAAGTACATTAAAGCCGGTAAAGTAGATGATAAGTATCGTGCCTAGCCACCATAGGGTAGGCGGAAATTCGGCAAATAACAATTGGCTAAATAGGATACACAGAATCGCTGCGAGCATGATGGTTTTCATGCGGCCATACTTTTCCGCTACGATAATTGCGGGGACCATCAGTACAAAAGACAGCCCCATGACAGGTAGATAAATCTTCCAATGTGCGGCAACAGGCAGACCCGCGGCCTCCAACAAGCGTGGCACCACAATAAAAAGCGCGATTTGGGAGAAGTGCAAAACAAATACGCCAAAATTGAGTCTCAGCAATTCTGCATCTCGGAGTATTTGTGCAAATGAAGTTCTACTCGGGGTAGGCGGGGCGGTGGGCGTGGGGACAACCCATAACGTTACACCGATTGCAGTCACTGCGAGCAGGCCAATCACCGCAAATAAGCCGCTCATGCCGAGCCAGTCAAATAAAGCTGGCGCAATAACCAGCGCTGCGGTGAACGATAGGCCAATACTTGCCCCGACCATCGCCATGGCCTTCGTGCGATTTTTTATGCTGGTGAGGTCAGCTAACAACGCGATGAGCACGGATGAAATAGCGCCCGCGCCTTGCAAAGCGCGGCCCAGGATGATCCACCGAAGATCTGTGGCGAGCGCTGCCACTAGGCTACCCAATGCAAAGATGAGTAAACCCACAATGATCACAGGTTTGCGCCCAAGCCAGTCGGATGCCCAACCATATGGAATATAAAAAACCGCTTGGGCCAGTCCATAAATCCCTAGCGCAAGCCCGACCAGCAGCGCATTATCGCCACCTGGTACGGTTTTCGCATACACTGAGAAGACGGGCAGAATTAAAAAGAGGCCCAGCATACGCAGCGCAAAAATCGCCGCCAGTGAGACGGTAGCGCGAATTTCTTGTGCGCTCATAGGTAAGGAGGCAATCAAAAGAAGACGAACAAATGCAGTAGGTAAATTTTAGAATTGAGCACCATGCTCAGTAAACGATTATAGTAACAGGTTTGAGCTCTTTTTTTGCTACCGGTCATGGAAGAAATCCGCATTCGTGGGGCGCGCACTCACAATTTAAAGAATATCAACCTTGATTTGCCCCGCCATCGTTTAATTGTGGTTACGGGACTTTCTGGCTCAGGTAAATCGTCGTTGGCTTTTGATACGCTCTATGCTGAAGGCCAGCGGCGCTATGTAGAAAGCTTGTCTGCCTATGCGCGACAGTTTTTGCAGTTAATGGAAAAACCCGATGTTGATTTGATCGAAGGATTGTCTCCGGCGATTTCAATTGAACAAAAAGCTACATCGCATAATCCCCGCTCAACGGTAGGCACAGTGACGGAGATTCATGATTATTTGCGTTTACTGTACGCGCGGGTAGGCACGCCTTACTGTCCAGACCACGCACTTGCGCTGACGGCGCAAAGTGTTTCGCAAATGGTTGATGCGGTGCTTGCTTTGCCGCCTGGCACCAAATTGATGATTTTAGCGCCAGTGGTCGCTAATCGTAAAGGCGAGCATGTGGAGCTATTTGCTCAGATGCAAGCTCAGGGGTTTGTCCGCTTTCGCGTACGTTCGGGCGGAGGGGCTGCAAATGAGGGTAAAGCCCATATTTATGAAGTTGATGAGCTGCCAAAGCTGAAAAAAAACGATAAACATACGATTGATGTGGTGGTTGATCGGATCAAAATTCATGCGGATATAAAGCAGCGCTTAGCCGAATCATTTGAAACTGCATTACGGCTTTCTACTGGACGGGTGATTGCGGTTGAAATGGAGGGTGAGCGCGAACATTCGTTTAGCTCGAAATTTGCTTGCCCGGCTTGTTCTTATTCGCTGCCAGAGCTCGAGCCGCGTCTTTTTTCGTTTAATAATCCAATGGGCGCCTGCCCTGAGTGCGATGGTTTGGGTCAAATTACATTTTTTGACCCTAAGCGAGTGGTTGCCTATCCTTCGCTGTCGTTAGCTTCTGGGGCAATTAAGGGGTGGGAGCAACGTAATCCTTTTTATTTTCAGATGTTACAAAGTCTGGCGGCGCACTTTAAATTTGAGCTTGACGTTCCCTTCGAGAGTCTGCCAGAAGAGACTCAAAAAATGATCTTATTCGGCTCACAGCGGCAGGTGATACCTTTCTCTTATCTTAATGAGCGTGGGCGCACCACGATTCGCGAGCATGCGTTCGAGGGCATTATTCCGAATCTGGAACGTCGTTATCATGAAACTGAGTCGGCGACGGTGCGTGAAGAATTAGCAAAATACCAAAATAATCAGCAATGTACCGCTTGTGCTGGCGCGCGTTTGCGGCGTGAAGCATGTTATGTAAAGCTTGGCGAAGGCGACAACGCGCGCGCAATTTACGAAATCAGTGCTTGGCCGTTACGGGATACGCTGCACTACTTCCAGAATTTGCATTTAACAGGCGCTAAACAAGGTATCGCGGAGCGAGTGATCAAAGAAATTACAGCGCGCTTGACCTTCCTGAATGATGTCGGCTTAAATTATCTTTCGCTTGAGCGTAGCGCGGATACTTTATCGGGCGGTGAGGCGCAGCGCATTAGATTGGCTTCGCAGATTGGTTCCGGTTTAACGGGAGTCATGTATGTGCTTGATGAGCCTTCAATTGGCCTACATCAACGCGATAATGATCGCTTGATCAAAACCTTAAAGCATCTGCGCGATTTGGGCAATTCGGTCATTGTGGTGGAGCATGACGAAGATATGATTCGTGCTTCTGATTACGTTGTGGATATGGGGCCAGGGGCAGGTGAGCATGGTGGTTGTGTGGTTGCGCAAGGCACGCCAGCGCAAATTGAGGCGCAGCATGATTCATTAACGGGCGCCTATCTTGCGGGCCATCAGCAAATTGCTGTGCCCACTGAGCGTAAAAAAATGGGGCCTGATAGCTTAAGAATTATCGGCGCGCAGGGCAATAATCTAAAGCATGTGACGTTTGAGTTACCGATTGGGCTATTAAGCTGTATCACAGGAGTTTCGGGCTCGGGCAAATCGACTTTGATTAATGATACGTTGTATCGCGCAGCCGCCCGCCATTTGTATGGTTCAGCGACTGAAGCCGCACCCTACGACGAAATTGAAGGGCTTGAGAATTTCGATAAAGTCATTAATGTTGACCAGTCTCCGATAGGCCGCACGCCGCGCTCGAATCCGGCGACTTATACGGGGCTTTTCACCCCCATCCGCGAGCTTTTTGCGGGCGTGCCGGCAGCGAAAGAGCGCGGCTATGGTCCGGGTCGCTTTTCTTTTAATGTCAAGGGTGGGCGTTGCGAAACATGTCAAGGCGATGGGGTGCTCAAAGTTGAAATGCATTTTTTGCCAGATGTTTATGTGCCATGCGATGTATGTCATAGCAAGCGGTATAGCCGTGAAACGCTTGAAATTCAGTATAAAGGCAAAAATATCAGTGAAATCTTGGAGATGACCGTTGAAGTTGCACATGAATTTTTCAAACCGGTGCCGCTGGTTGCGCGTAAACTGAAGACGTTGCTTGAGGTTGGGCTGGGTTACATTCGTTTGGGACAAGCGGCGACCACTCTATCTGGCGGTGAAGCGCAGCGGGTGAAGTTGTCGTTAGAGCTTTCTAAGCGCGATACGGGCCGGACGCTTTATATTCTCGACGAACCAACCACAGGCTTGCATTTCCATGATATCTCATTGCTGCTTGAGGTGATTCACCGACTGCGCAATCAGGGCAATACGGTAGTGATCATTGAGCATAATCTGGATGTCATCAAAACGGCTGATTGGGTTATAGATTTAGGCCCAGAAGGGGGGGCTGGCGGTGGCCAGATCATTGCTTGCGGTACGCCGGAGCAAATTGCCAAATCAAAAGTCAGTTTTACCGGAAAATATTTAGCTCCGCTCTTGAAATTAAACCCGCGCAAAAGAACTAGAGGGAGTGAGGTTGTAGTCGGGTCTAATATGTAGCGTATGAAGAGAAAGGAAATTAAGATGGAAGATAATCGAGCTCATCAGCCTAAGCGCCCTACTCATGCCGGTGCTATGTTGGATGCGCCAGGACGGAAAATAAACCATGCGCCAGCTAAATGGATGGTGGTGGAGATAGCGAGCTACATTCTAGCGGGGATCGCACTTTGGTTGGTGCTCGTGTTAAAGCTGCTAAGCGGCCTCCTGGCGGGCTTATTTACCTTTCAACTGATTCATGCATTGACCCCCTTATTGGAAAAACGTTTATCCAGCCAACGCGCGCGCTGGTTGTCGGTCATGCTGCTTTCTATTCTTGTAACAGGCGCTTTAAGCGCAGCGATTGTTGCCGCTATCTCGTATTTTCAACATAGTGCGCCAAGCGAGCAAAAACTGCTTGAGCGGACTTTGCAAATTATCGATGGCGCGCGTGGTCAATTACCCGTTTGGTTGCAAAATTATTTGCCGGATGACATAGAAGATATTCGCGTTGGCGCTCTTGAGTGGTTGAGAGCGCATATTGGCGAATTGCGGCAAGGTGGTAAAAATGTAGTGTTAGGTTTTGTGCGGATTGCGCTAGGCATCATTCTGGGCGCAATTATTGCGGTCAGCGTCACCCGCCGCGTATATCGTTTGCCATTTGCCGCCGCCCTGGTAGCGCGCATTAGCCATTTTAGCGATGCGGTTAAACGGATTGTCTTTGCACAGGTAAAAATCTCGTTAATTAATGCAAGTTTAACCGGCATTTATTTATTATTAGCGTTGCCTCTGTTCCAGATTAACCTGCCGCTTGGCAAAACGCTGGTTCTATTTACTTTCGTGGTAGGGTTGCTGCCCGTAGTGGGTAACTTGATTTCGAATTCTGTGATTATTGTGGTTTCATTGTCTGCAGCCGGGGCGACGGTGGCGTTTGCTTCATTAATTTTTCTAGTGGTGATTCACAAACTTGAATATTTTTTAAATGCACGTATTATTGGTATTGAAATTGAAGCGCGTACCTGGGAATTATTGCTGGCAATGCTTGTCATGGAGGCCGGTTTTGGCTTGCCAGGCGTAGTGGCTGCGCCGATTTATTACGCTTATTTGAAATATGAGCTGTCTGCGGCGAAGTTAATTTAGCCTAGTTATACGCTAGCTTTTTGAATCGAGTGTAGTTTGTTTAAATAAATGTGCATAAATTTTATTAAATCAATTTAACCAAAGGATTTCGGATGAGCCACGAACCTAACCAGACCGAAGTGCTGTTGCGCCAGATGTCAGATATGGATAAACTGGCGGAACGCGTGAGTGAATTGTGTGCGCAAGTTGCTGATTTGACTGAAAATGCAGCGCGTGACCCTAAAGCGCAAGAGCGTTTAGCCAAGCTACAACGAGAGTGGGCCGATGGCAATAGCAATGTGCCGGAGCAGATTCAGCAGATCCAAACACATATGCAGCGTGCTATTGCTTGCAGTGAGGAATATACGCAAACGGTGCGCGCTGAGGCGGATAAATCCAAAATTGCTGACCAAGGCGCAGGTTCAGATAAGACTGCCGGTAAAAAGGCGCGGCAATTCGCCTGATGTACGGCGTTTTTTATATTCACTTTATCTAAAGGTATTTAAATGCTCAACAGCGTTCCTCCCCCAGCGATTTCTAATGCGACTATTTCGGTAAGCCAGCATAGAGCTTTGCCACGCGCGGCTGGCGGGGTTATTGATATCCACGAATACAAAAATCCATTTGAATTGATACGAGTCGTATTAAACGAGCTGCGTGATACTCAGTATGAATTGGTGCAGGCATTGACATTGAGAAAAAATTCAGCGACAAATGATGTTGCTGCGCAACAAACGCACGAACAGCTTACGCAAGCAGAAAAGGCTCTCTCGAATTACGAGGCTGAACTGAACAAATTCATGCAACAGACTCACCAGTTAATCACCAGGATTCTGGATGCAATTCGATAAATTAAGAGTATAAATATGCACTGCAGCTCGTGCTGGTTTGGAGTGTGCAAGCTAAAAATTGTTGTTGTAGTAACGGCACTGAGCAAGTACGCAATTCTAAAAAAGTAGTAGAATGAGAGTGGACTTTTTAATTAAAAGGTGTCGAGTATAGAGTGTGCTGCTGATACTTGAGAATGTTGTGGTGCAGCAATTTGAAAATAATGAAAGGGCAAGCTTATTAATATGACAGCCCGTTTTCTGTGGAAGTTAGTTTTCCAATCGGGTCCTCTAGCGGGGCAAGTTTTGCATTTGCCTGCCGGTGAGTTAACTGTTGGCGACCAGCCTGGATGCGATATAAATTTCCCTCTGTCGAGTACCCACGGGGACCATTGCGTGCTATCTGTCGATGAGCATGGGGTTACGTTACGTCCTTTGCGGATACGTTGCAAGGTTGATGGCCGCCGCTTAAAAGCGGATGAAGTTAAATTAGAGGTGGGGCAAATCATAGATTTGGCCGGCTGTAAATTTAATCTGGCGCGGGTAGTCGAAGACGCAGCGAGTTCAATTGAAGCCTTGCCAGTTACGCCAGTGCGTGCGGCCGCACGTGTACGCGGTTTGCGTTTATGGGGCGTTGGCTTGCCATGCATCATAGCCGGGGGCTTGGTGGCCGCCTTGTTGCAAGCGGGGCAAGAGTTGCGTGCTTCAGTGTCGCAATATAGGCCATTTAATCTAGAGAGTTATCAAGAGACGCTGCGCCTAAATGCTGGGCTTGCGCAAATAGAAGTGATGCGCGCTGAAAGCGGCGCGTTGACATTATCTGGTTTATGCCAGCATACCTCTGAATTAGCGCCATTTTTAGTGCGGCTTGACGATGCGCGCATTCCATACAGTAATCAAGTCGTCTGTGTCGACGAGTTGCATCAGGGCGTTACCTATCTATTGCAGGCCAATGGATATCGGGATGCGCGGGTTAGTGCCGGTTCGTCGTTAGGCTCGGTGGTGATTACGGGTAATATCCATGCAGGTAAACGTTGGGAAACAGTGAGTCAGCAGTTAAATCAAATGCCAGGTTTGGCATCTTGGATGGTCAGCAACGACGCCGATGCTGTCATCACAAGTTTAGTGGATACTTTACGTGAGTGTAAGTTGCTTACAAAGCTAAGCGTGGCGCGCCAGAGCGGCAACATTTTGACAGTCACAGGCCAGTTGCCAGCTGAGCGCCAACAGCAACTGCGGCAAGTGTTAGATGTATGGCAAAAACAATATGAAGAGCGTATCCGCGTAGTCTATCAGGATATTCCAACCTCAAAGCTTCAGCTCAGCATACTTCCTGCCACCGTAACGGGGTTTAGCGGCAACCATAAAACGGCTTTTTTACAGCTTGCCAATGGCATGAAAATACAGATCGGCAGTATCTTGCCAAGTGGGTATGTGGTGACCAAGCTAGATGATGGTGGGGTTGAGTTGCGTAAAGATGGGCAGTTGATTCATCTGCCGCTTGACTTATGAGCGACAACCCAATGAGCAGCCCCGTGACACAGCTTGAAGAGTGCCTATTGGCCGATCAGGACGGCGCGCATCGGACTAAACTCGCAGCTCAACTTGAGAGCGAAAAAAATCGATTGCAACGTTCTTTGCGTCAACCTTGTCTCCCAGCTCAATATCGTATTTACAAACAGCAGTATGCTGCAGTCGAACATGCGCAAATAGTGGTTGATGCAGTTTGGCATGCGTATCATAAACCGCTTGCGCGAAAATCAGCTCGGGCAGGTTCTTCCTTCTCAGTAAGAAAAAAATAGGAATAGCGTGAAACAATGGGTGTTGTTGCTAGCTATGATGCTAGCTTTCGGGTCAGTGCAGGCGCGTATTCCATGGCGGGGGGATCCCTACTTTATTACGACGCGTGGCGCAAAAGTGGCTGATGTTCTAAAAGACCTTGGCGCAAATTACGGGGTTCCCGTGATTGTAAGCCCTAAAGTAAATGATCATTTTGTCGGCACAGTTCGTAATGAAATGCCGGACGTAATTATCGAGCGTTTTACTCAACTATTTAATCTGGCCACCTATTATGATGGCCAGGCTCTTTATGTGTATAAAGGGCATGAAATCAAAAGCCAGATTATTACGCCGCGTTATTTATCGACCCAAAAACTTATCCGATACCTTAGTCAAGGTGGCGCAAAAGAGCAAAAATATTGCTCATTACGCACAATCAGTAATTTCAATGCGCTTGAGGTGTTTGGCGTACCCATGTGTGTTGAACGGGTGAGCGAGCTTGCGAAAAATCTAGACGAAAAAGTCTTGGACCAAGCGCAAAATCAGGAAACGGTGCAGGTTTTTCCGCTACGTTTTGCCTCTGCCGACGATAATATTTATAACTATCGGAAGCAAGAAGTTCGTGTGCCAGGTGTGGTGAGCGTCTTGCGCGAAATGATCCAGGGCCGTTCGCCGATTGGAGAAGGGGTTCCGCTGACTAGTGCTAGCGGGAGCTTGCCTATAGAAACAACATTACCCGCGTTCTCAGCGGATTCACGACAAAATGCAATTGTCGTGCGCGATCGGCAGGTTAATATGCCCATCTACGCGAAATTGATTAAGCAGCTCGACACACAGCCAGCCCAAATTGAAATATCGGTGGCGATTATCGATGTAAATGCAGCCAATCTGAGTGCGCTCGGGGTTAACTGGTCAGGTACTGCCAACATAGGCGGCAAATATGGCGTGAGTTTTAATACCGGCTTGCCGCAAGGTTCAAGCGCTACCATTAATAGCGTATTGAATGATACAAACGGTTTTATGGTGCGGCTGAATGCGCTTGAGCAGCACTCTCAAGCCAAGATTCTCTCGCGGCCCTCTGTGGTCACCCTTAACAATGTGCAAGCAGTGTTGGATCGTAGCATCACTTTCTACACTAAATTAGAGGGTGAGAACGTGGCTAGGCTAGAATCCGTTTCCGCGGGTTCGCTATTGCGTGTTACCCCACGTTTAATCAAAAACGGCAGCTATGATCAGATTATGCTCACGCTGAACATTCAAGATGGGCGACAAACTGAGCCGATTTCTGGCAACCATGAGCAATTGCCGCAGATTGCGAATGCTGAAATTGCGACTCAGGCGACCTTATTGCCAGGCCAGAGTTTGTTGTTGGGGGGCTTTGTGCAAGACCAGCAGATGCAGGGCGAAAGTAGGGTTCCGTTATTAGGTGAAATACCGGTTTTGGGTAATTTGTTTCGGAATAAAAACGGCACGGCGCATAGTGTAGTGCGGCTTTTTCTAATCAAGGCGGAGCCGCAGCCAATTGGGCCGCAGCCAGCGCTTGCCAATTTGTCGACAAGTCCTGCAAATGAAGACTCGGTAGTGGAAGAAATTGCGCAATAATTGTGTGGTCGCAAAAGATAGAATGCATGCTTGATGTGTGTTGCTGCGACGTCAACGCAAAAATTTAATTTTGTAAGGTGGATAAGTATGAATACGACAATTGACCAAATCAGCCAGATTATGGGCCACAAAGCAACGGATTTAACAAACCAACTGCAACAGACCGTTGCGCTTGATGTATCGGATCCAAGAGTCATGAGTAAAGTCCAATATTTTACGCACCAACTCTATAGTACGATTGGCTTGCAGAGTGCAATCTTAGATGTTTACAAAAAAATCAACCAAGTCATTATTCAACGTATCTAATGACTGAACTGGCGCGAGACATCAAACGGCTATTGGTTGAGGCGGCGATTGCTGCACCCAATCATGGCCTGGTTGCACAAGCGCAAGGGCTGCTTGAGGCGCTCCCAGCGCTAGGGCTGGAAGATGAAACTCAGGCGCTTGCAGTCGCCATGGTGCATTTTGGCTTACGCCAACCGCACACCGCATTAGAGACTATAAAAAATGTTGAAGATGGTTGTGCGCAAGATTTGCGTCAGATGATCGCAAATTACATGGACGACCTAGCGCGTAAAAAACACTCGCTGAGTTAGCGCAGGTTATTTATTTGCCTTGGGTAAACCGACTTTTCTTTTGGAGAACTATTTCTTATGTCCATCGATATCCAATCGATCCCACCTTCGATGTTAGCACCTGCGGCGTACGAACCCCATGGCGTGGTTCAGCCGCAGCCTTCTGTCGAGCAAGTGGAAGGGTTCGCCAAATTATTGCAATCTAACGCGATACCTAAGCATGAAGAAGGGTTACTTAAGGCCATGCAGATGCAAGGCGAGCGTGTTGACCAACGTTTAGCGCCAGCAACATTGGACAAAGCAGTTGATGACCCCGCGGCGATGCTCAAGGTGCAGCACGCTTTAGTCAAAACCGTATTGGAACTCGATTTTGCGGCAAGAATTGCAAAAGCCGGCACCGATGGGCTCAATAAGCTTACGTCAATGTCATGAGCAAGAATTTTGTCGCGGGTTGTTTATTGGCGTTTAGCGTCTTACTAGCGGGTTGCAAAGTGACATTGTATTCAGATTTATCTGAATATGAAGCGAATCAAATGCTAGCGCTATTAATGGCGAATCAGATCGATGCCGCTAAGCAGAAAGATAAAGCTGGTGGTTTGACCTTGCAGATCAAAAAATCGCAATTTGTTCAGGCGGTTGAAATCTTGCGCCAAAATGGTTACCCACGGTCTAAATACGCATCGGTGATGGATGTTTTTCCGTCTAATCAGTTAATTTCATCGCCAGAGCAAGAACGGGCGAAGATGAATTATCTGAAAGAACAACAAATCGAAGCCATGCTAATGAGCATTGATGGCGTGATTGTGGCGCGTGTATCAATCGGTAGCGTGCCGCCTGACAATTTGGGCCTTGAGACGATTAAGCCGACAATCTCGGTGTTTGTAAAATATTCTCCGGCCACTAATTTATCGACTTGGCAAGGGCAAATTCGTGATCTCGTGCGTCAAGGCGTGCCCGGAATCCAAAATGACAGCATTAGCGTAGTGATGGTCCCCGCAACCTATCGTTATACGCCCTTGCAACCTAAAGTACTGCCTTCATGGTGGGTGCGTTTACTGCAAAATCCGATATCGTTTGGTGGCATGGTGTTGTTATTTGTGGCAATGCTAGGTTCTGCCGTTGGTTTCTCTATATGGCAAACACGTCGAGCCTCGTAGTGGATCCGCTAGAAGCGCGCTTAAACGCATTGCTCTGGCGTCCAGGCGCGGCGATGCACCAGCATTGGTGGCCGGCGCTGGCGCTTGAGACATGGCAGCCTGTATATGAAACCTGTGCGCGTAGCCGACGCTGGATTGAGCATGCGATTGCGGCTCGCCGAGGCGTGCCCAAAGCGAGTGCCGCTCCCCCAA
The DNA here is from genome assembly GCF_014218255.1 of Mycoavidus sp. B2-EB. NCBI lineage: Bacteria > Pseudomonadati > Pseudomonadota > Betaproteobacteria > Burkholderiales > Burkholderiaceae > Mycoavidus > Mycoavidus sp. B2-EB. The sequence goes on from NZ_AP021872.1 coordinate 210,753, forward strand.
AATTAACCTTGCTTGAGCGGCGCGTACTGGGTTTGACCGATAAATTACCGGCTCTATTATTGGCTTTGGGCTTATTGCGTCTTGGGCAGCCAGAATATTGGATGCTTAAACCCTATCTCGAAGCGCTGAATTCTCATTTAGATACAGTGGCCTGTTCTCAATTAGCCGTATTGGCAACCACCGTGGCTCCGCCCGGATTCAAAGTGCAAGTACCGTTAGTTGAGCCTGAGCAGTTGATTGAGCATGCGTGCCCCTATGGAGCGGCAGCGTTAACTGGGGTGTTCGCCGGCAGCGCTGTATTGCAAGCGCTTGAAATCTTACTGGCGCCAGGTAGTTTTGACGGCGAGCCGCTGCGTGAACCCGCCGCATCTTTTGGGTTAGATGCATTATTCCGTTTGGCCCGTTTTTTATAAATTTAGATCTAGCCGTTACCGTGAATACCGAAGCCAATCCCTTTAATCTTGAAATTAAGTTGATTGCTGAGCCAGAGCCGTCAGAACCTGTGCTGCAAGCCGCTGTCTTCGATCTCTTAGAGCAAGCAGAAGCAACGCTTGAGCAGGCGCAAACGCAAGCCGCTCTGATACGGCATGAGGCTGAGCAAGAGGCGGTGCAAATTCGCGCAGCGGCGAGTGAACTCGGCGCGGAAGAGAAAGCTGCCCTGATTCACCAAACTCAGGACGAGGCGCGTGATCAAACGGTCACGCAAGGGCTGCGTTGGTTATCTGATGAGACACAGTTAGAAGCCAACATTATCGACCGGCTAGAAGCGCGCGTGCGCAGCACCATGGCCAACGTATTGCAAGAATGGTTAGAGGGACAAGACCAGATTGCGCAACTTGCGCGCCAGTTGGCCGCGCAAGTACGAGTGCGCGCGCGGCAGCGCCCCTATCAGATCCGCCTGCACCCAACTGAATGCGAGTCGGTGGCGGCGCAGTTAGCGCAGAGCTCAGACTTAGCTGAGATTCACTGTGTTGCGGATGCTACGCTGACGGCAGGCCAAGCCATTATAGACATGGAATTTTTGCGTATTGAATTTGATTTAACTCGGCATTGGGCGCAAGTTTTGGCTGCGCTGCGAGGCGAAACTTCAAGCGCATCTGTGGCTACTACAGATACTGACGAACCTGTGCCTGAGACTTTAGCGCTGCAAATTGAGCCGGCGTGGTAAAAGCATTCTTAAATAGACTAAATTAAAAAGATTAATTCATGAACAGGCTGACTACTGCCATCAACCGGCTAAACGCTATTTTAATTGCTGCCTCCAAACGGCAAGATATTGTTCTAGTCTCGATTGTGGTAACGGCAGTGTTTATGATGATCCTGCCGTTACCGACTGTACTGGTCGATATATTAATTGCGATCAATATCATGTTGTCAGTGACGGCACTAACGATTGCAATTTATATTCGTAATCCGCTTGAATTCTCGGCTTTCCCAGCGCTTTTGCTGATCACCACCTTATACCGGCTGGCGCTGACGATTACGACGAGCCGTTTGGTTTTGCTGCAACATGATGCAGGCGAGATTGTCTATGCCTTTGGTAATTTTGTGGTCGCTGGCAATGTTGCGGTCGGGATTATTATTTTTACGATCATCACAGTCGTGCAATTTATTGTCATCACCAAGGGCGCGGAGCGAGTGGCTGAAGTCAGTGCGCGTTTCTCTTTAGATGGAATGCCTGGGCGGCAAATGAGTATCGATGGCGATATGCGCGCCGGTGTGATGAGCGCGGAAGAGGCGAAAATCGAGCGCGAATTGTTGCAAAAAGAGAGCCGTCTATTTGGGGCGATGGATGGCGCGATGAAATTTGTTAAAGGCGACGCCATTGCTAGCATTATCGTAGTCTTGGTGAATATCATTGGTGGTATTACGATTGGCGTAATACAGCATAATATGAGTGCGAGCCAAGCCGTCAGTACCTACGCGATCTTATCCGTAGGCGATGGCCTAATCGCACAGATTCCAGCATTGTTGATTTCAATTACCGCGGGTCTGATTGTGACTCGCATCCCAAATGCGGAGCAGCAGAATCTCGCCACTCAAATGACGAGCCAATTGACTGCGCAGCCATGGGCGTTGCTCATGGCAGGGGGCGTCATGGCTATTTTCGCGTTGATTCCTGGGTTTCCCCCTTTCATTTTTGGCGGGCTAGCTGCTCTAGCCGTAGGCCTTGGTTTGTATATCCGACGCGGCAAGGCCGCCGCAGCACGCGGACAGCAAGAGACGGAGGCAGCCAAGGACGGGCTTGAAGCTGCACCGGCACCTGCGCTATTGGTGCGGCTGGGACCCAAGGCCGCCCAGCGCGATCGGCTCGCCGATATGCTTGAACAATTTCGCCGAGAAAAATTTGACGAGCTTGGCCTGCCATTCCCACTTCCGATTATTGTAGAGGCTCCAGAGTTGCTCCCGTATCAGGTTGAAATTCAACTCTACTTGGTTCCCGTGGTTACGCTAACTATGCCGGAAAACGTAGACCTAGTCTGGGCAAGAGCGCAAGCATTGCATATCGATGCGCAAGAACATTCTTTGCCATGGGGCGTCACTCTATCCTGGCTGCCGTCAGAGCAAAAGGAGATAGCGACCCGTCTCGGCTTAGCTACCTATAGCCACGAGGAGCGCATCAGTGCTCTGTTAGGCGCGGTAGTGGCGCGTTATGCGGAAGATTTTATCGGCTTGCAAGAAACGCGCTCGCTCCTAAACAGGATAGAAGAAAGCTACCCAGAACTGCTGCGCGAACTACTGCGCGCGATGACTTTGCAAAAAGTTTCCGAAATCATGCGACGCCTTGTCTCTGAAGGCGTGCCAATTCGTGATCTGCGCTCAGTATGCGAGGCATTAACGGATTGGGCAAATAAAGAAAAAGATATTGTTTTATTAACTGAGTATGTGCGCATCACTTTGCGCCGGCAAATCTGCCATGTTTTTGGGGGGCCGCAACGCCGTATTTCAGTACTCTTAATTGGCGAACGCATTGAAAATATGATTCGCGATTCAATTCGCGAAACCTCCGCCGGGACTTATGCGGCATTAGATGCGGATAAAACCAGTGCAATTCTTGAACTTTTGCGCCGTCATATCAATAGCTATCAAGCTCGCGCAGAATACCCGGTACTCTTGACGGCAATGGATGTACGTCGTTATTTACGCAAGATGATCGAACGAGAGTTTTTCTCCACACCAGTATTATCGACGCAGGAGTTAATGGACGATCTTGAGGTGAATGTGCTGGGTAATCTTGAATTATTTGATGAGGACCATCGCCATGCATTGGCCTGACGTTGAAGTGCTCGCACAGCGCCTGGATGAACGGCTGCAAGCTAAAGTTTCTCTATCGCCTGCACGCGTGATCGGTGCGGTCCGCCGCGTTGGCCCAACCGTTCTGCACGCTTCTTTGCCGGGCGCGCAATTGGGTGAACTATGCCGTATTGGTACGCGTGGCTTGATCGCGGAAGTCGTCGGTTTAAGTGAAGAAACCGCAATTTTGTCACCGTTCGATGAACCTCTAGGCGTTGCTTGCGGAGCTGATGTTGAGCGGTTGGAGCGGCAACTTGAAATTGAGGTCGGGGATCATTTAATTGGTGCTGTATTAGATGGATTTGGCCGACCGTTAAGAGTCCAAAGAACGCGTGCGCCGGGGACGTTGAGCCAGTCGCGGCCGATTTGCACGGACCCGCCAAGCGCGTTATCACGTCCTTTAGTCGCAGAGCCTTTGGCACTCGGGATTCGCGCGATTGATGGTTTGTTGACTTGCGGCAAAGGCCAACGGGTCGGAATTTTTGCGGCCGCAGGAGTTGGCAAAAGCGCCTTGTTGGGTATGATGATGCATGGCAATTTAGCCGATATTGTTGTCCTTGCATTGGTTGGGGAGCGTGGCCGAGAGGTGCGCGAATTTATCGATCGCGTATTTGATGATGAAATGCGGCGGCGCGCCGTGATTGTGATTGCGACTTCCGATCGGCCTGCGTTGGAGCGCTATAAAGCCGCCTACACCGCAACCACTATCGCTGAATATTTTCGTGATCAAGGCAAAAATGTATTATTGCTAGTTGACTCTGTCACGCGCTACGCGCGTGCGGCGCGTCAGCTTGGCGTAGCGGCTGGCGAGCCGATGGCGGCTAACGGTTACCCTCCGAGTGTTTTTGCTGCGTTGCCGCGTCTATTAGAGCGTGCCGGGCCAGCCGCGCAGGGGGTGATAACCGGTATCTACACTGTGCTCGTAGAGGGCGACAATATGAACGAGCCAGTGGCCGATGAAACCCGCTCGATTCTAGATGGGCATATTGTTTTGTCGCGGGCTTTGGCTGAGCGTAATCATTATCCTGCGATCGACGTATTGCGTAGCGTCAGCCGAGTGATGAATCAGGTTGCGCCATCCGAGCTTAAAAAGCACGCTGCCAAATTGAGGCGTTTGCTGGCGCGTTACGATGAGATAGATTTACTGGTGCGCGTTGGAGAATATCAGCGCGGCCAAGATGCGGAAGCCGATGAAGCGCTTGAGCGGCGCTCTGCGATAGAGAGTTTTTTGCGCCAAAGCACAGCACAAAGAGGTGGACTGGCTGAAACTGAAATGGCGCTGAGGCAGGTGCTTACCGAGAGTCAGCCTACCCGGTTAGACCAGAATGAGTGGATGCATTAACTTAGAGACCCTATGTTATGTGGTCAAAATTAATCGCGGTTAAGCGCCGCCGAGAAGAACGTTTACGAATTGCAATACACCAGGTTGAAGCGCAAGTGAGTGAATTAAAAACCGCTCGCGCAAAACTCGATGAGCAACGCTTGCAAGTCATGCAGCAATGGCAAGCACTGAGTGCGCAAAGCTCAGTGCGCCGGTCAGATGGAGTAGAGGAATTATTGCAAGAGCTGAGCCATTACAATCTTACAGCTTTGAATTTTGAGCAAGAGAGCCAGCAGCTCGGTGCGCAAATAGAGGATTTGCAGCAACAACTTAAGGAACACAATATCCTGCTTCGGCAATGTATTGCGAAGCAGGAGAAATTAAAGCTCATTGAAAAACAACCAAGATAATGCAAATTTTAACGACAGATAACCGCCACGATGCAGGCAGTAGAGAGTCCCAGTCAGACTCGCCACAACCAACGCCATCACAAGAACAGATGCAGCGGTTCGCGGATTTGCTCAAAAAAAAGCGAACCTCAGAAGCGCTGGGGGTGCCGTCGTCGCTCCCGTCGCCATTGGACACCTTTGGCGGCACACTTAAAACCGTTCATAGCCGGAGCCTAGCCCCGGCAACCCTGCGTGCGTTAGCGGAGAGCATCTTTATGCTTGCTGCAATCAAGATACAAAACGCAGGCAGTTCATTGCATGTTACGGTGCATTCAGGGATGCTTGCTGGCGTTGAAATGCGGGTTGCCCAACTCCAAGGCCGTCTCAAAATGACACTGCGCGCAGCTAATCCTCAACAATTTGAAGCGCTGAAAGGGATGCGGCATAAACTTGAGCAGCAGATGTCTTCACTCTACTCACTTGAGAGCATATTAATTGAGCGTCTGTATGACTGAGCAAGCCTTTTTTGAAGCGCCGGAGTGGACTGTCGCAGACGCGCATTTGCAGCAAGCGATTGGTAGCGGGCGGCAAAGTGAAACAGAGGGACTTTCGCTCCAATTGACCCAACGCGCACAAGCTTCGAACCCTGCGCAACGCACGATGTTGCCGCTTGAATTATCGCTTAACGGCCAATCAGTCTGGATTTGGTTTGATGAAGTAGCGTTGCTGGAATGGCTGGAGCCGATTCTACCCACGCCAGATTTTTCAGTGCTCGATGAGGGTTTGCGCGAAGCCGCGGCGGCCTGGACCTTAGCGCCGTGGCTAGATTGGTGTGTACAGCATGGGCTAGTGCCGCCATCGATTAAAGCGCTGGGCGCACCAGCATCGCCTCCTGCTCGATCTGATCAGCGAGAATATGCGGCCGACATGGTTTTGTCTTTGGTCTCTTCTAAAGATCTTCGTTGGCTTGATCTGCATCTCGATGCATTTCCATTAACCTGGTTGAGCGCCTTGGCAAAATGTATGACCGCCAGTCCGCATCAGCCGACGGAACAGCACACCGTCATCTCAGCTTGTGCGGCTTTTGCGCATTTATCTGTCGCCCAACTGACTGCATTAAAAGTAGGTGATGTCGTTATGGCTAGCTGGCAAGCTCCGCTTAAAAACGCTAGCCTGTTATTGGTATTGGACCGGCTGTTAGTGCAAATATGTCGGTTGGATGAAAATCATATTCAAATTGAGCGCATTATGGAGCCATTAGGCGAAGAAAATCATTTTATGACTGACACTCCTGAAGTCGCGGCGCACGCCCCTCTCGCAGAAGAGGTTCAGCCCGTAGCTGAAGATAATCTCACCCTCGGAAAGGTTGCTGCAAGTTTACCGCTGACCCTAGTTTTTGAAATTGGACAGATGACAGTGTCACTTGCAGCGCTTTCTCAGCTCAAAGAGGGAGATGTACTGGAAGCCGATTTGAAAACCACACCGGAAATTGGCATTCGCACTCAAGGCCGTTTAATTGCGACGGCGAGCCTAGTGCGCATTGGCGAGCGCCTGGGCGCCAAAATTACTCGCCTACTTGCGCCGGAAGAAACAAGATGAGTTTGCTCGATCACCCGCTGCAACTGATCGTTTTTCTTTTCCTGCTGTCGATTTTGCCTTTATTGGTTGTGCTTGGCACCTCGTTCTTAAAAATTTCGATTGTGCTGGCGCTTTTGCGCAATGCACTTGGCATTCAGCATGTGCCGCCAAATATTGCACTTTATGCGATTTCGCTCGTGCTGACGGCCTATGTGATGACGCCTGTCGGTTTACAGGTCAGCGATGCGCTCAAAGCCCATCCCGTGGAATTTAGCTCGCCTGAATCAGTGAGCCAAATCGATGAGAGCGTGCTCGCCCCATATCGGGCGTTTCTAAAACGCCATACGCCACCGCGGCAAACGCATTTCTTTGTTGATATTGGACAGCGCACTTGGCCGGAGCAATATAAGGAGCGGCTCGATGTCAATTCTTTATTAGTCCTGATGCCAGCGTTTGCGATTGGTCAATTGATTGAAGCGTTTAAAATGGGTTTGCTGATTTTTCTTCCCTTTCTCGCGATTGACCTGATCGTTTCAATCCTTTTGCTTTCCCTCGGCATGATGATGGTGTCACCGCTCACCATTGCCTTACCTTTCAAGCTCCTGTTATTCGTACTCATGGGGGGCTGGGAGAAACTCTTGTCACAATTAATGCTTTCTTACTCATGAGTGACTCCATCCTGATCCATATGACGACGCAGCTACTTTGGGTCGTCTTATTGCTTGCATTGCCTATTGTGGTTGCTGTAGCGCTGGTTAGTCTAGCGGTGAGCTTAATGCAAACCCTGACTCAATTACAAGATCAAACCGTGCAATTTATTTTTAAGTTGCTCACGGCCGCGCTGACTTTGCTCGTGACGTATCGCTGGATTGGCCTCACTTTACTGAATTATAGCGATATGGTGTTTCAACAACTGTCTGATATGAGGCGTTGAATATGACGGCCTGGGCCGCCTGGGCGCCCCTATTAAAAATGCTGGCGCTCTGCATGATGCGCCCGCTTGGCGTCATGGCGTTGCTTTCTGTCACTAGCCCTCGCATGTTAGGTGGCGTATTAATCAGAAACGCACTTGCGTTGTTAATCGCTTTACCTGCCGTGCCTATCGCTCTTGCCTGGGCGCACAGCGCTGCGCCGCCAGAGGGCTTTGCTTTTGCCGGCATGATGTTAAGCGAATTTTCAGCGGGCCTATATATTGGGCTTTTAGCGGCGATCCCATTCTGGGCGGTGGCTGTTGCGGGCGAGTTTATCGACACTGCACGCGGCGCTGGGTTAGCTGAAATTTTAAACCCAGCGCTAGGCGAAGAAGTTTCATTATTCTCGCTCCTTTTCGTACAATTATTAGCGGCGCTATTTTTTGTGGGAGGCGGCTTTAATCTACTGCTGGCAACGATTTATCAATCCTATAGTAAATTGCCGCTTGGGCAAGCGCTGTTAATGAATCAAGACACCGCTTTTTTTATGATCCACCAATGGCGTCTTGTGCTTGAATTAGGCGTTAGCTTTGCGCTACCGGCCGTGGCCTTGATGCTGTTGGTTGATTTCTCGTTTGGCTTGATTAACCGCACCGCTGGTCAACTCGACGTATTTTTTATTGCGATGCCAATCAAATCCATTTTTGCCTGTTTAGCATTGATTTTTGGACTGCGTTTAGGGCTTGGCCATTATTTGGATCGATTTGACGAAATTTGGCTAATCGTGCGTCGATTGTTGGAACTCAGCGCAACCAAGGCTGCATAAAATGGCCGAAAAAACCGAACAGCCCACCCCCAAGAAACTCAAAGACGCGCGTGAAGAAGGGCAGGTTGCAAAAAGCGTCGAAATTATCCAAGGGATGCAATTGCTAATAGCCGCGCTCTGGTTTTGGCTAGAAGGGCCGAAGTTGATTGCTGCGCTGCAAGATAATTTTGGTCAGGCAATTCAATACATGGCATTGCCGTTTGAGCAAGCGCTGTTAAGAATTTTTCTAGCGTGTATACAAGTATTAGTGCGCTTTACCGGTTCATTGGCAGCGGTATTGCTCCTGGTTACCATCATAACAGGGCTTGCGCAAACGGGTTTTCTCTTTGCGCCAAAAAAACTCAAACCTAAGCTTAGCTCAATTAGCATTCTGCAAAATTTAAAAAATCTTTTCTCGCTGAAAAAACTTTATACCTTACTCCGCACGATATTTAAGATTATCCTGCTGGGTTCTGTTTTCGCTTATATCTTAGGCCGCTATGGTAAATCTTTAATTTATTTGCCAGAATGCGGTGTGCACTGCGCAATTCCAGTCGTAGCTAAGTTATGTAGCTGGCTGATTGGCTGTGTGCTAGCTTTCTATATAATATTTGCGATCACTGACTATTTATTTGAGCGCTACCAGCTCATCAAGCAATTGCGCATGAGCAAGGAAGACATTAAACACGAGTTTAAGGATACAGAAGGCAACCCACACATTAAAGGGCACATTCGTCAATTGCATGAAGAAATGCAAGACAGCGATATGTCTGGCCGCGTTGAACGAGCCAGTGCCGTGATTAAAAATCCTACACATCTTGCAATATGTATATACTACAAGCAAGGTGAAACGCCACTGCCAATCGTCACCGAAAAAGGCGAAGGGCGTAAGGCATTACAAGTGCTTGAATTGGCGCAGATTTATAAAGTGCCGGTAGTGGCGAATGTTGCGCTTGCGCGACAATTGATGGCGGATACTAAGATTGGGGATTATATCCCTGATAAATTGTTTGAGCCGGTGGCTGAGGTGTTGAGGATTGCGATGTTGGAGTTGGATGGAGAGGGGCAAGTCCACGTTTGAAGGTAAACGTATAAAATTGTTTGATTTTGAGAAACTCTACCGAGAGATTTCTAGGATAGAATGGGCATAAGTCATATCGATAGCTTTAGAATAAGAATGGACCGAATATAGCAAAATAGTGTTTTGTATTTTTTTAACAGTTATTAAAATTTGACTAGTTCGCTATAAAATGAAGATTGGCTAAGAGCTAGAATTAACGGGGAAATAGATGAAATCATGCATTTTTGTAATGATGGCTGTTCTGACTGTGGTTGCGTGTGGGGGCGGGGATGGCGGACCGTCTGAAAACAATGTCTCATCGAGGCATGTTAATACCTCATCTGTAGCGGCAGGGGGCGGGAATAGCAGACCGTCTGAAAACGGTGTCTCATCTGATCATGCTAATATTGATACCTCATCTATAGAGACAGCGTCTGGAGATGGATCAAGGAGTGTTCCTGTAGACGGGGCTGAAATAGTCCTAGAAAATTCGACGTCCACTGAAGTAAGTGCGGCGGCGGGTAGTAAGTCTAAGCGTAAAAGGAGTATTAGGGATCCTCACGCTAAGTTTGAAGATATTCATTATCGTTCAGTTTTTGAAAAACTTTTTGATTTCGAAGGAAGTCATGTTACGGACAGAGAGACCTTATCATTAATAGAAATTGCGAGCATATTAGGCGGCGCGTACAGAGAAAATGGGAAAAATAAGGCTGAAAAAAAAGATGTAAAAGAATTAGTTCAAGATTATATAGATGAAAATGAAAAGATTCTAAAAGAAAACCCTGATGCTTTAAAGGTAAGAAAAATTATTTTAGAGAAAATTGTATCGAAAGAAATTTATTTAGAGGAAGCTTTAAAGAAAAGATTCTTGGGCAAGTTGAGTCAGCCTGGTGAGAATGCCGGGCAAGATGTGGTTAATAAATACCTGCAAGACGAAGCAAAGGCTATAAACACTGCATTCAATTATGGCATGATACTGCTAGGGGTTTATGCATCTACATATGCATTGAACTATCATCCCGAAGGTCTTCCGCAAAAGGGTATTCAGATCCCTGAGAAGAATTTTGAAATTAGGGGGGCCAGCATTAGCGATGAAGTTTCTGTTAATAGGCTAATGGTTTCAGTGTGGAGGTCTAAAGAAAGTCATTCTTCGAACTCTGCTCAAATTCAAGGTGTGCGTTATTATAGTGACAACGATCAAAATTTTCCGAGCAAGAATAAGGGAAATCAAGAAGGGTGGTATAGTTTTAGTTCTAACGACCCTGATGGAGAGCCGAAATACTTAGAAGGTGTTAAGCGTGGTGAAATTGCTAGTTGGCTGAACGAGCCAAGCAACAGAGTCACTGATTTTATGTATTTTGATTAAGATGATTTTGTGTGGCGGAACAACGGGAAATAGGCACCAGGCTGTGAATACATTTAAAGGATCTTTCTGGGTGACGGGGGGAGATTCCAAGTTATTGGCCGAGTTTACGCCACGCCTTCTGAAATGCAGAGTGGCTTGATCAAATCGGTTAAGATACTGCGAAAACCTCAAATGCCAAGCCTCTCACATTGGCGACTATATGACCCGCGCTAACGATCCTCCTCCAGGCAACACCGTTATCTGGAGGGGAGTGCGAAAACTCATCGATATACAGCTAGGTTTTGAACTCGCTCAAAGTTGTGGGTAATTGTAAGTTATGGATTGCTTATGAAAGAAGAATTACTTGCTAAAGAAGAATTACTTCCCTGGCTTGTGCTTCGAATCCGTGACGATTTGTAAGCCCTTCTTAGGTCGTTCAGATTTATAGATCTACTCATTAGCTCGTCATTACCCTCGTTGAGGGTTTCTCCAACTGTGGCTCCGGTCCTTTCGGAATCTATATCAGCCAAATTAGTTTGCCCGTCTTCAGTTTCTGGGAGTGTGGCGTCATTTTGTGTAATTTGAGGAGAAATTATATTTTCAGCTTCATCAAAGACATTTATTGATGAATTACTTGTCGATCTGGCGAGACTTTTAATTTCGTTTACCTGATTTTCTAGTGTTTGCACTCGCTCGAGTAAAAGGTCTATTGATTCTTGGTGCTCTTTCTTTAAGGTTGCCGGCTTCCTAGAAGCACAGCTAATTGCAATAAAAGCATAGGCGGAAAGGACTGTACATAAAGCTAGTACTACCTGTATAACCTCTGGATTTAACTGATCAACCCGCGCAGAAATTCGATTCACCTCTGTTGTCATCGAACCTATATGATTCAAAAAACTGCTTGCCTGTTGCTGTGGTTGCCAAGAGTTTTTCTCTAGCTCTCTAATAAAGCGAGGGGGCGAATTCTCATTTCCCGTCCTAGCGCAGAACCCTTCATCCTTATAAAGCTGCAAAACTTGGTTTAAATGAAGATCGCATAAATCTGGCACTTGTTTATTTTGGGCTTTTGTTTCCGTATCCCAAAAGTTAGGAAGCCAAGAGGAAAATAGAGATGTAACAGAGGATGGAATTTGCATTATCGGCTCCAGCAAGAAGAAAAAGTTTTGAAAATATAAGAAGTTTTAATAAAGAAGCGGAGATTTTTGACTAATGCGATTAAGTCCTGGTTGGGTGGGCTTGAATTGATTGGAAGTTGTTAAGTGATAAAAAGACTACCGCAATCATCACTATTGTGTGAGAAAGCAGCGTAATAAGCACTGAAATTTTCCGAAAACGAATAACTATCAAAAAAATTGTCTTGAAAATTTGGTAACATAGCTTTCCTATTTATTTCAAATATTAGCAGATTCTCAATTTCCCTCATCATACACTGATTTATTGTTTAATTCAAAATTGAATTTTGTCCTCTCTTCGTTTGTACTGGTTTTTTTGAAGGCTTAAGCCTAATCTAATTGGAAATTGAAAAGATCTTTTTCTGAAAATAAGGTAAAAAGTATGGGATTGGATTTTTAATGTAAATCTATCGATCGCGATTTTTTATATAAATCATTAATGTTTATTTAGGAAATTTGAAACTCACTTTGTCTCTATCAAATTTCCTCCGTACTTTATTTACGTATCAATTAAGGCAATTCGTCCAAAAAAGTGGTTAACTTGTATCGTTTTATCTTCCAATTCGGGCTACCCCCTCTTTTGATGCAGGCATAATACAGCAAGCTTCTTTGCACTAAATACTCTCCCAGAGGGGGCATTACTTATCCTTTAATTTAGTGTCCTCATTGCTGGGGGCACTCGTTTGGATTGGTTAGTGGTGGTGATCCGCTCCGTGATCCTGGAGATGAAGTCCATGAGCTCTCTTCGCTTGGGCTTCGGCCTTGGGAATAAGCGGCTTTTAGAAGGCTAAGGGTTATTATTATTGGTGATGATGGGTCGTCGATCTCCGGTGAAGTTGGAAGAGATTGCCCGTCACTTTCTATTCTAGATTCTACGCCATCCAAATTCTGAGTCCCTTCTGCTATATTGGTTAGATTATTTTGTTCGTCTTCAGTTTCTAAGGATGGGGTACCACTTTGTGTCGCCTGAAAAGAAGCTATATTCTGTGTTTCATTATAGGCTCTGCTCAATGAAATATTTGTCGGCCTGGCAGGATTTTCACTTTCGCTTACCTGATTTCCTTCTACTCTAGTTAGTCTAGATACTTGAGTTTCTAGCTCTTGAGTTCGCTCGAGTAAGGGGGGGATTAGTTCGCTCGGAGATCTCGGGCTGTCTGATGATTGTTGCGATCCGTTCCATGGCCCCCAATCCGATCTTGGCCATCCTAATGGTTGATCTGGCCACTGCGGGCCAACTAATTGTTTATTAGTTATTTCCTGTGAAATTGAATTAACTTGGCTACGCTCCTGCAGGTGCTTTATCAAATCTTGCACTACATTTCCTATCATTTGGCATAGCTCTCGAAGATTATCGATCTTTGCCGCTGTTGCTGCAATTTCTGTAGCTTGTTGATTAAGTTGAGCGGCTTGGGCTGTTTCTAAGTCAGAGTTTGGTTGAGGAGGCTTATTTTCAATGCGAGAAATTCTATCGTCAGCTTTAGCAAGGTCATTTTGTACCTCCTTGATTTTTGAATTTACCCCATCAATTTGTTTAGACAGAGCGCTCTGCAATTGATTTATGCTTTCGTTAAAACTACTTTCCAAATGAGTCCTGTTGTTTAGATCTTCTTTTGATTTTTGGAACTGTGCCGCTTGCATCCCATTCATTTTTCTCCATAAAACGGCCATCCCGCTGAGCGACAGCATTAAGGCACAAAACGCCAGATATAATCCCTGCTGCCCTGGTTGATTCAGATGTTCTGCTATTCGATCAAATTGATTCTTCATCGAATCCATTTTGGCAAAAATGAGATCGTCCTTTTCCATAGGCGAATTCATCGCCTGCTCTGCCTGTTTTAGCAAGTGATTCAGCATCTGCTCAAATTCAATCTCATATTTCCTCTCTAGCGTTCTTGCCGTATAGATCTGATACAACACAGCAATCACGCAGACTGAAAGCGACAAGCCCCAATCTCTCGGCTCCAGCCTGGGCAGTTGCGCTGTTATTCTACTGATGTTCTCTCTGATTGACGATAAATAGCTAAAGCCCTTATTTGTTGTTTGCTCCAATTCTTCGGTCTTATGCTCCGTACCCCCTATCTGCTGATTGGATAATGACATTTCTTCCGTGTCGCTTTCTGTTCCTAGCATCCCTTGAAAAGAAAGCGTAGGCAAAATTAAATGACTATCCAATAGCAAATTTGTTGAAGCAGATGGAGTGTTCGAGGTTGGTGAAGGGGACGATGAAGTTGATGAATCTAATGAAGATATCGAGCTTAATGAAGATGTTGAGTTTAATAAAGTCGTTAACCGTGGAGAATTACTAATGTTCATTTTTTACCCTTGTCACAAAGAAAAATCTTGCTTCCATCAGGAAATCATAAACCAGCGATAAAGCTTTAAAAATTCAAATAAACCATTCAAATTATTTGTTCAATCAAGTGCTACTCAATAAAATTTCTCGTTCCAGTTCTAACGGACTTTAAAAGTTAGTCAACTTTTATTGCACAATCATTTATTCCACATTTGCAGTAGCTTAACATTTTTTAATGAGGTAATGCGTGATACGGATCAACACCTGAGAACAATATCGCACAAAACATTTCATCATCTTTTAAATTGCAGGGGAAATTCAGGCAATCATACATAATTATTGGCTGGGCAGGTGATCCCTGCGGGCTGTCTGATGATTGTTGCGATTCATCCAATGGCCCCCAGTCCCATCCTGTGCTTGCTGATGACCGTAGTCGTAGTGTTTCCACTAGTCGGTCTGGCCACAGAAAGTCCGCTAATTGTTCATCGGAAATTTCCCGTCCAATTGGGATGGCTTGGCTACTCTCTTTCTGGCGCTTTAGCACTACTATTCTCCCTATTGTTCGGCATATCTCGCGAAGCTCATCAATCTCTGCAACTTGTTCCAAAATTTCAGCCTCAGTAGACTTAATGTTTTCAATTTCTTGAGATTGTGCTTGAGTGTTTTGTAATTTAGCGCTTAATTCAATCATGTTCTTTGCAAGTGCGAGATTGAGGATAAGTGGTTAAAAAGGCTACTTTTTGTTTGTTCTAACGGTTGAGTTGCTGGGTAGACCTGCTGGCTGTTGTGTGATCTATGTTTGTGTCGGAATTGATGCGATGGTGGTCCGTTTGAGACACCTCTAGACGATTAGCTTGGGGGGGATTGAGCGGTTTGAGAATAATGTCGAATTTGCATGATGGACTCCGGTAAGAGTTATAAGATATTTAAGAAAAAAATAGAGTATTTCGAAAATTAAAAATGCTTGGTTTTTATTTTTAGCAGATTTTAATGGGCTGTCAAATTTTATTTCTTGCTAGGCTTATTGGTATTTACTCTTAAAAAATTATATTAAATATAAATGGTGAATAAGGTAACGGTAAAAATACCGAGGATATGAGGTAAAGCAATACATCAGTGTTCATAATGAGATTTGGCCAGCTGAGTAAATATTGTTATCCAATTTATCCTTGTTGTAATCGGTCCGGCGAGCGCTGTGTTTGCGAGCTTGCAAAAGCAACGATATTTTAATTTGCGATTAATTTATGTGCTACTGAAGAGGGTAAATTATTGAAAATAATAATTTAATAATATTAAAAATGGAATTGAATATAAATTGGTGGTAATAATTCGGTTAATCAAATATTATGTTCGTTTTGGATAAGAGGTGAATGGGTAAATTAGATTAGGTCAAGAGAGGCAATCTTCAAAATTGATAGCGAGGAAAGATTTAATATGGCGGGGCCACAGGATTTTAAGGATGCACATACTTTTCGGATTGCTTCGGTAGGTACGTTAGCTGATCGCGTAACTCAGGTACTAGCTCAAAAAATAAGAAGCCAAGAGTTACGCCCTGATTCACGGCTAACAGAACATATCATGGCCAAACGTTTTGGCGTAAGCCGTACCGTTATCCGAGAGGCCATTTCACGTTTAAAATCAGACGGTTTAGTTGAGGCGCGCCAGGGCTTAGGTACAGTGGTTTTGCAGCCAGGCGCAGCGACTGCGTTTAGGATTGATGTCGGCACAACAGATTCATTGCAAACTGTATTTCAGGTATTTGAATTGCGGCGTAGCATTGAGGGGGAGGCTGCAGCACTTGCAGCACAGCGCTGCACACCTGAGCAATTGGTGCAAATCAAACAGGCGCTGGCAGCCATTGATGGAGCGGCAAAAAAGGGCGATGTCGCTGTTGACGAAGATTTTGGGCTGCACAAAATGATTGCCTTAGCCACGGGCAATGCGCTTTATGCATCTTTGTTAGATTTTCTGAACCGTTTTATTTATACATCGATTAAAGCGACTCGTACAACTCAGGTTAGTCGCATGGATTTTTCCTTACACGCGGAGCATCGAGCGATTATAGAAGCGATTGCGCGGGCTGATCCAGATGCCGCGCGGCGAGCTGCCATAGCGCATATCGATAATGCTACGGCTAGGGTGCGGATGGCCAATCTCGAAGGGAAGGACCAGTAGGATGGGTTGGCGCGAAGGAGCGGGGTGCGCAGCTCCGCGTTTTTATCTTGTATGTGAAGTATCACTTGCTAAAAGCTGCGTTGCGAGCTCGACAAATGCTCGTGTCTTAGCCGGTAAATGGCGTTGGCTTGAGTAGACCAGCGAAATTTGTTCGTTTGCCTCCGGTACGCTATATTCAGGCAGAATCCTTTTTAACTTACCCTTTGCTAAATCTTTATCTACCATGGTCTGCGGTAAGATTGCGATACCAATGCCGGCGAGCGCAGCTTCGCGTAATTTCGCTAAATCATTGACTAAATAAGCAGGTTCAATGGCTATTTGACGGCTTTCGCGAGAGCTGACAAAGGTCCAAGTGGGGCTGGAGGTACGTTGCGTAGGTCCGGCAAAGGTATGCTGTGTGAGTGCATTGAGAGAATGGGGCGTACCGCCGTGCTGAGCAAGGTAGCTCGGAGCCGCTACAAGGGCTGATTCAATCGTGAGCAGGGGGTGTTGAGTCATGCTCGTACTGGTGATTGAGCCCGTAGCGACAAGGCTGGCGTCAAAGCCGTTTTCGATTAAATCTACCGGCCGGTGCCCTAGCGTGAGTTGTAATTTTACCTTTGGGTAGCGTGTGCGATACGTGCTAAGCAAGGGGGTTAAATTAGCCAGTGAGAGGGCGGCTGACGCGAAAATCTTTAAAGTCCCACAAGGCACGCTTGACATTTGTGTCGCGTTGGCTTCGATTGCTTCAACTTGTGCCAGGATATGGCGACATCCATCTGCGTAAGCGCGCCCTGCTTCAGTTAACGATAGACAGCGGGTTGTCCGCTGTAATAGTTGAGTATTTAAATGTGCTTCGAGCAGCGCTACATAACGCGTGATGACTGCATTGGACAATTTAAGTTGGGTGGCTGCTCGCCCGAAGCTGCCGCTTTCGGTAACTTGCAGGAAGACGCGCATGGCTTGCAGTTGATTCATACTTTAACAGTGAGTGGTTTGGCGTAAACAGAAAATAAATGCAAGATTGTTTTGTGCTGGACATGATGCAACGTTTCACTCTCTACTCATATAAGAATGATCTTAAAAAATGAGAAAAATTAGGTATTAATATTACTTATAAGAGTATTGTTTTTTTATATTTTTTCTTGAGAAATTTTTGTTTGACGCTCAATCATCTGCGCTATGGCGGTTTGTAGCGGCGAAGGGGAGATTTTTTGGTGTAAGTCCTGCAAACAAGTCAAGCCCGTCTTCGATAGATGCGCTTCTTTGGCTGTGAAGATGGGTTTTGTGTGAGGTGATTGCACGCGGATTTTAATTGCATCTACTAGCCAGCCGCGTTCTTGTAATGTTTGCAATAAACGGGGCTCTAGATGGCGTAAACGTGCTGCGAGCGCATTATGTGCAGTGAGCAGGGAGAGTGTGCCATTTTTGATTGGCCCAACGGAAATATTGGGTGCTAGATAATCTGGTAAAACGCTGGCTAAGTCATGTTCCAGGGCTGCGATTTGTTTGATGCCGGCACGTAGCTGGGCGAAGGTTTCATTGCGTTCAAGCAGTTTGACGACGGATGATGCATTGGGCGGGCGGGACGATTTTGTAAAATTTTGAGAGCTCATAATTGTCTTGATCTTACATCAACCTAGATATATTTTGTGTTCGCTAGGTACATGTGTATTTCGCGAGTTCTTGCATGAGGCGTTTCTTTATAAGAGAAGATTTTTATATCTCAGTACCTAATAAACGGTGAGAAGTCTATGAGAAATTCTTTTTCTTGTGAAGAAATTCGGCTCATTCCATCTGCTGCTGTTTCTGACGAGCCACACTTTCAAGAAAGCAAGGTTGGGTTCCGATCGAAATTCTTTTCGCTAGGGAATTTGGCTGGGTTCAGAAATAAAATTGGAAGAGGCAGTCAAGAATCTCCGCAAATTATAAAAAAACCGGATGCTCAAAAGAGGTATGTACTTTCTACGGAGGAAGATTTCACAATCCGGTGTAACGCTAGAGCTCAAGCGATAGACCATCAAATTCCAAAGGAAAATTGTTTTTATTTTGATAGGTTTATTATGATAAACCCGAGTCATGTTCGCGCTATAAATAAAAGTGGAATTTTATATAAAAATGAATTTGGCACTCCTATTTTTCCTGAGGAGGGTTGGCTACAAAAGGTAAAGCTAGCTGACCGTTTGGATATACATGGTCATGGTAATGAGGAGTCTTTCTCAGATATGTCGGCGGAAGAATTGGCATACGCTCTTAAGAGCGCTGGGTTGAATGAGGTAGGTATTCTCAAATTACAATCTTGCAATGTTGGAAAGGGAGACGAAGAAAGTTTTCTGTATGAGCTTAAAGGCGCACTTGATGGTCAAGGAGTTAATTTCGGCTATATTTGTGGTCCTACAGGTTCCTTGACAGATTGGAGGGTAGCTGTAGAAACATCGAAACTCAATATTCGAATGCCTCCCTTTGTTTTAAAAAAAACAGTTAACTTTTTCATGCCAGCAATATTTGGCCTGCAGGTTGTGAAGGGAAATCTGGACATTGTTTTTCCTGGAACACGGTACGATCTCCCTATCCAAAAATAAATTATTGAGCGTTTCCACATAGTACGTGGGAGTAAGCGTAAAAATATTTTGTGAGATCGGCATTAGCATCAAGCAAAAAGCAAAATGGGGGCTGTCTGCGTGTTCGAACTTACAAAACTCCATTCTACGGTTTGGCTTTCTGTCTGTACGCACGCACACACATACACTAGACTAATGCGCGCCAGCCCTTGAGTTCAAGTTATACGTTAGCGCTATGTTTTCCCTGTATTACAGGGCAGAGTAGCATGATAAACTCTACTCTTTATTCAATAACGTTAGCAGTTATAACCTTATAAGCGATGATTGCAGGACTTCTCAAAAAGATTTTTGGCAGCCGTAACCAGCGGTTGCTTAAGCAATACCAAAAAACTGTCGTTGCGATCAATGCGCTTGAGGCGCAGTTCGAGAAACTCACTGACGAACAGTTGCAAGCGTGCACGGCACTCTTTAAACAACGGGTCGCGGCTGGCGAATCGCTCGAGCAGCTTTTGCCAGAAGCCTTTGCGGTGTGCCGCGAAGCGAGCCGGCGTGCGCTTAAAATGCGCCACTTCGATACGCAGCTTATCGGCGGCATGGCGTTGCATCATGGCAAGATTGCTGAGATGCGCACCGGCGAAGGTAAAACGCTGGTGGCAACCCTGGCTGCTTATCTCAATGCACTAGCTGACCGCGGTGTTCATGTGGTGACGGTCAATGATTATCTGGCGCAGCGTGATGCTGAGTGGATGGGACGCCTGTACCGTTTTCTGGGTTTGTCAGTCGGTGTTAATTTGTCACAGATGGAGCCTGAGGCTAAACGCGAGGCGTATGCGGCCGATATTACTTATGGCACGAATAATGAATTCGGTTTTGATTATTTGCGCGATAACATGGTGTACGAAGTTGGCGCGCGCGTGCAACGTGAACTGAATTTCGCGATTGTTGATGAAGTGGATTCAATTCTCATTGATGAAGCGCGTACGCCGCTGATTATTTCAGGGCAAGCGGAAGATCATACGGAATTATATCTAAGGATGAATGCGCTGCCGCCGCTGCTTGAGCGCCAAATTGGTGAGGAAAAGGCAGACGGGAGTGGGGTTGAAAAGCCAGGTGATTACACCCTTGATGAAAAAGCGCGTCAAGTCTTTTTGACTGAACTCGGTCATGAGAAAGCCGAAAATTTGTTGGCGCAATGGGGGTTGATTGGTGCTGGGGAAAGTTTATATGCGCCGCAAAACATTACGTTAATGCATCATGTTTATGCTGCGTTGCGGGCGCATACGTTATTTTACCGCGATCAGCATTACGTCGTGCAAAATGCTGAAGTGATGATTGTGGACGAATTCACGGGGCGCTTAATGGCCGGCCGTCGTTGGTCGGATGGTCTGCATCAAGCGGTTGAGGCAAAAGAAGGCGTACATATTCAACACGAAAATCAAACGCTTGCGTCTATCACTTTTCAGAATTATTTTCGGATGTATTCCACCCTGGCTGGGATGACTGGGACGGCGGATACGGAAGCGCACGAATTTCAGCAAATTTATGGGCTTGAAACCGTCGTGATCCCGACCAACCGAGCTAGCCAGCGGACTGACTATCAGGATCAAATTTATAAAAGTGCGCGAGAACGCTATGCAGCGGTGATCGCGGATATTCGTGCTTGCTATGAGCGCGGGCAACCCGTATTGGTGGGTACTACCTCAATTGAAAGCTCGGAGCTGTTGGCGTCGCTATTGACGCACGCGAAGTTGCCGCACCAAGTCCTTAATGCTAAGCAGCATGCGCGCGAGGCGGAAATCATCGCGCAAGCAGGTCGTCCTAAAATGGTGACGATTGCCACGAATATGGCTGGCCGGGGGACGGACATTGTATTGGGGGGGAATGTTGAGAAGCAAGCGAGTTTTATTGAGGCGAATGAAACCTTAGCTGCTGATGAAAAAGCGCGCCGGATTCAGCATTTGCATGATGAATGGCAGGCTTTGCATGATGGAGTTAAAGTGGCGGGTGGTTTGCATATTATCGGCACTGAGCGGCATGAAGCGCGCCGCATCGATAATCAATTACGTGGTCGAGCCGGGCGGCAGGGTGACCCTGGCTCTTCGCGCTTTTATCTCTCGCTCGAAGATCCATTATTGCGTATCTTCGCCGGTGATCGTGTACGCGCGATTATGGAGCGCCTTAAAATGCCCGATGGCGAGGCGATTGAGGCGAGCATTGTCACACGCTCGATTGAGTCAGCGCAGCGCCGGGTTGAGGCACGTAATTTTGATGTGCGCAAGCAATTACTGGAATACGATGATGTTGCCAACGATCAACGCCGTGTGATTTACCAGCAGCGCAATGAATTGCTCGAAGCGACCGATATTTCAGAGACGATCGCGGCCATGAGCGAGAGCGTGTTTAGTGTGCTAGTTCATACTTTTGTAGCGCCAGGTAGTATTGAAGAACAGTGGGATTTGCCAGGCCTGGCGCAAGTTTTGCACGATGATTGGCAGCTTGCGCTCAATTTTGAGCAGGCGGTTCAGGACGCTGATGTGGTGACTGATGCAGATATTTTGCAGTATGTATTGACGGTGGCGCATCAATCCTATCAAAACAAGGTGGCGCAGATCGGGCGTGAGGCGTTTAACGGATTTGAACGCTCGATTATGCTGCAAACGCTTGATGCGCGCTGGCGCGAGCATCTGGCAGCATTAGACCATTTGCGGCAAGGCATTCATCTGCGAGGTTATGCGCAGAAAAACCCCAAACAAGAATATAAACGTGAAGCTTTTGAGCTTTTTGCACAGTTACTTGATGCAATCAAGCTAGAGGCGATACGGATTGTTATGAATGTGCGGATTCAATCCGTTGAGCAGCTTGAACAAGCGACTGAGCAGTTTGAGGAAAAAGCCGCTCAGCACGATACTATGCATTTTCAACATGCTGAGTTTGCTGGAGCAATTGTTAATCAATCCATCTCTGAGTTGGAGCAGGATGCGCCTTCCAGCCACTCGCCGCTACGTGAAATAGCACCTAAAGTCGGGCGTAATAGTCCATGCCCTTGTGGGAGTGGCAAAAAATACAAGCAATGTCACGGTAAATTGGCGTGATGCACGCTCTGTAAGCGTAAATATCTGTCTGGTGCTTTGGTAATCGGGTTCTAAATGGCCGTCAATTTTCCTTTAATTTGTCCTGAGCAGCTCTATCCTGTGGCTGGAGTTACCCTGGGTTGGGCTCAAGCGAATATCCGCAAGCCTAATCGTAAAGATTTGCTGGTCATGGCGTTGGATGAAGGCGCAACGGTATCGGCTGTATTTACAACCAATCGTTTCTGCGCGGCTCCAGTCATTGTAAGCCGCGAGCATTTGGCGCGGGTGCGTAGCGGTGGGATGGGCGTGCGCGCGCTGGTGGTTAATACGGGTAATGCGAATGCTGGCACAGGTGAAGTGGGGCTGGCTCATGCTTATGAGGTGTGTTCTAGATTGGCGCAACTGGCCGGAATCACTGCGCAGCAGGTGCTGCCATTCTCAACGGGCGTGATTCTTGAGCCACTTCCGGTCGAGCGTTTGAATGCAGCGCTACCTGCGGCGTGGGCAATGCGCGCGCCAGCGCAGTGGTTTGACGCTGCTGAAGCGATTATGACGACTGATACTCGCGCCAAGGCTGCTTCGCAGCGTGTTGCAATTGGCACTAAGCAAATCACTCTCACTGGCATCAGCAAGGGCGCTGGCATGATTCGGCCTAATATGGCGACGATGCTGAGTTTTATTGCAACGGATGCCGGATTCACTCAGCCAGTGCTGGATAGCCTCACTCAATATGCGGCGGATCGTTCGTTTAATTGCATTACGGTGGATGGCGACACTTCGACGAATGATTCGTTTGTTATCGTTGCAACCGGCCAGGCGGATCTGCCGCTGGTTACTTCGACGGATGACCCAGCCTATATTGTGCTGCGCGATGCGATCACCGAATTGGCTCAGACGCTCGCGCAGTTGATTGTGCGCGATGCTGAGGGCGCGACAAAATTTATTACGATTCAGGTTGAAGGGGGGGCGACGCCCGCGGAATGTCGGCAGGTTGCCTATGCGATTGCTCATTCGCCACTCGTCAAAACGGCTTTTTTTGCCTCTGATCCAAACCTTGGGCGCATTTTATGCGCTATCGGCTATGCGGAGGTTGCTAAGCTTGAGGTCAATCAAATTGATTTATATCTAGATGATGTTTGGGTTGTGAAAGAAGGTGGCCGTCACCCTCATTATCTTGAGGAAGAGGGGCAGCGTGTGATGCAAAAACCTGAGATCACAGTACGCGTTGTATTAAAGCGTGGTCAAGCCAATGCGGTAATTTGGACGAGTGATTTGTCGCATGAATATGTGAGTATTAATGCAGATTATCGCTCTTAAATCCTGCTGAATGCTGCTAAATGAATGGGTATGGTATTGAGATGGATAAACTTGAACGTTTCCTAAGCCGCGCCGAGGGCTTGCTCGAGCGGCTAGAAGGATTGCTGCCACAGCCGGTTGGCGCTGTCGATTGGGAGCGATCGGTGGCATTTCGCTGGCGAGTACGCCAAGGCCAGGGATATTTACAGCCTGTGCCGCAAATATCGGCAATCACCCTCGATGATTTACAAAATGTTGACCGACAAAAGCAATTAATTGAAGCCAATACGCGTCAGTTTGTGCAAAGACTGCCCGCTAACAATGTATTGTTAACAGGTGCGCGGGGCACGGGTAAATCTTCTTTAATCAAAGCATGTTTAAATCGTTTTGCCGCAAACGGTTTGCGGCTGATTGAGGTTGATAAAGACGATTTGCATGAATTAGGCGATATTATTGAATCGGTTGCGCAACGTCCTGAGCGTTTTATTGTGTTTTGCGACGATTTATCTTTTGAAGAGGGTGAGCCGGGTTATAAGGCTCTGAAAGTCGCCCTCGATGGCTCAATTGCCGCACAGTCGGACAATTTGCTCATTTATGCTACCTCAAATCGCCGTCATTTATTGCCGGAGTATATGAGCGATAATGAAAGTTACCGCCCTACCAGTGAGGGTGAAATTCATCCAGGCGAAGCGGTTGAAGAAAAAATTTCACTTTCCGAACGCTTTGGTTTATGGGTTAGTTTCTATCCGTTTAAACAAGATGATTATCTTGCGATAATCCGACACTGGCTCAAACATTTTGGGTGCAGTGATGCTGATTGCGAGCAAGCGCGTAGTGAGGCTCTTACTTGGGCGCTTGAGCGCGGTTCGCGCTCTGGACGCGTAGCGTGGCAATTTGCGCGTGATTGGTCGGGCCGGCAAAGTAATCAACGGGCGGGTTAGTACATAGTTTATGGTGACTCAATCACAGGCCGAGCAGGTGCCGCAAGAGCGGCCGGTTACCCAGGTAGCGGTTGGGGTGCTGATGCGCGATGATGGCTCTTTTTTGCTTGCGCAGCGCCCTGCTGGCAAGCCTTATGAAGGCTATTGGGAATTTCCTGGCGGTAAGTTGGAAGAGCATGAATCGGTAGAGGCCGCACTTGCGCGCGAGCTGCATGAAGAGCTCGGCGTGACGCTTGAAACCTGCCAGCGTTGGCGGGTGCTGGAGCATGATTATCCTCATGCCTATGTGCGTTTATTCTTTTGCAAAGTAACCGCGTGGCGTGGCGAGCCGACTGGACGCGAAGGGCAAGCGCTGGCTTGGCAGACAATCCCAGTCGAGGTTGCTCCTGTACTCCCGGCAACGGTGCCGGTGCTAGATTGGTTGCAGGCCGATGCCGGGTCTTCTACCGCGTTGCTTGGTTAAAGCAGAAGAGCGGTCGGCTTTAGTCTGAGTCGTCGCCGGTATCGGCTTCAGCGGGGGTTTCTTGGGATTCGCTAATCACATAATTCTCGGCCGCCCAGGTGCCTAGGTCAATTTTTTTGCAACGTTCTGAGCAAAAGGGGCGATAGTGATTTTCTGACTTCCATTCGACGGTACTGTTGCAGATGGGGCAATTGACGACAATATTCATATAATCAAGAGAGAATCATGAGCCAACAAAACTAGATTATAAATTACATAATGTGAGTTGGAAGGGAATATCCGCATCCACCGGCCTTGGACGCATATCGCCATCTTGCGTGGTAAAACGCACCCATAGCATATATTTATTGGCACTGGCTTCAGGAATTACATTCAATTCGGCAGGAACGTGTATTTGCATTAACTGGCAGGTGCGGCCAGATAGCATTTGCTGGTAGCGGCCTTCGATCGCGATGACTTTGGTGATCTGGCTAGATTCACGGGCGAATTTTAATACAATCGCCATCGCATCGCGTAGTGGCAGTAATGGGATTATCCACTGCGCAATATCATGCCGACGTTGCTCGAGCGGACCCTGCTGCCAGGCATAGTAAGATGGCAAATCAAAGCGGCAAGTACCGCCGGGAATCGCTGAACGGCTGCGGATACTGCTGAGCCATTCATTATCCGCCAGATGCTGCCCGGCTTTGCCATGTATTTGATTGAGATGTGTCAGGGTCTGTGTGATTTCTACTAACACTGATTCCAGCGTGGTTTGATCAATCCCTGGGTTATCCCGATACGAAATGAGTGTTTGACGCTGCCGCTCAAGCTCTTTGCTAAGATCGGATTTGAGATCTGCCCGACCTGCTACATCGGCGATTTCAAATAGCGTCATCAGTGCGACATGGTGCTCCTCGGCGTTTTCGCGAGACAAAAAGAACGTAAAGCGGTTAAAAAGATCTTCAAACCGCAGCAGTGTTCGGATACGTTCGTTAAACGGATACTCGTAAAGAAGGGTCAAACTTAATGCCTATTAAAAGGAGCAAAATGGCGAATAAATACCGTCTATTCTAATCTGCATATTTAAGCGCTGCAATCTTGGTCAGAATTAATGATATTCACTCGCACAAAATTGCCTGTAACGCTATAAATTGTCTGCCTTTCAGAAATAAACATTTTACCCAGAGCGTGCTGTATCTAGGCTAACTTGAGATAATATTGATGCAATGCATCAACCTTATTATATAGACAAATTAGCGGCGTATCCTCTTGATTAGAAATAACATCATCAGCATAGGCTAGACGTGTTGCACGGGTTGCTTGGTGGGCCATAATTGCTTGCGCTTGTTCGCAGGTCAAGCCGTTGCGCTGCATCACACGTTTGATTTGCGTAGCAGGTGAGCAATCAACAACCAAGATCCGGTCGACCCGGTCTTTCCAACTGCCAGATTCAATTAATAAAGGCACGACAAACATTAAATATGGGCCTGTAGCAACACGCGCAGCGGCCTCACATTCAAGACGGATAAGCGGGTGCAAAATAGCTTCAAGGCGTAATTTAGCCTGCTTGTTGTTAAAAATTTCTGCGCGCATTTGCGCACGTTGAAGCGAGCCATCTGAGGCAATAAAGTCTGGGCCGAAATGTTCTGCAATGGATGGCATAGCTATGCCATCCATTGCAGTGAGCTTATGTGCGATCTGGTCTGTATCGATAACGGTAACGCCATGCTCGGCAAAGCGGTTGGCAACGGCCGTTTTGCCACACCCGATGCCTCCTGTTAAGCCAATCGAGAATAAATTAAATGTGTGTTGATGCGTCATTTTTGAAGATTACCCCTGCTACTGCCTTGCATCCTGTTAAATGTTAGCAGCAATTGAGTTAATGAATCATGAGTGTTTTTAAGCCTGAGGTTAAATTTCATCATCCTGGTGCTTTAAATCTCGCGAATCAAACAAAAATATTGGGGTTTCCCCAATTGGACATAGGCTTTGCTTTTTTAGAATGGGGTTAGCCAACAAAAAATGGTGCGCGCCAAAATAGCGTAATCATGCCTGCTGCAACAAGAAATGGGCCAAATGGCAGAGGTTGCTCTCTTTTTAGATGTCCGCTCATCAGGGCGATTAGGCCAAATAATGCCCCGGTAGCGGACGCCAAGAGCACGATTTGAGGCAGCGCAAGCCATCCAAGCCAGGCACCGAGCGCCGCCAGTAACTTGAAATCACCATAGCCCATTCCTTCCTTGCCGCGCAGTAAGCGAAAGCCCCAATATACTAGCCACAACAAAAGATAACCGGCAACGGCACCGATCACTGCGCTGTGCAATGGCGTAAAGCTCGCGTTAAGGTTCACTAAAAGCCCGGCCCAAATGAGGGGTAATGTGAGCGTATCAGGAAGCAAATGCGTATCAATATCAATCAAAGCCAGCGCGAATAAAGTAGCGCTGAACCCGAAGACGGCGAGAGCTTGCCAACTTGCGCCAAAGTGCCATAGCGCGCCGGCTGCTAAGCCGGCGCTCAATAACTCAAGGGCTGGATAACGCAGGCTAATTGAAATGTGACATGCAGAACAGCGGCCGCGGCATAGAAGATAGCCTACTAGGGGTAAATTCTCAAATGGGGTGAGCGTATGTTGGCATGACGGGCAATGAGAGCGTGGTAGGCAAAGATTATAGGTAGGTTTACCTAGAGGGTTTTTACGTGTGATTGCCTGCGTATGGGTTGCATCCGCCGTATTTGAGTCTGCCGCAAAGTGATTCCATTCCTCTTGCCAGGCCATTTGCAGCATGCTGGGTAAGCGATGGACGACAACGCTTAGAAAGCTACCGATAATGAGACCCAATAGTATGGCGCAAATATACTGAAAGCCAATTGGCAAGACAGCAAAGTTCGCTGCCCAGGCATTTAATGTAGCGGCACTAGGAGGCATAGGGAAAAGGTAGTAAAAGACATTTGAAAAAGCTGCGCAAGATATTAAGCCATGAAGTTTACGTTAGATTGTCCTTAGATAATATTGCCGAGTTGAATAATGGGCAGATACATGGCGACCACCAGGCCGCCAATCAAGAGACCCAGTACGATGATAATAAGCGGCTCAGCGCTATTTGCTAAGAGGGTAATGCGCATATCGACTTGCTGTTCATTAAGCATGGCAAGGTCGTTAAGCATGGTGTCAAGGGAGCCGGATTCTTCGGCAATGGCAATCGGTTGCAAGACCGTTGGCGGAAAGCAGCCGGTGGCGCGCATTGCCTGGGCCAGGCGTTCGCCGCGTTGCACGCGCTGTAAAATAGTGCATGTCGCCTGATCGAAGACTGCATTATTCGTGATTCTTGTCATACTATTGAATGCTTCGGCTAGGGGCGTTCCAGCTTTTAATAGAGTTCCGAGGGCGTGGGTCCAGCGTGCTATGGCGAGTTGCCGTAGCAGCGGGCCAATGATGGGTAACGTTAATCGTAAATGGTCATAGGCGGTGCGTAGCACTGTTGAGCGGCGTAAGCCGAGGGCGGCTATAAAGATTCCGCTGCCAATCAAAAAAGTGACCGGAGCAATACCATGCGCAATTGCGCTTGAAAGAGATAAAACAATCCGGGTTGGGGTAGGAAGTGGGGCGCCAAAACTCTCGAAGATTTGTTGAAAAGTTGGCACGACCCAAATCATTAAGGCGGTTGTAATCAGTAAAGATAATATCAAGACACCGCTTGGGTAGCTGAGCGCGGCGCGCAATTTCGCTTGTTGCGCAGCGGCTTGCTCGCGGTGCTCGGCAAGTTGTGCAAGCAAGGGGGCGAGGGCGCTTGAGGTCTCGCCAATCGCCACTAATTGACAATACATTGGACCAAATTGCGGGTAATCAGCCAGTGCTGTTGATAAATATTGGCCTTGGGCAACAGCACGCGCCAGCGCATGTGTGACCCGACTTAAGGGTGCGCGTGGATGGCTAGCGGCCATCACCTCTAAGGTGGCTAAAAGCGGCAAGCCTGCTTGTAAAAGACTAGCGAGTTGCCGTGAGAAAGTGGTTATATCTGTTGGGCGCAGCGCAGCAGGTTTAGCACGTCCCTGGTGTATGATTTTAATTGGGATAATTTTTTGTTGCTTGAGCGCTGCGCGCGCAGTGCTCATTTCAGTGGCGATTAATACGCCACTTTTAAGGCAACCCGTCGGGTTGATCCCTTGCCATTTAAAGCGGAATTCTTGCGTCTTATGATCTGTCGTCGGCGGACCTGATTGGGGCATGAATTTTATTTTAGAAAGTCGCTGCACTCGCATCGGTTACGGCTAAAACTTCTTCAAGACTGGTGGTGCCAGCGTGAACCTGTTCTAGACCCGCTTCGCGTAAGGTTTTAACGCCGTCGCGCTGCGCTTGTTGGGCAATCGCATCTGCGCTGCCTTGGGCGAGGATAAGTGTGCGGATAGCGGCCGTAACCGGCATAACTTGATAGATGCCGATGCGGCCACGATAACCTGTGTTATGACATGCCGCGCAGCCAACGGCTCGATAAGCTTGCCAAGCTTGCGTTAGGGTTGCCTTGTCAAAGCCCGCTCTATATAACATTGCATCAGTAGTTGTATTGCGGGAAATGGGAGCGCGGCAGGCTAAGCAAAGTTTTCTGATGAGCCTTTGCGCGATAATTAAGCGTATAGCGCACGCCAAGTTGAAAGGCGCAATGCCAATATCAAGCAAGCGCGCGAGTGTGGCTGGAGCATTATTCGTATGCAGCGTAGAAAAGACAAGGTGGCCAGTTTGTGCGGCTTGTAGCGCAACGCTAGCAGTTTCAGCATCGCGAATTTCTCCAACCATAATGACATCAGGATCTTGTCGTAAAAAAGCGCGCAGCGCGACAGCAAAAGTGAGGCCGGTTTTTTCGCGCACGCTGACCTGATTAATGCCGACTAATTGTATTTCTACCGGGTCTTCGACGGAGCAGATATTCAGTGATTCTCGATTTAAGCGTTGTAAAAAACAATAGAGCGATAAAGTTTTACCGCTTCCAGTTGGGCCAGTCACCAATACCATGCCATGCGGGGCGTGAATTGCGGCTTCAAGTTTAGCCTGTTGTTCGGGGTTAAAGCCAAGGCTAGTGAAAGTTAGCGCTGCTGGAAGTGTATCCAGTCGCCGCAAGACGAGTTTTTCGCCCCATAAAGTGGGTAGCGTATTCACCCGGAATTCTTCAAATTTTTCTGCTGTGACGTGTAGTTTGAGGCGCCCGTCTTGAGGGATGCGGCGCTCGGCGATATCGAGATGAGCGAGTACTTTCACGCAACAGATAAGCGGGTCTCTTAGATAGGGTGGGGGCCGCATGGTTTCATGCAGTACGCCATCGATGCGGAGTCGAATGCGCCAATCATGCTCGTTTGATTCAATATGTATATCAGAGGCGAGCCGGGTGGAGGCTGCGCGCAAAATTTCGCGCAATAAGCGCACGGCCGGAGCATTATTCTCTGCTTCAGATGAAAGTGAGCCTGGTGCTGTAGTTGCTGAGTTCCAAGGTGGATTTATATCTGTTGTTTGCAGCAGAATTTGGCCTGGATGAGCGGTCATGGCGAAAAAAAGTCAGCGCTGGGTCGTGGCGCTGTTTTGAATTAAAGAATTCATCTTCGCTCACGCCGCTCACAGTTGCAATTCAGCCATTTGGTTAATTCTTACTAGAGCATTATTTTTATAGTTATGCGGCTAGTTGGCGTGTGCAAGACGGTTTTGTTAGTTTGCCTGAAATGAGCCTCTCACTTTTTAAATCAGAGATTCATTTCATTTGCGCTATCTTGTGGGGGGCGGAATAATTTGATGGTTTTAACCGTTTGATGATCAATTTGCATGACTTCCATGCGACAGCCGTTGATTTGCAAACTCACATCTCCATCGGGGATTTCGCGTAGTACTTCAAGGATTAGACCATTTAGCGTTTTGGGCCCTTGTACCGGTAACTGTAGATTAAGCAAGCGGTTTAGCTCGCGCAATGGCATACTGCCGGCGACGATGCATTCGCCTTTCGCATTCCAGTCCGTGCAGGTACCACTCGTGCGTGGCATGGTCGTGGTGAATTCGCCAATTAACTCCTCAATAATGTCTTCCGGCGTTACCAACCCTAACATTTCGCCATATTCATTGACGATGAGGCACATTCTTTGTTGGTTTTCTTGGAAATATTGGAGTTGCTGAAAGACTGGCGTGCCGCTAGGCACGAAGTAAGGCTCATTGAGTAATTCGCGGAGGGTTTCATGCTTGAGGGTGTGGCCATGCCTAGCAGCCAATGCTTTGCGTACTTGCAGCACCCCGAGGATGCGATCAGTATCGCCTTGATAAACCGGTAATTTATTGTGATAACAAGTATCGAGCTGCTGGAGCAACATCTCAAGCGGCGCCTCAAGATCAAGCGCTTCGATGCGTGTACGTGGCACCATCACGTCATCGACTGTGAGGTTTTCAAGATCAAATAGGTTCAGCAATATGCTACGGTGTTTATGAGGTATAAAATGAGCCGATTCAAGTACGATGGTGCGCAATTCGTCTATCGACAGACGATGTTCTTTGGCCTTGCGGGTATCGAGACGTAAGATGCGAAGTAGTGCTGAAACAAATAAATTAACAAACCAGACCAGCGGGCGGGTGATGCGCATTAAGGGGCTCAGCGCCAAGCTCGCGGGTAATGCAATTTTTTCGGGCCAAGCGGCGCCAATGATTTTGGGCGTAATTTCGCTAAATACGATGATGAGAAACGCAACCCCACCCGTGGTAATCGATAAAGCTAAATTGTTGGTGCCAAAAGTGCGTAATGCAATCGCGGTAGTGAGCACCGGAATGAGGGTGTTAATCAGGTTATTGCCAATTAGAATAACGCTTAATAATTTTTCCGTGTGCTTCAATAACCGATGCGTGGTGCGCGCGCCGAACACACCTTTCTTAATCAGATGCTTAAGCCGGTGGCGATTAAGCGCCAGCATAGAGGCTTCGGAGATCGAAAAAAAGCCAGATAGCAGCAGCAGGAAAGCAATTAAACTAAGCTGCGCCCATAAAGGAAATGATTCCACTTGGAATAAGTTTAAATAGAGTTGAAAATTCTACTAGATTTTTAATTAGACTAACTATAGCAGAATTGGCAAGACAAGCGCGAATTATAGAGAAACCTAGCTAAATAGGGTTAAGCTCGGCGCACTGTTGAATAGGCGCATAACGCTAGCAAACTATCTTTATAGATAGAGCTTGGCAACGAGTGTAATGCTTTGGCTGCTGCGTTGGCTTCGCGTTCAGCGCAAGCTAAAGCGTAGTCGAGTGCGCCTGAGGTCTGCATGGCGGCGAGAATCGGCGCCGCGTGATCGGTGCCGCCTTGCTCAATGGCGGCGCGGGCCAAGGCTTTTTGCTCGGCGGTTCCATGCTCAATCAGGTAAATGAGGGGTAGAGTGGGTTTGCCTTCAGATAAATCGCAGCCGGCATTTTTGCCCATTGAGCCAACATAACCCGCATAATCGAGCCAATCATCCATAAGTTGGAAGGCCGTCCCGATGCGCTGACCAAATTCAATGGCGGCGGCTTCAAGCGGTGCAGGAGCTTGCGCCAAGATTGCGCCAAGCTGCGCCGAGGCTTCAAAGAGTTTTGCGGTTTTATAGCAAATCACTTGCATATAGCGGGTCTCGTCGACTTTGGCGTCATGCATATTCAATAATTGCAGCACTTCTCCTTCTGCGATGACATTTGTCGCATGTGACAAAATCTGCATTACGCGTGAGTCGTCAACCTCTACCATCATTTGGAAGGCGCGCGAATATAAGAAATCCCCAACTAATACGCTTGCGGCATTGCCAAACAGCGCGTTCGCGGTTTTTCTGCCGCGCCGCAAATCGGATTCGTCCACCACATCATCATGTAAAAGAGTCGCGGTATGGATAAATTCAATGATTGCCGCGAGTTTGTGACAGGGTTCGCCATGCGCGCCTAGCGCGTTCGCTACAAGCAGTAAAAGCGCGGGCCGCAGTCGTTTGCCGCCAGCGTTAATTAAATGTTCGGCAATCTGGTTGATGAGCACGACTTCAGAAGCCAGGTGCTGTCGAATCACATGATTGAGCTGTTGCATATCGCTGGCGATTGGCGCGAGGATGCTTGAGCTATTTAAAGAGGGGGCGGTGGTAGTCAACGCAGGCAAAAAAAATAGAGAATGCAGAATTATAAAACGAATGTGAACAACTGCGGATTATAAAGGCCAATCTTAATGTGGGCGGTTTTTTTGTGACAATCGAGTCCAGTGCCGTAAAGCCAGCAGGCCGCCAATACCTTCTAAAAATGAGGCGGGCACCCACATAATTAACCCTCCAATACTCTGATCCGTTAAGGCCGGCAAGCCAAAGGCGCGGCCGCACAGATCAAAAATTGGATATAGGTCACGTTGAGTAAAAGCAATAATGGCCCCGGCGAGAATTTGCGGAGTCATCGTCAAAAGCGGCGACAAAACGCGCAAGCCTGCTCCTAAGCGCGCGGGCGGTGCTGGCCGATGGTCCAATAAAAGCCACCAATATAGAAGGCCAGTGACCGCGACGGACCAATTCATGAATAAATACAGGCGCCAGTTAATCATCGATATAAACTGCACGGATGGAATTAACCAGACGAGTACCGAGGCGACAAAAAGCAATGAAATTAGGGTTGGCTGCAAGCAGATATTGGCCAGCGCGCGTGCCCAGGGTTGTTGAGCCACAGCGCGTAAACGGGTACGCCATAGTATGGGTAAGCCAGCGCGCAGTGCGCCGCCCGGATAAGCCGCCATGACTAATAATGGTGCCAGATGATGTAATACGAGGTGTTGCAGCCGGTGCGCGAAAAATTCATGCTCCGCATAGTAATCCACGCGCGTATGCAGGGCGATATAAAATAGAACTAAACCGAACCAAAATGCGCTTTGCCGAACCATGCTCACGCGTGCGCGCTGCGCGCCGCGTAAGTAGAGCGCGCTCGTGATGACAAAAATCGCAACCAGAAATGCAGATGGCTCCCATGGAGTCAGAAAATGTAGCAATGACACGGGTATAAATATAAGGGTAAAAACGAGTGCGGCTACAGTATTTTTTAGTATACAACAGTTGACAATGCGAAGGCTCTACTTGATAATGCCCAATTCTCCGTGGAGGGGTGCCCGAGTGGCTAAAGGGGGCAGACTGTAAATCTGTTGGCTTACGCCTACATTGGTTCGAATCCAATCTCCTCCACCAGGTTAGTTATTGAGTCTGCTGAATTAGGCGGGTGTAGCTCAATGGTAGAGCAGAAGCCTTCCAAGCTTAAAACGAGGGTTCGATTCCCTTCACCCGCTCCAAGTTAGCTGGGCTCAGCGAGCCCATGTGGCTCAGTGGTAGAGCACTCCCTTGGTAAGGGAGAGGTCGGCAGTTCGATCCTGCCCATGGGCACCAGTCGATTTTAGTAATTGTTTTTTTGATACGATTTGCGCGCGGCGCAATGAATGGAAATCCTATTTAGGAGTTAAGGAATGGCCAAAAGTAAGTTTGAACGAAGCAAGCCGCACGTTAACGTAGGAACGATCGGTCACGTGGATCATGGTAAAACGACTTTGACAGCGGCAATCACCACTGTATTGTCAATCATCTACGGTGGTGAGAAAAAAGATTATGATCAGATTGATGCTGCGCCAGAAGAAAAGGCTCGCGGTATCACGATCAATACAGCACACGTTGAGTATGAGACGAAAGAGCGTCATTATGCGCACGTTGATTGCCCAGGGCACGCGGATTATGTGAAAAACATGATCACGGGCGCGGCGCAAATGGATGGTGCGATTCTCGTATGCTCAGCTGCTGATGGCCCAATGCCACAGACACGCGAGCATATTCTTCTCGCGCGTCAAGTTGGGGTGCCTTACATCATTGTGTTTTTAAATAAATGCGATATGGTTGACGATCCAGAGTTGCTGGAATTGGTCGAAATGGAAGTGCGTGATTTGCTCACCAAATATGAATTTCCTGGGGACGATACGCCAATTATCAAAGGATCGGCGAAGCTGGCTCTTGAAGGGGATGAAGGCGAATTAGGTAAGCAAGCTATTTTGCAATTGGCCGAAGCGTTGGATACTTATATTCCAACTCCTAAGCGTGCGATTGATGAGCCCTTTTTGATGCCAATCGAAGATGTGTTCTCGATCTCCGGACGCGGTACCGTGGTCACTGGCCGGGTTGAGCGTGGCGTAGTTAAGGTTGGCGAAGAGCTTGAAATTGTTGGTATTAGAGACACCGCAAAAACGATTTGCACGGGTGTTGAAATGTTCCGCAAATTGTTGGATCAAGGTCAGGCTGGCGACAACGTCGGAATTTTGTTGCGCGGTACAGCACGTGAAGATGTCGAACGTGGTCAAGTATTAGCTAAACCAAAGACGATTACGCCGCATACGGAATTTACGGCTGAAATTTATGTGCTGAGCAAAGATGAAGGTGGGCGTCATACGCCATTCTTCAGCAATTACCGGCCTCAGTTTTATTTCCGTACGACAGACGTAACGGGTTCAATTTCATTGCCAGAAGGCAAAGAAATGGTGATGCCCGGCGACAATGTAACCATTACAGTGAAATTGATTGATCCAATCGCAATGGAAGAAGGACTGCGGTTTGCGATTCGTGAAGGCGGCCGTACTGTCGGTGCTGGTGTCGTAAGCACAATCATAAAATAGTGATAAACTAAGCGGGTATTTTGCCGCGAGGTTTGCGGGGCTTAGGCTGAGTTACTTAACTAGCCAAGCCTCGGATTTTCTGTTTAGGGGTATAGCTCAACTGGCAGAGCGTCGGTCTCCAAAACCGAAGGTTGGGGGTTCGATTCCCTCTGCCCCTGCCAATTTGAGATAATGCAAAAAATAAGCAGATCCAAATTACTGCTTGATTATTTTTTGATGATCTCATGGTTTATTTACTTTTCTGGCTGTGATGGCAAATCCTTCCGTTGATAACGTCAATCCGGCGCAGAGCAAATGGATGCTTGCGTTAGCAGTATTGTTGGCGGTCGCCGGAGGCGCCGCTTTTTATTTCTACGGCAATCAGCCATGGTATATCCGTGGCGCGTTGTTGTTAAGTGGCCTAGGTATGGGCAGCGTGGTTGCGCTGTTTTCATCAGCTGGCAAAAATTTTATCGGCTTCACAAAAGAAGCCTGGCGTGAAATTAGAAAGGTGGTCTGGCCAACACGTAAAGAGGCTGGGCAGACTACGCTCATTGTGTTTGTTTTTGTATTGCTGATGGCTGTCTATCTGTGGGTTGGCGACAAAATAATTGAATGGGCGGTTTTTTCGCTGATTTTGGGCTGGAAATAATATATGAGTGATACCGCGGTATCTTCTGCCGGCAGTAAACGTTGGTATGTCGTGCACGCCTATTCCGGGATGGAAAAGAGCGTGCAGCGCGCATTGCAAGAACGTATTGACCGGGCTGGCATGCAAGACAAATTCGGCCGGATTCTCGTTCCGACTGAAGAGGTCATTGAAATTCGCGCTGGCCAGAAAACTGTCACGGAACGGCGTTTCTTTCCGGGCTATGTGTTGGTTGAAATGGACATGACCGATGAAACTTGGCATCTCGTCAAAAATACGGCGAAGGTGACGGGTTTTGTGGGGGGCGTGCGTAATCGCCCAAGCCCGATTTCACAGCTTGAAGTTGACAAAATCATGTCTCAAATGCAAGAAGGTGTTGAAAAGCCTCGGCCTAAGACACTTTTTGAGGCGGGCGAGCTAGTGCGGATCAAAGAGGGTCCGTTCACCGATTTCAATGGCAGTATTGACGAGGTCAACTACGAGAAATCTCGTCTGCGGGTGTCGGTCACCATTTTTGGGCGGGCCACGCCGGTTGAGCTTGAATTTGGACAGGTTGAGAAGCTGTAATGGTTTTTGCGTACAGTCCGCGTAATGACTGAAGAGGAGCATGGAAGAGTGGCGCAAAATTAGCCTCTATCTGAAGTGCGTTATGACTCATCGAACGCTTAGCGTTCGGCTTAAGAGGTTGCAAACTTGATGATGCGGCAGCGAAGTGGCTGAGCGTATTGCAACGGTAGCAATTTTTAAGTTTAACTGAGGTGTTAAAATGGCCAAAAAAATCATCGGCTTTATTAAGTTACAAATTCCTGCCGGGAAAGCGAATCCCTCGCCTCCTGTTGGCCCAGCTTTGGGTCAACGCGGCTTAAATATCATGGAGTTTTGCAAAGCGTTTAACGCGCAAACGCAAGGCATGGAGCCAGGTTTGCCAGTGCCGGTGGTGATCACCGCGTTTGCTGACAAAAGCTTCACGTTTGTTCTAAAAACCCCCCCCGCGACTGTATTAATCAAAAAAGCCGCTAAAGTGGATAAAGGCTCGCCGAAGCCACATACAGATAAAGTGGGTCAAATTACGTTGGCTCAAGCGGAAGAGATTGCTAAGGCTAAAATGCCAGATCTCACCGCCGCTGATTTAGCTGCTGCAGTGAGAAGTATTGCCGGCAGCGCTCGGTCAATGGGCATAACGGTGGAGGGTCTATAAATGGCAAAGCTTTCAAAACGTTTACGTGCATTAGAGGGCAAAGTCGATCGGTCAAAACTCTATCCAGTCGATGAAGCGCTTAATCTAGTCAAAACCTGCGCTACCGCTAAATTTGATGAATCTATCGATATTGCGGTTCGATTAGGTATCGATGCGAAAAAATCCGATCAAGTTGTGCGCGGCTCCGTGGTATTGCCCGCAGGCACCGGTAAAGTAACCCGCGTTGCGGTTTTCGCTCAAGGTGAGAAAGCCGAGCAAGCACGTGCTGCTGGGGCTGATATTGTGGGCATGGAAGATCTTGCTGAGCAAATTAAGGCCGGCAACTTGAATTTCGATGTCGTGATTGCCTCGCCAGATACGATGCGTATTGTTGGCGCGCTAGGAACCATATTGGGTCCGCGTGGCTTGATGCCAAACCCGAAAGTTGGCACCGTAACGCCTGATGTTGCAACCGCAGTTAAAAATGCGAAAGCCGGGCAGATCCAATTCCGTGTTGATAAAGCCGGTTTGATTCATGCAACGATTGGCCGCGCTTCATTTGAAGCGTCAGCTTTGCGCACCAATTTGCTGGCTTTAATTGAAGCCTTGCAAAAAGCTAAGCCAGCCACGAGTAAAGGGGTTTACCTACGTAAGATTGCCGTATCAAGCACGATGGGCGCTGGCGTGCGGGTCGATCAAAATACGTTAGCTGCTTAAGCGTTAGGGCAAAATTTTCTCAGGTGATGCACTGTATATGGAATGATTCAGTACAGAGCATTATCCTGTTTTCAGACTTTGGGCAGTGCGGTACGGCAAGGATTGCGTGTCGCGCTGGTTATCAAAGACCGTTGGTGGGTACGTTGTAGTTAAACAAATCCTTAATTTTTAGCCAACGCAGATGGCGACCCCGAAAAAGTTTCTTAGCATTGAAACCGGTGGCGTTAACGCCTAACCTCGGACGCCGATTTAACGTGGTGCGCAATATTGCAGATATTGTGCATTCAATTTGGAGTTTAACCGTGCCACTCAATAGAGAAGATAAGCAAGCAGTCGTAGCTGAGGTCGCGGCGAAAGTTGCGCAAGCTCAGACGATGGTCTTAGCTGAATATCGTGGAATTACGGTGGGTGATCTCACTCGGTTAAGGGCGAAAGCGCGTGAGCAACAGGTGTATCTGCGTGTTTTAAAAAATACGTTGGTGCGCCGCGCTGTTGCAGATACGCCATTTGCCTTGTTAACTGAGCAGATGACAGGTCCGTTAATTTACGGTATTTCTGAGGATGCTATTGCTGCTGCAAAGGTTTTGCATAACTTTGCTAAAAGCAACGATAAGCTGGTGATTCGCTCGGGCGTTTATGAAGGTAAGGTGATGGATCAGGCGGCAGTGCAAGCGCTAGCCAACATCCCAAGCCGCGAAGAGCTACTTGCTAAGCTGTTAGGGGTCATGCAAGCGCCGCTTTCCGGCTTTGCACGCGCCTTGGCTGCATTAAGCGAGAAAAAACAAAGCGAAGCTCAAGGCGAACCGGCCTAAGTCGGGCTGTATAAGCAGCCAAAGCTGATTTCAATTTAGGAGTATTTTAAAATGGCAATAGTAAAAGAAGACATTCTTGAAGCCGTTGGCGCAATGTCTGTTTTAGAGTTAAATGAGCTGGTTAAGGCATTTGAAGAGAAGTTTGGCGTATCTGCTGCAGCCTTGTCGGTTGCTGGCCCAGCTGGCGGCGCGGCGGCGGCGGCAGAAGAGCAAACTGAATTTACAGTCACGCTGACTGAAACGGGTGCAAGTAAAGTTTCCGTCATTAAAGCGGTGCGTGAAATCACTGGTTTAGGCTTGAAAGAAGCTAAAGACTTGGTCGATGCAGCACCTAAGCCTGTGAAAGAAAGCGTGCCTAAAGCAGAAGCTGAAAAAATTAAGCAGAAACTTGAAGAAGCTGGTGCTAAAGCTGAAATTAAGTAATCATAATCTTTTCAGCTTTAGCGGAAAAGATTGTTAAGTAGTGATATAAAGGCTGGCGGTTGATTCCGCCGGCCTTTTTGTCCGTGGTGAGGATTTTTAAGAAATTAAATGAAAGTAACGTGGGTCAGTTTAAACACGGTATTTTTCTTTAATTTTTAAAGCTAAAAATTGCGTTTAAAATAAGTTTGGTCGGGCAGCGGGTGAATCCGCCGTCGTCAGCTAGCGGTTGGTAGTGGCCAATCACCAAGCGATTATTTCGTCATTTGTTAGCTGTCTTGAGGGCGGATCGTATCGTATGCAATATTCTTTCACGGAAAAAAAGCGCATTCGTAAAAGTTTTGCGAAGCGCTTAAATGTTCACCAAGTCCCATTCTTATTAGCGACTCAACTTGAGTCTTTTAGCGACTTTTTGCAAGCGGATAGCGTGCCTGGGAAGACGCGCAAACTGGAGGCGTTGCAAGCGGATAGCGACGCGGATAGCGCGCCTAGGAAGAAGCGCAAACTTGAAGAGTTGCCGGCGGATAGCGCGCTTGGAAAGCGCAAGCCTGAGGGGTTGCAAGCGGCATTTATGTCGGTTTTTCCAATCGTCTCGCATAATGGTTTCGCACGTCTTGAATTCGTTAACTATAGTTTGTCGCCACCTGCTTTTGATGTTAAAGAGTGCCAACAACGTGGCTTGACTTTCTGCTCAGCATTGCGCGCTAAAGTGCGTTTGGTGTTGCTAGACAAAGATTCGCCAAGTAAGCCAGTCATCAAAGAGGTGAAAGAGCAAGAAGTGTATATGGGCGAAATGCCGCTGATGACACCGACGGGCTCTTTTGTGATCAATGGCACAGAACGCGTTATTGTGTCCCAGTTGCATCGTTCGCCAGGCGTTTTCTTCGAGCATGATAAAGGCAAGACGCATAGCTCCGGTAAATTACTTTTTTCTGCACGGATTATCCCGTATCGCGGCTCATGGCTAGATTTTGAATTTGATCCAAAAGATTCTTTATATTTCCGTGTAGACCGCCGCCGCAAAATGCCGGTGACGATTCTTCTCAAAGCGATTGGTTTAAATGCCGAGGAAATCCTCGCGCATTTCTTTATGTTTGACCAATTCAAATTGATGAACGAAGGCGCGCTGATTAAATTTGTTCCTGAACGGTTGCGCGGGGAAGTCGCACGCTTTGACATTCTTGATAAAAATGGCAAGGTCATTGTGCAAAAAGATAAGCGGGTTAATGCAAAGCATATCCGTGATCTTGAGAGCGCAAAGACTGAAACGATCTCCGTGCCGGAAGATTATCTACTGGGTCGGGTGCTTGCGAAAGCTGTCGTGGATACGCAAACTGGCGAAGTATTGGCCGAAGCTAATGAAGAAATCACCGATGCGCTGCTAGCGAAATTACGCGAAGCTGAAATCAAAGAAATTCAAACGTTATACACGAATGATTTAGATCAAGGTCCGTATATTTCTCAGACGCTTCGCATTGATGAAACAGCAGATAAAACGGCAGCGCGCATTGCTATTTACCGCATGATGCGTCCGGGCGAGCCGCCTACCGAAGAAGCTGTTGAAGCGCTATTTACCCGGCTTTTCTTCAGCGAAGATACTTACGATCTATCGAAAGTAGGTCGTATGAAGTTTAATCGTCGAGTGGGTAGTGAAGAGATCACTGGCGCTATGACGCTTGATAACGACGATATTCTCGCCACGATTAAAATTCTTGTTGAGTTGCGTAATGGTAAAGGTGAGGTTGATGATATTGATCACCTTGGCAATCGCCGTGTACGTTGTGTCGGTGAACTTGCAGAGAATCAATTCCGTATGGGTTTAGTACGAGTTGAGCGCGCGGTTAAAGAAAGATTGGGACAGGCAGAAAGTGAAAATCTGATGCCGCATGATTTGATTAACTCGAAGCCTATTTCATCGGCCATTCGAGAGTTTTTTGGATCCTCACAGCTGTCGCAGTTTATGGATCAAACGAATCCATTGTCTGAAATCACGCACAAACGCCGTGTCTCAGCGTTGGGGCCAGGTGGTTTGACGCGTGAGCGAGCAGGGTTTGAAGTGCGCGATGTGCATCCAACGCATTATGGCCGTGTATGCCCGATCGAAACGCCGGAAGGCCCGAACATTGGTCTGATTAATTCGCTGTCGCTGTATGCTCACCTGAATGAATATGGTTTCCTGGAAACGCCTTATCGTAAGGTAGATGCAGGTAAAGTGACGAACAAAATCGACTATCTATCGGCGATTGAAGAAGGTCGTTATGTGATTGCGCAAGCGAATGCCGCGGTGTCTGACGATGGCACGCTGACCGATGAGCTAGTGTCTGCGCGTGAAGCGGGCGAGACCTTGATGGTTACCCCGGAGCGTGTGCAATATATGGATGTTGCGCCTTCTCAGATTGTCTCTGTGGCGGCTTCGTTAATTCCATTTCTTGAGCACGATGATGCGAATCGCGCGTTAATGGGATCGAATATGCAACGGCAGGCGGTGCCTTGCTTGCGCCCTGAAAAAGCGTTAGTGGGCACGGGTGTAGAGCGTACGGTAGCCGTGGATTCTGGCACAACTGTGCAAGCGTTTCGTGGTGGGGTAGTGGATTACGTCGATGCCGCTCGGATTGTAATTCGGGTCAATGATGACGAAGCTGTCTCAGGTGATACCGGGGTTGATATTTATAATCTCATTAAATACACCCGTTCTAACCAAAATACGAATATCAATCAGCGCCCGATTGTGAAGGTTGGAGATCGGATTGTGCGCGGGGATGTGCTGGCTGACGGCGCTTCAACGGATATTGGCGAGCTTGCGCTAGGGCAGAATATGCTGGTTGCGTTTATGCCCTGGAATGGTTACAACTTTGAAGATTCGATTTTGATTTCTGAGAAAGTTGTCGTGGATGATCGCTATACCTCAATTCATATCGAAGAGTTGAATGTCGTGGCGCGTGACACCAAATTAGGTTCAGAAGAAATCACGTGTGACATTTCGAACTTAGCTGAAACCCAGTTGGGTCGATTGGATGATTCAGGGATTATTTATATTGGCGCTGAAGTTGAAGCGGGCGATGTATTAGTCGGTAAAGTCACGCCAAAGGGTGAAACTCAGCTAACGCCAGAAGAAAAATTGCTGCGCGCAATTTTTGGTGAAAAAGCTTCTGATGTGAAAGATACGTCGCTGCGTGTACCCTCAGGGATGAGCGGTACAGTGATTGATGTACAAGTATTTACGCGGGAAGGCATTGAGCGCGACAAGCGCGCGCAACAAATTATTGACGATGAGCTTAAACGCTATCGCCTTGATTTGAATGACCAATTGCGCATTGTTGAAGGGGATGCGTTTCAGCGGTTAGAAAAAATGCTAGTAGGTCGGGTCGTCAATGGGGGGCCTAAAAAGCTCGCCAAAGGCGCGAAAATCACAGCCGACTATTTAGCCGATCTGGACCACTACCACTGGTTTGATTTGCGTTTAGCGGACGAAGACGCGGCGGCACAGCTTGAGGCGATTAAAGAGTCAATTGCGCAAAAACGCCATCAGTTTGATCTGGCCTTTGAAGAAAAGCGCAAAAAGCTAACCCAGGGTGATGAATTGCCGCCAGGCGTTCTGAAAATGGTTAAAGTCTACCTGGCGGTTAAGCGTCGCTTGCAGTCGGGTGACAAAATGGCGGGTCGCCACGGTAACAAAGGCGTGGTTTCAAAAATTGTACCGGTTGAGGATATGCCATATATGGCCGATGGCACCCCAGCTGATATTGTATTGAATCCATTGGGTGTGCCATCGCGGATGAACGTTGGGCAGATTCTTGAAACCCATCTTGGCTGGGCTGCGAAAGGGTTAGGGCATCGCATCGGCGATATGTTGCGCGCGCAAACCAAAGTAGCTGAGCTGCGCGGGTTCTTGCATACCATCTACAATGAGAGTGGTCGGCGGGAAGCGTTAGAGGACCTGAGCGATAAAGAGGTGTTAGAACTGGCCTCTAATCTGAAAGAAGGCGTGCCCTTTGCCACTTCTGTTTTCGATGGCGCCAGTGAAGACGAAATTGCTCGGGCGCTTGAATTGGCTTGGCCAGATCCTATCGCAGAGCAATTGGGCATGACTCAGTCAAAGAATCAGGTCACGTTATATGACGGGCGCACAGGTGATGCGTTTGATCGCCCAGTCACCGTAGGCTATATGCATATGCTGAAATTGCATCATCTGGTCGATGACAAGATGCATGCTCGCTCAACCGGTCCTTACTCACTTGTTACGCAACAGCCGTTGGGCGGTAAAGCCCAGTTTGGTGGCCAGCGTTTTGGTGAGATGGAGGTGTGGGCGCTCGAGGCCTACGGCGCAGCCTATGTGTTACAGGAAATGTTGACCGTAAAATCAGACGATGTAACTGGCCGCACTAAGATTTATGAAAACCTGGTTAAGGGCGAACATGTGATTGATGCAGGCATGCCTGAATCTTTTAACGTGCTAGTGAAAGAAATTCGCTCGCTCGGGATTGACATTGACCTTGACCGGAATTAAGCCGACTTACGGAGAAAAGCCATGAAAGCTTTGCTCGATCTATTCAAGCAAGTTCAGCAAAATGAAGTATTTGATGCAATTAAGATTGGTCTAGCCTCGCCAGACAAAATCCGTTCTTGGTCGTTTGGTGAAGTCAAAAAACCTGAAACGATCAACTATCGCACCTTTAAGCCGGAACGCGATGGTTTGTTCTGCGCTAAGATTT
The DNA here is from genome assembly GCF_014218255.1 of Mycoavidus sp. B2-EB. Lineage (NCBI taxonomy): Bacteria > Pseudomonadati > Pseudomonadota > Betaproteobacteria > Burkholderiales > Burkholderiaceae > Mycoavidus > Mycoavidus sp. B2-EB. The sequence goes on from NZ_AP021872.1 coordinate 254,507, forward strand.
TTGGGCCGATCAAAGATTATGAGTGCTTGTGCGGTAAATATAAGCGTCTTAAACACCGCGGCGTAATTTGCGAGAAATGCGGGGTTGAAGTCACGTTGACCAAAGTGCGTCGTGAGCGTATGGCGCATATTGAGCTTGCCTCGCCGGTTGCGCATATTTGGTTCTTAAAATCACTACCGTCGCGGTTGGGCATGGTGCTCGATATGACCTTACGTGATATTGAGCGTGTGCTTTATTTTGAAGCCTATGTGGTGATTGAAGCTGGTATGACCCCGTTAAAGCGGGGCCAGATCATGACTGAGGAAGACTATTACAGCAAAGTCGAAGAATACGGCGATGAGTTTCGTGCTGAAATGGGCGCGGAAGGTGTGCGCGAGTTATTGCGCTCAATCGATATTGATGCCCAAGCTGAAACCTTGCGGAGTGAATTAAAAGTCACTGGCTCAGAGGCGAAATTAAAGAAATTTTCTAAGCGCTTGAAAGTATTAGAAGCTTTTCAGCGTTCTGGGATTAAGCCTGAATGGATGATCTTCGAAGTTTTGCCAGTGTTACCTCCCGAGTTGCGGCCATTAGTGCCGCTCGATGGCGGCCGCTTTGCGACTTCAGATTTGAATGATTTGTACCGTCGCGTGATTAACCGCAACAATCGGTTAAAACGCTTGCTTGAACTCAAAGCGCCTGAAATTATCGTGCGCAATGAAAAACGCATGTTGCAAGAGGCGGTCGATTCACTGCTTGACAATGGTCGCCGCGGTAAAGCGATGACCGGCGCCAATAAACGCCCCCTGAAATCGGTGGCGGATATGCTCAAGGGTAAAGGCGGACGTTTCCGTCAGAACTTATTGGGTAAGCGCGTCGATTACTCTGGCCGCTCGGTGATTGTGGTGGGGCCTACCCTCAAACTGCATCAATGTGGTTTGCCAAAATTGATGGCGCTCGAGTTATTCAAACCTTTCATCTTTCATAAACTTGAAGTGATGGGGATTGCGACCACAATTAAGGCCGCTAAAAAAGAAGTTGAGAGCCAAACGCCCGTGGTTTGGGATATTCTCGAAGAAGTGATTCGTGAACATCCAGTGATGTTAAACCGTGCGCCAACGCTGCATCGTCTTGGGATTCAGGCATTCGAGCCGGTCTTGATTGAAGGTAAAGCGATCCAGCTGCATCCACTGGTATGCGCGGCATTTAATGCTGACTTCGATGGTGACCAAATGGCGGTGCATGTGCCGCTTTCGCTCGAAGCGCAGCTTGAAGCGCGGACGTTAATGTTGGCCTCAAATAACATCTTATTCCCGGCCAACGGTGAACCCTCGATTGTGCCTTCGCAAGATATTGTGCTCGGCCTTTATTATGCGACGCGTGAGCGTATCAATGGCAAAGGCGAAGGTATGATCTTCTCTAATGTCAGCGAAGCGGTTCGTGCTTATGAGAACCACCAGGTCGAATTGAGTGCGCGCGTTCAGGTGCGGATCGCCGAACAGTTACCTAAACCCAATACGCCAGTTGGCTCACGAGAGTTCGAGCCCAAGTTGACGCTCTATAGAACTACGGTGGGTCGAGCTATCTTGTCGGAAATTCTGCCAGCCGGCTTATCATTTTCAGTCATGAATAAGCCTCTCAAAAAGAGAGAAATCTCGCGTTTGATCAATATGGCATTTTGTCGCTGTGGGTTACGGGAAACTGTAATCTTCGCCGATCAATTGATGCAGCAGGGTTTCAAACTTGCGACGCGGGCGGGGATTTCCATTTGCGTCGATGACATGTTGGTACCGCCGCAAAAAGAAAAGATCGTTAACGATTCGGCGCAAAAAGTCAAAGAATATGACCGACAATATATGTCTGGTCTAGTGACTGCGCAAGAACGCTATAACAACGTTGTAGATATCTGGTCTGCTACTTCAGAAGCGGTAGGCAAGGCGATGATGGAACAGCTTTCCACTGAAGATGTGATTGATCGAGAAGGCAAAACCGTCAAGCAAGAGTCGTTCAATTCGATTTATATGATGGCGGATTCTGGGGCACGGGGTTCGGCTGTGCAAATTCGCCAGCTGGCGGGGATGCGCGGTTTGATGGCGAAACCAGATGGCTCGATCATCGAGACGCCGATTACGGCGAATTTCCGTGAAGGGCTGAATGTGTTGCAGTACTTCATTTCAACCCACGGCGCGCGTAAAGGTCTAGCGGATACTGCGTTGAAGACGGCGAATTCAGGGTATCTGACGCGTCGCCTGGTCGATGTGACGCAAGATCTGGTGGTGGTTGAAGATGACTGCGGAACGGTCAACGGTGTCGCAATGAAGGCGCTGGTCGAAGGCGGGGAAGTTGTAGAGGCGCTACGTGACCGGATTCTTGGGCGTGTAACGATTGCCGATGTAGTGAATTCAGAAACCCAAGAAACCGTTTATGAAAACGGCACTCTGCTGGATGAAATGGCGGTTGAAGAAATTGAGCGTTTGGGGATTGATGAAGTTCGGGTGCGTACCCCGCTTAATTGCGAAACCCGCTATGGTTTATGTGCGCGCTGCTATGGCCGCGACTTGGGTCGTGGCGTCTTGGTAAACGTTGGTGAGGCCGTTGGTGTGATTGCGGCGCAGTCGATTGGTGAACCAGGCACGCAGCTCACGATGCGGACTTTCCATATTGGGGGCGCGGCATCGCGTGCGGCAGTTGCTTCAAGCATAGAAGCTAAATCGAATGGTATCGTGCGTTTCACCGCAGCAATGCGCTACGTGATGAACGCAAAAGGTGAGGCGATTGCTATTTCACGTTCAGGCGAAGTGATCATTACGGATGATCATGGTCGTGAGCGTGAGCGTCATAAAGTGCCTTACGGCGCTACGTTGTTGCAAACGGATGGGGCGCAGATCAAAGCTGGCGCGCAATTGGCGCTATGGGATCCACTCACGCGCCCGATCATCGCTGAATATGGCGGTACGGCGAGATTTGAAAACGTCGAAGAGGGCGTGACGGTTGCACGCCAGATTGATGATGTAACGGGTTTATCGACGCTGGTTGTAATCGATCCAAAGCGGCGTGGTTCACAAGCCTCTAAGAGCGTGCGTCCGCAAGTCAAATTGCTGGATGCACAAGGCGCCGAAGTCAAAATCCCAGGAACTGACCATGCGGTAATGATTGGTTTCCAAGTGGGCGCTTTGATTACGGTTAAAGATGGGCAAGCGGTGCAAGTGGGTGAGGTGTTAGCGCGGATCCCAACCGAATCGCAGAAAACTCGAGATATTACTGGGGGTCTGCCGCGTGTAGCTGAATTGTTTGAAGCGCGTTCGCCGAAAGATGCCGGTGTTTTGGCGGAAGTGACGGGTACGGTTTCCTTCGGTAAAGACACTAAAGGTAAGCAGCGTCTAGTGATTACCGACCTGGATGGCAATCAAAACGAATTCCTGATTCCGAAAGATAAACAGGTATTGGTGCATGATGGCCAAGTTGTAAATAAAGGCGAGATGATTGTCGACGGTCCAGCTGACCCTCATGATATTTTGCGTTTACAGGGTGTTGAAGCGCTAGCAGGCTACATCGTTGATGAAGTGCAAGATGTGTATCGTCTACAGGGCGTGAAGATCAACGACAAGCATATTGAAGTGATCGTGCGCCAGATGTTGCGTCGAGTGCACATTACGGATGCTGGCGAGACACGCTTTATTCCAGGCGAACAGGTTGAGCGCTCCGATATGCTGAACGAAAATGATCAGATGGAAGCCGACGATAAGCGCCCTGCGAGTTACGATAATATCTTACTGGGTATTACGAAAGCATCGTTGTCGACGGATTCTTTCATCTCGGCTGCGTCGTTCCAAGAAACAACCCGCGTCCTAACCGAAGCGGCCATCATGGGCAAACGCGACGACCTGAGTGGTCTGAAAGAAAACGTGATTATCGGCCGTTTAATCCCGGCCGGTACAGGTCTGGCTTTTCATAAGGCACGTAAAAATAAAGAAGCCTCTGATCGCAAACGATTCGACCAAATAGCTGAGGCTGAATCTGAAGCATTTGGGTTTGGGCCACCGGTTGTTTAATATCTAATACACATTAAAGTGTATATAAACGGCCCCGTACTATCTATGCGGGGCCGTTTTTTTTAGGTGCGCCCAGCATGGGCGCAATCTTGGAGGTGTAAGTCCTCCCGTAAGTTGATCACAGCGAACGAAGCAAAGCGCAACTGCGTGAGGGCGACCAAACGTGGGGAGGAAGCGTGTAGCGAAGCCGTGAGCCGATGGACAAGAACCGGATAGAAGGCGGTGCCGATCAGGGCAAGCGGGCCTAAAACCGCGAAGCTCTTGTGGTCAAGGGTCAGGCATCGTAAATCCGGCGGTTGTGCGGCGAAGGATTGCGTTCTTACCTGGGGAGATCTCGCCTCACGCCTGAAATGGCGACGGTGTCGAGCCGGAGCGAGAAGTCAGCAGAGGCCGTATTAGTCACAAGATATGCCGGTGAGGCTGAGGCTAGTGACGAAGGGTCAAACGAGAAGGAGTGTTCAGCGTTATGTCGATACAGCAGGCAATGTGTCAGATGCCCGTGCAAACGGGGCGAGCGGGAATAGCGCGTGGTGAAGCTACGTGTGTACTCGGGAGCGACGAAGCTTGCTGTCCGCGGCATGAATCCGGGAACACAGGGTCGGCGCTGCTGGAAGCGGCGTTGACGAGAGAGAACCTGAAGCAAGCGTTTAAGCGGATACGGTCCAACAAAGGGGCTGCTGGTGTGGACGGTCGGGACGTAGATCAGACCGCCCGCCATTTGGCGACAGCGTGGCCGGTGATCCGCGAGCAATTGTTAAAGGGGACGTACCGGCCCAGTCCGGTACGGCGGGTATCGATCCCGAAACCGGATGGAGGTGAGCGCGAGCTTGGCATACCGACGGTGACGGATCGGCTGATCCAGCAAAGGCATCAAGGCACTCCGCAAGGCGGGCCGCTATCGCCGCTGCTGGCCAACGTGCTGCTCGACGAAGTGGATCGGGAATTGGAAAAGCGGGGCCATTGCTTCGCGCGCTATGCTGACGATGCGAATGTGTATGTTCGTAGTCGCCGCGCAGGCGAGCGGGTAATGGCGCTGCTGCGACGCTTGTACGGTCGACTGCACTTGAAGATCAATGAGACCAAAAGTGCAGTGGCGAGTGTGTTTGGTCGCAAGTTCCTGGGCTACAGCTTGTGGGTGGCGCCCGGCAGAGTAGTGAAGCGCAAGGTGGCGGCTAAACCGCTGCAGGCGTTCAAGCACCGCATTCGTGCACTGACCCGTCGTTCCGGCGGGCGTAGCATGAAAGACGTAGTGGAACGGCTACGGCCTTATATATTGGGATGGAAGGCGTACTTCCGGTTGGCGCAAACGCCCGGTGTGTGGTTGAAACTGGACGAGTGGGTACGTCACTGGCTGCGCGCCATCCAGCTTAAACAGTGGCGCCGTGGTCCAACCATCTACCGGGAACTGCGCGCGTTGGGCGCGTCCGCTGAGACAGCGCGACAAGTGGCGGCGAATAACCGCTGCTGGTGGCGCAATAGCGACCGCGCCATCAAACTGGTGCTGACCATTGCCTACTCCGACCAGCTCGGCGTGCCTCGACTCTCATAACCTCAACTTCTCGAACCGCCCGGTGCGGACCCGCATGCCGGGTGGTGTGGCAGGGGTGCAGCCTTAGTGCTGCCTCCTATGCCGATTATGTTTACCAGAGGTGCGAGCTTGAAGTCGAGGTATCGACACATAGTCGACCGACCAGAGAGTAGGGCATAGGGTAAATTGGATGATCTAAGCGGGCAATTTGGTCGCAAAGAAAGTCAATGCGCCTACCACCAATCCCGTTTGTGCAATTGCTAAGCCAATAATCCATTTGAGAAGATCAAATTTCATATTAGCGGATTTGATATCCATGTCTTTACGTAAATCGCTTATTTCATGGCGGAGTTCTTCTTTGGCTAGACGTAGATCTTCTTTGGTTGATAATTCTTGCGCATAGAGTGCAAGAATTTCAGCTAAAGCTTCTGCCGCAGCCTCGGCATGAGCGTTTGACACCCCCGCATTTTTTAAGGCGTTAGCAAAGCGTAACGTATTGAATAATGCCATTACCATCTTAACTTTCTCCAGACCGTTCCAATCTAACATGGCTGTTATGTCATTCTCAATGAATGTAGAAATTAACGCCATCAATTATCTTTATTGGATGAAATATAAACCAATCTTAAAAGATGCGCAAGGGTTTGTATGCTTAGATTGCTGAGTGAGAAATCGAGTGTACAAACAAGCCTGAAGAGCGCCAATTGATAAGCTAGAAGTTACCGCTGTTGGTTTAATATTTCAATATAACGAAAGTCATAAAGCGTATTTCAGCCATTGCTTTTATAATCTATGTTTATCGTCTTTTCTCTGCCCCGTGCGGGATGCTATGTCACGTTGCCTTGCTATTCTGAATGAAATTTTCGGCTATTCTACCTTTCGCGCTCAGCAAGGAGAGATTGTTGAGCATATCGCGGCGGGCGGAGATTGTTTGGTTTTAATGCCAACGGGTGGTGGCAAATCTCTATGCTATCAAATCCCATCTCTGGTGCGACGCGAGGCGGGCTTAGGGGTAGGCATTGTCGTTTCGCCGTTGATTGCGCTGATGCAAGATCAGGTGGCGGCGCTGACGGAATGTGGTGTGCGCGCCGCCTATCTGAATTCTGCGCTGTCGGGCAGTGAGGCCGCGGCAACCGAGCGCGCGCTACGCAAAGGTCAAATCGATCTGCTTTATGTTGCGCCAGAAAGGTTGATGATGCCCCGTTTTCTTGATCTGCTCGAGAGTATTCAAGTCGGCCTGTTTGCAATTGACGAAGCGCATTGTGTTTCGCAGTGGGGCCATGATTTTCGTCCTGAATACATCCAGCTTAGCGTTTTACACGAACGCTTTCCAAACGTGCCGCGGGTGGCACTGACTGCCACCGCCGATGAGCTCACGCGTGCCGAGATCATTCATCGCCTAGCGCTAGATAATGCGCGTGTCTTTATCTCGAGTTTTGACCGGCCTAATATTCATTACCGAATTGTCGAAAAGAACAATGCCCGCAGCCAGTTGCTTGACTTTATCCGCGCAGAGCATATGGAGTCAGACCCAAGTAGCAAAAGTAGTAGCAAGCGCTGTGACTCCGGCATTATTTACTGTCTATCCCGGCGTAAGGTCGATGAAACGGCGCAGTGGCTGCAAAGCCAAGGCCTGCGAGCATTGCCTTACCACGCTGGCATGGAAGCCGACATGCGGCGTCGGCATCAGCAAATTTTTCAGCAAGAAGAAGGTGTTGTGATGGTCGCTACGATTGCTTTCGGGATGGGCATTGATAAACCGGATGTCCGCTTTGTGGCCCATCTAGATTTACCAAAGAGTGTCGAAGGGTATTATCAGGAAACCGGCCGGGCTGGGCGTGATGGACTCGCTGCAAATGCATGGATGGCCTATGGTTTAGGCGATGTAGTGCAACAACGTAAAATGATTGAAGAATCTGAAGCGGATGATGCCCATAAGCGGATGGTCACAAGCAAGCTGGATGCCTTGCTAGGGTTATGTGAAACGGCGAGCTGCCGGCGCGTACAATTATTGGCTTACTTTGGCGAAACCAGCCAGCCTTGCGGCAATTGCGATACCTGTCTTGAGGCACCCGCAACTTGGGATGGCACGCGCGAAGCGCAAATGGCGCTGTCTTGTGTTTACCGAGTAGAGCGCATGAGCGGTTTTTATTTTGGCGCGGGCCATCTGATCGACATTTTGCGGGGTAATCTGACTGAACGTGTTAAACAACGTGGGCACGACCAGCTTTCAACTTTCGGCATTGGCGCTACGCTCACAGAAACTCAATGGCGCACCATTTTTCGCCAACTCATCGCTTATGGCTTGTTAACCGTTGACCATAACCTGCACGGCGCACTTACTTTAACCACAGCTAGCCGCGCCGTGCTCAAAGGCGAGCAAAAAGTTACGCTGCGCCGTGAAATCAAGTCAGCCCGCACACTTAATGCTCCGGTTAAACAGCGGGCAAACTTAGTCAAAGAATTATCCGTCTCTGCACGTGAATGTTGGGAAAGGTTGCGTACTTGGCGCAGCAAAACGGCCAAAAGCGAAGGCGTGCCAGCTTACATTATTTTCCACGATAGCACCTTAGCTGAAGTCGCCCAACTTGCTCCTTCGACAATGAGTGAGCTACGCACAGTATCGGGCGTCGGCGCTCTTAAACTGGAACGCTTCGGCACGCAGTTACTGGAAGTCGTTGCGAGTGAAAATTAAATGGGAACTAAAAGGAGTATTCAACGGTGTTGGAACTGATCAGCAATATCGATGCAACGGATTGAGTCTGCCTCGATTGCGCTAGCACATCGATACTGATTTCTACGGAACTTCGCTATATTCTCTATTGACTATACCTAAACTTAGGCTTTATTATACGGGGTTCCGGTTTTGGAGGCCATTTGCCTGCTTTGTTCATTGAGCCCGGATCATTTTTTGCAGGATTAAATAATGCCAACTATTAATCAGCTGGTTCGTAAAGGGCGTGTCTCGGCTCAATTGAAGAGCAAGAGTCCGGCTTTAGAGGACAGCCCACAGCGGCGCGGTGTGTGCACTCGGGTGTACACTACAACGCCTAAGAAACCAAATTCAGCGCTGCGTAAAGTAGCCAAAGTGCGTTTAACTAACGGCTTTGAGGTGATTCCTTATATCGGTGGTGAAGGCCATAATCTGCAAGAGCACTCGGTGGTGCTGATTCGCGGTGGCCGGGTTAAGGATTTGCCTGGTGTGCGCTATCACATTGTGCGTGGTTCACTTGATACGCAAGGCGTGAAAGATCGTAAGCAAGCACGCTCGAAATACGGTGCGAAGCGCGCGAAAAAAGCGTAATTGAAAGCCGCTCCAGCATTGTTGGGGTGGTGAATGGTTTTGAGAGCGGTAGCATCAAATAAGTGGTGACTATCGAGTAAGCGGTCACTCGACGTTATTTAGGAAAAATATTTTTAATTAGCGTAGTTGGTGGCCGAGGGGATTTGTCCCCAGCTGAAACAGTAAAGGAAAAGAGATGCCACGTCGTCGCGAAGTCCCCAAACGGGAAATACTGCCAGATCCTAAATTTGGTAATGTAGAAGTCGCAAAATTCATGAATGTGCTGATGTTATCTGGCAAGAAATCTGTTGCCGAGCGCATTGTCTATGGTGCTTTCAAGCATGTTCAAGACAAAAACGGCAAAGAGCCTTTGGAGTTATTTAACGGTGCGTTGAATAACGTTAAACCAGTGGTTGAGGTTAAAGGGCGTCGCGTAGGCGGTGCAAACTATCAAGTACCCGTTGAGGTGCGGCCAGCACGTCGCGCGGCGCTAGCCATGCGTTGGTTGTGCGAAGCGGCGAAAAAGCGCAGCGAAAAATCTATGGCGTTACGTTTGGCTGCTGAATTACTCGAGGCTTTCGAGGGCCGTGGTGGCGCAATGAAAAAGCGCGATGAAGTGCACCGCATGGCAGAGGCCAATAAAGCATTTTCGCATTTCCGTTTTTAAGTATAGCTAAACCGTTTAACCGCGGTTTAATCTAAATATCAATTCACAAGCTGCATGCTTCTCCAGTGGCTCATTAAGACAGAGGTTTAAAGTGGCTCGCAAGACACCTATCGAGCGCTATCGCAATATTGGCATTAGCGCTCACATTGATGCCGGTAAAACAACGACGACTGAGCGCATTCTGTTTTACACGGGCGTTAACCATAAAATCGGTGAAGTGCACGATGGTGCTGCAACGATGGATTGGATGGAGCAAGAGCAAGAGCGCGGCATCACGATTACATCAGCGGCAACCACGGCCTTCTGGAAGGGCATGGCGGGTAATTACCCCGAGCACCGCATTAATATCATCGATACGCCAGGACACGTCGACTTTACGATTGAAGTTGAGCGTTCAATGCGCGTGTTAGATGGCGCATGCATGGTGTATTGCGCAGTGGGTGGCGTTCAGCCTCAGTCTGAGACGGTGTGGCGGCAAGCCAATAAATATGGCGTGCCGCGACTTGCGTTCGTCAATAAGATGGATCGTACCGGCGCTAATTTCTTTAAAGTGTACGATCAAATGCGTGCGCGTCTGAAAGCGAACCCGATTCCAATCCAGGTGCCGATTGGGGCGGAAGAAAACTTCAAAGGGGTGATTGACCTCGTTAAAATGAAGGCAGTCGTCTGGGATGAGGCGAGTCAGGGTATTAAATTTGAATACCAAGAGATTCCTGCGGAGCTCGCTGACGTTGCTCAGGAGTGGCGCGAAAAGATGGTCGAAGCGGTAGCCGAGTCATCTGAGGCATTGATGGATAAATACCTCAATGGCGAGACGCTAAGCGAAAAAGAAATCATGGATGCGCTGCGCGCGCGCACGATTGCAGGTGAGATTGTCCCAATGTTGTGCGGTACGGCCTTTAAAAATAAGGGCGTGCAGGCGATGTTGGATGCTGTAATTGATTATATGCCATCGCCAGTCGATATTCCGCCAGTTCAGGGTGAACTTGAAAACGGTGGAGTTACTGAGCGTCGTGCTGCGGATGATGAAAAATTCTCCGCGCTGGCCTTTAAGATCATGACGGATCCGTTTGTCGGTCAGTTGATTTTCTTCCGTGTCTATTCTGGGGTGGTAAATTCGGGCGATACGATTTACAACCCGGTAAAAGGCAAGAAAGAGCGCCTTGGCCGTATTTTGCAAATGCATGCAAACCAGCGCGCAGAAATTAAGGAAGTACGTGCTGGCGATATTGCGGCAGCGGTGGGTTTGAAAGAGGCGACCACGGGCGATACATTGTGTGACCCGAACCAGATTATTCTGCTTGAGCGCATGGAATTCCCCGAGCCTGTTATTTCGCAGGCGGTGGAACCTAAGTTTAAGGCTGACCAAGAAAAAATGGGGTTTGCGCTGAACCGTTTGGCGCAGGAAGATCCATCGTTCCGAGTGCAGACCGATGACGAGTATGGGGAAACGATCATCTCGGGCATGGGCGAGTTGCATTTGGAGATTTTGGTTGATCGGATGCTCCGTGAATTTGACGTAGCGACGACCGTTGGTAAGCCACAAGTGGCTTATCGGGAGACGATTCGCGCTACCTGTAACGAAGTTGAGGGTAAGTTTGTTAAACAGTCCGGTGGCCGTGGTCAATACGGTCATGTGGTGCTGAAGCTTGAGCCCCAAGAGCAGGGCAAGGGCTATGAATTTGTCGATGCCATTAAAGGTGGGGTCGTGCCGCGCGAGTATATTCCTGCGGTAGACAAAGGCATTCAAGAAACCCTTAAGGCCGGCGTGTTGGCGGGTTATCCAGTCGTGGATATTAAAGTCACATTGTTTTTTGGTTCTTACCATGATGTGGATTCGAACGAAAATGCCTTCAAGATGGCCGGTTCAATGGCCTTCAAAGAAGGGATGCGACGCGCTAGCCCAGTTCTGCTTGAACCAATGATGGCAGTTGAAGTCGAAACTCCAGAAGAGTTTATGGGTAATGTGATTGGCGATCTGTCGTCGCGCCGTGGGATTGTCCAGGGCATGGAAGATATGGTCGGTGGGGGTAAGCAGGTGCGGGCCGAAGTTCCGCTTGCGGAAATGTTTGCCTATTCCAATTCGCTGCGTTCGCTCACACAAGGCCGTGCAACCTATACGATGGAATTTAAGCACTATGCTGATGCTCCGCGCAATGTTGCGGAAGCTGTGATAAGTGCCAAAGGTAAGTAATTTAATCCGGCGGCGTGAGCTGCCTCGCTCTTTAAAGGAAAGTAAATGTCAAAAAAACAGAAGATCCGTATTCGTCTAAAAGCGGTTGATAGCCGGCTAATTGACGTGGCATCGGCTGAGATTGTGGATACCGCGAAACAAACGGGCGCGATTGTATGTGGGCCAGTACCATTGCCGACTTCGATTGAGAGTTTTGATATTTTGAGTTCGCCTCATGTCAACAAAACTGCGCGCGATCAGTTAGAAATTCGTACCCATCGGCGCCTGATTGACATTATTGATCCGTCTGATAAAACAGTTGATGCTTTAAAGAGGCTTGATCTAGCGGCAGGGGTGAATGTCGAGATTGAAGTGTAGTAAACAAGGCAATCTTTATTGCGGGAAGTAAAAGGTCCGGTTATAATTGAGGGCTTTTCGCGCTTTTGCGTAATATTTAGTTCGCTGTGATGGGTTTATGGCACAGCGAACATCGGTTTAATTATCTAGTGATTTAATCCCGGCCAATCGTAGCTGGGAATGGAGAAAATAATGAGCCTTGGACTTTTGGGTCGCAAGGTTGCAATGACGCGTATCTTTACACCGGAAGGCGTTTCAATTCCGGTTACAGTGGTAAACGTATCAAGCAATCGTGTGACACAGATCAAGACCGTCGCGTCTGACGGTTATGCCGCCGTGCAACTTGCCTTTGGCGCGCGGCGCGCTACTCGCGTGACTAAGCCTTTGCAAGGACATTTTGCGAAAGCAGGTGTCGAAGCAGGTCAGTTCCTTAGAGAATTTCGTGCGGATGAAACTCAAGTCGGCGCTTTGTCTATTGGCAAAGTACTCGGTACTGAGTTATTTGAAGTCGGACAAAAGATTGACGTTTGCGGGCGCTCGATTGGTAAGGGCTATGCAGGTACGATCAAACGTTACAATTTTAGCTCGGGTCGGGCGTCGCACGGTAATTCCCGTTCGCATAATGTGCCGGGTTCAATTGGGATGGCGCAAGATCCAGGGCGCGTCTTTCCGGGTAAGCGCATGACGGGACATATGGGGGACCGCAGGGTCACCACGCAGAATCTAGAGATTGTGCGGATTGATGTGGAGCGTCAATTGTTGTTTGTGAATGGAGCGATTCCAGGCCCTAAAGACGGATTCGTATCGATCACGCCAGCGGTTAAAACGCCGGCCAAAAAAGGAGCAAAATAATGGAAATTAAGCTCCTGAATGAAACGGGGCAGGACGCAACTGGCGTCAATGCATCTGATTCAGTGTTTGGTCGCGCTTACAATGAGGCCTTGATTCATCAGGTCGTCGTAGCGTATCAAGCCAATGCGCGCAGTGGCAATCGGGCGCAAAAAGATCGCGAGCAAGTTAAGCATTCAACTAGAAAGCCGTGGCGCCAAAAAGGCACCGGCCGGGCTCGTGCAGGGATGACTTCAAGTCCGTTATGGCGAGGGGGTGGTCGCATTTTCCCTAATTCGCCAGAAGAAAACTTCTCGCATAAAGTCAATAAAAAGATGTTTCGTGCTGGGTTATGCTCAATTTTTTCTCAGTTGGTCCGTGAAGGTCGGCTCTCGTTAGTCGAAGAGATTACGCTCGAAGCGCCAAAAACAAAATTGCTGGCCCGTAAATTTCAGTCGATGGGTCTTGAGTCAGTGTTGGTGATTACAGATAATGTGGATGAAAATCTTTATCTCGCATCGCGTAATTTGCCTCATGTAGCAATTGTCGAGCCGCGCTATGCTGATCCATTATCACTGATCCATTTCAAGAAAATCTTGGTTACAAAAGCCGGGCTCGCCCAGATTGAGGAGTTGTTGTCATGATCGACGCTCGTAAAAATGACCATCGGTTACTAAAAATCTTGATTGAGCCTTGGGTTTCCGAAAAAGCGACGCAAGTTGCTGACAAGAACAATCAGAACGTGTTTGCCGTGATGCCTGATTCGACTAAGCAAGAAGTTAAGGATGCTGTTGAATTGATGTTTAAGGTTGAAGTGGATTCTGTGCAGATTCTGAATCAAAAGGGCAAGGCTAAACGTTCTGGCCGCATCAGCGGGCGCCGTAAGAATGTGAAGAAAGCCTATGTGTGCTTGAAATCAGGGCATGAAATTAATTTTGAAGCGGAGGCCAGATAATCATGGCACTCGTTAAAGTCAAACCGACTTCCCCGGGTCGCCGGGGAATGATTAAGGTGGTGAGCAAGGATCTGCATAAAGGCAAACCTCATGCGCCACTTTTAGAAAAACAAAGTAATACTGCGGGCCGTAATCATAACGGTCATATCACTACGCGTCATCGCGGTGGTGGCCACAAGCAGCACTATCGGTTAGTGGATTTCCGTCGTAATAAAGATGATGTGCCAGCGAAAGTTGAACACTTGGAATACGACCCGAATCGTAGTGCGCATATTGCGTTATTGTGCTATGCAGATGGTGAGCGCTGTTACATTATTGCGCCGAAAGGTCTGGCGGTAGGTCATCAGCTCGTATCGGGGGCGCAAGCGCCGATTCGCGCAGGCAATACGTTGCCCATTCGTAATATTCCGGTCGGGACGACGATTCATTGTATCGAGCTGCAGCCAGGAAAAGGTGCGCAGATGGCTCGTTCAGCCGGTGCTTCAGCGATGTTGTTGGCGCGTGAAGGTAGCTACGCACAGCTTCGTTTGCGCTCTGGCGAGATTCGCCGTGTGCATATCGAGTGCCGTGCGACAGTCGGTGAGGTGGGCAATGAAGAACATGGTCTGCGTAAAATTGGTAAGGCAGGTGCAGCCCGTTGGCTAGGCATTCGTCCGACCGTGCGTGGTGTGGCAATGAACCCGGTAGATCACCCGCATGGTGGGGGCGAGGGCAAAACTGCTGCTGGCCGTCATCCAGTGAGTCCAACAGGTGTCCCAACTAAGGGTTATCGGACTCGTCGCAATAAGCGCACGACCAAAATGATCGTGCAGCGTCGCAATAAACGTTAAGAGAGTGTAGATAAATGGCACGTTCTATCAAAAAAGGCCCGTATTGTGAGGCCTATGTGCGGCGAAAAGTTCAGGCGGCTATCGCTACGCGCGACCGCAAACCGATCAAAATTTGGTCACGCCGGTCGACAATTCTGCCAGAGGCTATTGGCTTCACTTTTGCGGTGCATAACGGCCGCCAACATGTCCCGATTTATATTTCGGAAAACATGGTCGGCCATAAGTTCGGTGAATTTGTCTTGACTCGCACATTCAAAGGTCATGCAGCCGATAAAAAGGCTAAGAGATAAGGGGCAAGCAAATGGTAGCCAAAGCAATTCACCGTGGCGCCCGGATTTCGGCGCAAAAAACTCGCCTGGTTGCGGATCAGATTCGTGGCCTAGCAGTTAGCAGAGCATTGGATTTATTGACTTTTTCGCCGCGGCAAAAACCTGCGGGGATTATTAAAAAAGTCGTTCAATCCGCAATCGCGAACGCAGAGCATAATGATGGCGCGGATATTGACGAACTTAGGGTGGTTAGTATTTGCGTCGATAAAGGGACTTCGTTAAAACGTATTATTGCGCGCGCCAAAGGCCGTAGTAATCCGCTCGAAAAGCAATCCTGTCACATCACCGTGACGGTTGGAAATTAAAGGGCCACACACGATGGGACAAAAAATACATCCGACCGGCTTTCGGCTGGCCGTACGTCGCAATTGGGTTTCGCGTTGGTACGCGAATAATTCTCAATTTGCAAATATGTTGAAAGAAGACATTAGTGTTCGCGAGTATTTGAAGAAAAAACTCAAGAATGCGTCTGTCGGCAAAGTGATCATTGAGCGGCCTGCGAAAAACGCGCGGATTACCATTCATAGCTCGCGTCCAGGTATTGTGATCGGTAAAAAGGGTGAGGATATTGAGCTCTTGAAAGCCGAATTGCAACGCCGCATGGGAGTGCCGGTGCATGTCAATATCGAAGAAATTCGCAAGCCAGAAATTGATGCGCAGCTCATTGCGGATTCGATCTCGCAACAGCTTGAGCGCCGGATTATGTTCCGCCGCGCGATGAAGCGCGCAATGCAAAATGCGATGCGTCTTGGTGCGCAAGGCATCAAAATCATGAGCTCGGGCCGGCTTAACGGAATTGAAATTGCGCGTAGAGAGTGGTATCGCGAGGGCCGTGTGCCATTGCATACATTGCGCGCCGATATTGATTACGCAACCTCTGAAGCGCAAACGACTTACGGCATTATTGGCATTAAGGTATGGGTTTATAAGGGCGACATATTAGGTCGTCACGAAGCGCCGGCAGTTGAGGAAGCGCCTGAGGAAAAACGCGTACGTCGTGCGCGTCCTGGAGGCGAGCGTCGTGGTCGCAATGAGGGGGGCGGCGATAAGCCGGGCTCGCGTTGGGGACGTTCACGGCGTGCGGGAGCCGCCAAACCTGATGGCGATGCTAAGACTGGAGAATAGACATGCTGCAACCAAAACGCAGAAAATACCGTAAAGAGCAAAAGGGTCGCAATACTGGTGTTGCGACGCGCGGTAATGCCGTATCGTTTGGTGAGTTTGGCTTAAAAGCGATTGGCCGTGGCCGTTTGACCGCTCGTCAAATTGAGTCTGCGCGCCGCGCGATGACACGTCATATTAAACGTGGTGGCCGAATTTGGATTCGTATTTTCCCAGATAAACCTATTTCTCAAAAACCAGCCGAAGTTCGGATGGGGAATGGTAAAGGGAATCCAGAATATTATGTAGCTGAAATTCAGCCAGGCAAAATGCTGTATGAGATGGATGGCGTAGATGAAGTGTTGGCGCGTGCTGCATTTCGTCTAGCAGCGGCAAAATTGCCTATGAAAACAGCATTTGTCGCGCGTCAGATTGGCGCTTGATGGAGAGATGAATGAAAGCCTCAGAATTGAGAGTAAAAGACCGGACTGACTTGCATAAAGAATTGACTGAGTTACTAAAAGCGTCTTTTAGTGTGCGCTTACAGTTAGCGACCCAGCAATTAAGCAACAGCAGTTTATTAAAGAAAATGCGGCGTGATATTGCACGTGTGCGTACCATATTGACCGAAAAGGCAAGCCAAAAATGAACGATGTTAAAACTTCGCTCAAGCGAACTCTGATCGGCAGGGTAATTAGCAATAAAATGGATAAAACCGTGACCGTGCGCATCGAACGCCGCGTCAAGCATCCGCTTTATGGTAAATTTGTTGTGCGTTCGAAGAAATATCATGCGCATGATGCGGCTAATACTTACAACGAAGGCGATCTGGTTGAAATTCAAGAGACCCGTCCGCTTTCAAAGACAAAAGCTTGGGTAGTATCACGCTTAATGGAGGCAGTGCGGGTTATTTAAGTGAATAAAGCTAAAAATAGCGATGAATAGATTGCAATTTTTAGATTTTTTGCTATAATTCTCCGTTCTTCTTTTTAACGGACATTTTGTCCTTATTCTTAACCCAAGTGGCCTAGGGTCGGCGGGACCAAAACTGACCGGAAGGCGTTAAAGTTTTTGCTAACGAATAGCGTAACCGGATTAAGTTGGGAAAGAGAAATTATGATTCAGAACGAAACTCGGCTTCAAAGCGCGGATAACACAGGCGCGCGGGAAGTTTTGTGCATTAAGGTGCTGGGCGGTTCAAAGCGTCGTTATGCAAATATTGGTGACATCATTAAAGTGACGGTCAAAGAAGCAATGCCACGTGGGCGCGTGAAAAAAGGCGAGATCTTTAACGCCGTGGTCGTGCGTACTGCAAAAGGTATGCGTCGTCCGGATGGTTCGTTGATTAAATTTGATGGCAATGCTGTGGTATTGCTCAACAATAAAAATGAGCCAATTGGTACTCGCATTTTTGGGCCGGTTACGCGTGAATTGCGTGAGCGTTTCATGAAGATTGTTTCACTCGCTCCAGAAGTGCTGTAAGGGGTACGCAAAATGAAGAAGATTCGCACAGGTGATGAAGTAATTGCCATCACTGGTAAAGATAAAGGCAAGCGTGGCGTGGTGCTTGTGGTTGCGGGCGAGAAGATCACGGTTGAAGGTTTGAATTTGGTAACTAAGCACGTTAAGCCTAATCCAATGAAAGGAACGGCTGGCGGCATGGAAAGCAAAACAATGCCTATCCACAGATCAAATCTGGCTTTGCTTGACGCGAATGGAAAACCATCGCGGGTTAGTATCAAGGTTGAGAATGGCGAGAAAGTTCGCGTTCTGAAAACGACCGGTGCGGTACTTAGCGCTTGACGGAGTGATTAAATAAATGGCTCGTTTGCAGGAATTTTATAAGCAGGAAGCGGTTCCCGAATTAATCAAACAATTCGGTTACAAGTCTGTGATGGAAGTGCCTCGTTTCACTAAGATCACCTTGAATATGGGTGTAGGTGAAGCGGTGGCTGATAAAAAAGTGATCGAACACGCGGTTGGCGATTTGACTAAAATTGCTGGCCAGAAACCGGTTATTACTTTGGCGCGTAAGGCAATTGCCGGCTTCAAGATTCGCGAAGGTTATCCAGTGGGTGTGATGGTTACGTTGCGTGGCCGCATGATGTTCGAGTTTTTAGATCGTTTAGTGAATCTAGCGTTACCTCGTGTACGAGATTTTCGCGGCGTATCGGGTCGTGCGTTTGACGGTCGTGGCAATTACAACCTCGGAGTCAAGGAGCAAATTATGTTTCCTGAAATTGAATACGACAAAGTAGATGCATTGCGTGGGTTAAATATTAGTATTAACACCACTGCAAAAACCGATGAAGAAGCAAAAGCGTTGCTTGCTTGCTTTAAATTTCCGTTCAAAAACTGAGGTTTCCGTGGCTAAGTTATCGTTAATTGAACGCGAGAAAAAACGTGCGCATCTAGCGCAAAAATACGCTCCTAAGCGGGCGGCTTTAAAAGCGATCATCGATGATTCAAAAAGATCAGATGAAGATCGTTATGAAGCGCGCTTGCAGTTGCAGCAATTGCCGCGTAATGCGAATCCAACTCGTAAGCGTAATCGTTGCGCCTTGACTGGTCGCCCGCGTGGCACTTTTAGGAAATTTGGTCTTGCCCGTGGCAAGATTCGTGAAATTGCCTTTCGTGGCGAAATTCCAGGTCTGATAAAAGCGAGCTGGTGAGGAGTAATCTAAATGAGCATGAGTGATCCTATCGCCGATATGCTGACTCGCGTTCGCAATGCGCAGATGGTCAACAAATTATCTGTTGCGATGCCGTCTTCTAAAATCAAAGTTGCGATTGCGCAGGTATTGCGGGACGAAGGTTATATTGAAGATTTTTCAGTTAAATCGGAAGGCGCTAAAGCAGAGCTAAATCTTGGGCTGAAGTATTATGCTGGTCGCCCTGTGATTGAGCGTATAGAGCGTGTTTCGCGTCCAGGTTGTCCTGTATATAAAGGGCGGCATGATATTCCCAAAGTCATGAATGGCCTTGGCGTAGCGATTGTTTCCACCCCTAAAGGTGTGATGACGGATCGTAAAGCGCGTGCGGCTGGAGTCGGCGGCGAAGTTCTTTGTTACGTCGCATAATTTTTGAGACCGCCGCTAAGGAGAAACAAGGATGTCTCGAGTAGGTAAGAGTCCCGTTGAATTGCCAGCGGGCGTAGATTTGTCGCTAGATAGTGGCATGCTCACGGTCAAAGGGCCTTTGGGTTCAATGTCAGTAGCTGAGAATAAGTTGGTTAAAGTTCATCAGGCTAATGGCGTGGTAACTTTTGAGCCGGCTGATGACAGCCGTGAAGCGAATGCTATGTCGGGTACGATGCGTGCACTTGTGGCCAATATGGTGCAGGGCGTGTCACGGGGATTTGAGCGTAAGCTCACCTTGGTCGGCGTTGGTTACCGTGCGCAAGCTCAAGGCGATAAATTGAATTTGTCAGTAGGTTATTCGCATCCGGTTGTGCACCAAATGCCAGCAGGCATTACAGTAGAAACGCCAGTTCAGACTGAGATTCTGATTAAAGGAATCGATAAACAAAAAGTCGGGCAAGTTGCTGCAGAGGTGCGTGCTTATCGTCCACCTGAGCCTTATAAAGGTAAAGGCGTGCGTTATGTCGATGAGGTTGTGATCCTCAAAGAAACCAAGAAAAAATAAGGTTGCTCGTTATGGATAAAAAACAATCTCGTCTCCGCCGTGCCTGTCAGACGCGGAGCAAAATCGCTGAATTAAAAGTTCATCGGCTAGCTGTGCATCGTACTAATACGCATATTTATGCGCAAGTATTTTCACCGTGCGGCGCCAAGATATTAGCGAGTGCGTCGACGATTGAAGCAGAAGTGCGTCAGCAACTTGCAGATAAAAGCGGGAAAGGCGCGAATATTGCTGCAGCTACCATTATTGGACAGCGGATTGCGCAAAAAGCGAAGGTGGCTGGTATTGAAACCGTTGCCTTTGATCGTTCAGGTTTTCGCTACCACGGCCGTGTTAAAGCGCTTGCGGAAGCGGCGCGCGAAGCTGGCCTCAAGTTTTAAGGAAAAAATTCGTCATGGCAAAAATGCAAGCGAAAGCTCAGCTTGAAGAACGAGACGATGGCCTTCGCGAAAAGATGGTCTCCGTCAAACGTGTCACTAAAGTCGTTAAAGGCGGTCGTATTTTAGGCTTTGCTGTTCTAACAGTGGTTGGCGATGGCGATGGGCGCATTGGCATGGGCAAGGGCAAGGCAAAAGAAGTGCCGGTCGCGGTCCAAAAAGCCATGGAGCAAGCTCGTCGCAACATGTTTAAAGTTCAGTTGCATAATGGAACGTTGCAGCATGAAGTGCCTGGGAAACATGGCGCCACGACCATTTTGATGGCCCCTGCTAAAGAAGGTACGGGAATTAAAAGTGGTGGTCCAATGCGCGCAGTGTTTCATGTGATTGGCGTGCGTAATGTAATGGCTAAAATTTACGGCTCAACCAATTCGTACAACGTTGTGCGAGCAGCGCTCGATGGTTTGCGTAAGCAGTCTACGCCGGCGGATATTGCTGCCAAGCGTGGTAAGACGGTTGAGCAAATTTTGAATTAAAAGACCTGCAGAGATCGTACCAAAATGTCAAATCAAACTGTCAAAATTCAGCTTATCAAGAGCCTGATCGGTACACGTGAGTCACACCGTGCGACGATTCGGGGGTTAGGTCTGAAGCGTGTTAACTCAATTAGTGAGTTACAAGATACCCCCGCGGTACGCGGCATGATTAACAAGGTATCTTACCTTGTTAAAGTCGTGAATTAAGCGAAGGTCCAAGGAGTTCTAATGGAATTGAATCAACTTAAACCTGCTGCTGGCGCCAAGCACGCGAAGCGGCGTGTGGGCCGCGGCATGGGTTCTGGCATAGGCAAAACGGCCGGCCGGGGTCATAAAGGGCAGAAATCACGTGCTGGCGGTTTTCATAAAGTTGGCTTTGAAGGTGGACAAATGCCATTGCAGCGGCGGTTGCCAAAGCGTGGTTTTAAGTCGCTGACAAAGAAGCTGTGCGGTCAAATTACGCTTTCTGATTTGCAAAAGCTGCCGGTCGATGAAATTGATTTATTGGTCTTGAAGCAAGCAGGCTTGATCGGTGAGTTGGTGTCTCGGGTTAAGGTCATCGCGTCAGGTGAATTGACGCGTAAAGTGGCTTTAGAGGGAATCGCGGCAACCGTCGGCGCACGGCGCGCGATAGAAGCAGCGCATGGTTCGGTGGTCTAAATAGACAGCAATTAATGAATCAATTAGTAGCATCGGAGAAGTTTTTTGGCTAAGCGCCCAAATCTTGCGAAAAACGGTAAACCAACGGCGAAATATGGCGACTTATTTAAGCGCGCCCTATTTTTGCTGTTAGCATTGGTAGTTTATCGGATTGGCGCGCATATCCCTGTGCCTGGCATAGATCCTGATCAGTTGGCTAAGCTTTTTCAGAGCCAACAAGGCGGGATTCTGGGCATGTTTAATATGTTCTCAGGCGGTGCTTTGTCGCGCTTTACCATATTTGCGCTGGGGATTATGCCGTATATTTCGGCTTCGATTATCATGCAGTTGCTGACGATTATCTCGCCACAACTCGAAGCGCTTAAAAAAGAAGGGCAAGCTGGTCAACGTAAAATTACTCAGTACACACGGTATTTTACGGTGTTCCTCGCTACATTTCAGGCCTTTAGCATCGCGCTTGCGCTAGAAAGCCAAGTCGGCCTTGTGCTTGATCCAAGCTTTATGTTCCGCCTGACTACGGTAGTGACGTTGGTCACGGGTACGATGTTCTTGATGTGGCTGGGCGAGCAAATTACCGAGCGGGGTTTGGGTAATGGAATTTCAATTATCATTTTCGCTGGGATTGCTGCTGGTCTACCGAATGCAATTGGTGGCCTCTTTGAATTAGTCCGCACGAACGCGATGAGCATTATTTCGGCTTTGATCGTGATTGCGCTGATTGCTGCGGTAACGTATTTCGTAGTATTTGTTGAGCGAGGCCAGCGCAAAATTTTGGTCAATTACGCTAAACGCCAAGTTGGGAATAAGCTTTATGGCGGACAAGCTTCACACTTGCCTCTCAAGTTGAATATGGCTGGCGTGATTCCACCGATTTTTGCGTCGTCGATCATTTTATTTCCAGCAACTATTGCAGGTT
Source organism: Mycoavidus sp. B2-EB (assembly GCF_014218255.1). NCBI lineage: Bacteria > Pseudomonadati > Pseudomonadota > Betaproteobacteria > Burkholderiales > Burkholderiaceae > Mycoavidus > Mycoavidus sp. B2-EB. Next base: position 276,720 of record NZ_AP021872.1, read on the forward strand.
GGTTTAGTTCTGGTGCGGATTCAACGCTGCGTTGGCTACACGATGTGGCTGCTATGTTAGCGCCAGGACAGCCGGTTTATGTGACGCTTTATGCATTGGCGATTGTTTTCTTTTGCTTCTTTTATACTGCGTTAGTATTTAATAGTAAAGAAACGGCGGATAACTTAAAGAAAAGCGGTGCTTTTGTGCCAGGTATTCGACCAGGTGATCAAACCGCGCGTTATATTGATAAAATTCTGACGCGTCTGACATTGGCTGGTGCTGTTTATATTGTATTCGTGTGCTTACTACCTGAGTTTTTAGTATTGCGCTGGAATGTGCCGTTTTATTTTGGCGGAACGTCATTACTCATTATTGTTGTGGTGACAATGGATTTTATGGAGCAAGTTCGATCGTATTTGATGTCGCAACAATACGAGTCTTTGCTTCGTAAAGCCAATTTTAAGGGCGGCAGTCTCCCGATCCGTTAAAATAAGGATCTAAAAGAGATTTCTGAGTTAGGGGTTTATGGCGAAAGATGATGTAATTCAAATGCAAGGGGAAGTGCTTGAAAACCTTCCTAATGCTACTTTCCGGGTCAAATTGGAAAATGGTCCTATCGTATTGGGACATATTTCTGGCAAAATGCGGATGCATTATATTCGGATTTTGCCAGGTGACAAAGTGACGGTGGAATTAACCCCTTATGATTTGTCTCGTGCGCGGATTATATTCCGGGCGAAATGATTAAAAAGGTCTTATATGAAAGTCATGGCATCAGTTAAATGTATTTGTCGTAATTGTAAAATTGTCAGACGCAAAGGCGTTGTGCGTGTGATTTGCAGCTCCGATCAGCGCCACAAGCAACGTCAAGGTTGATAAGGAATAACAATGGCTCGTATTGCTGGGGTAAATATCCCGAATCATCAGCATATCGTAATTGGACTGACCGCTATCTACGGCATTGGCCGTACACGTGCACTGACGATTTGTCAGGAGTCTGGCGTACCAATTACAAAAAAAGTTAAAGATCTTGACGATGAAGATCTTGAGAAATTGCGTGAGCAAGTCGGTAGATTTAAAGTTGAAGGTGATTTGCGCCGTGAAGTGTCAATGAGCATTAAGCTTTTGACGGACATTGGTTGCTACCGTGGAGTGCGGCATCGCAAGGGATTGCCCGTCAGAGGCCAGCGGACTCGGACAAATGCGCGTACTCGCAAAGGTCCAAGGCGCGCTGCGGCTTCTCTCAAGAAATAAGCTTAGATAGTTAAGTACAGGACAGGAAATGGCTAAGGCTTCAAATAACGCTGCGACACAACGTGCTCGCAAAAAAGTTAAAAGAAATATTACAGAAGGCGTGGTGCATGTTCATGCATCATTCAATAACACGATTATCGTCTTCACTGATCGTCAAGGTAATGCTTTTGTTTGGGCAACCGCAGGTGGTCAGGGGTTTAAAGGTTCGCGTAAATCGACCCCATATGCGGCTCAGATTGCGGCTGAATCAGCCGGCCGGACAGCACTTGAATATGGCTTGAAAACGGTCGAAGTTAGAATTAAAGGTCCAGGTCCTGGGCGGGAATCAGCCGTGCGAGCGTTACATGGTCTTGGCATTAAAGTCACTGAAATTTCTGATGTGACGCCGATTCCACATAATGGTTGCCGTCCACCAAAGCGCCGTCGGATTTAAAAATCGAAGTTTTTGTTCATCGCCATAAGCCCACCGTCTAGCCATTAGGCAAGACTAACGCGAATTCAATTCGTGTGATCTATTTAAAAGGAATGAAAAGTGGCACGCTATATAGGCCCTAAAGCTAAATTATCTCGCCGGGAAGGGACTGACCTTTTCCTAAAAAGTACACGCCGCGCACTTGCAGATAAATGCAAGCTCGACAGCAAGCCCGGTCAACATGGTCGTGCTTCTTCTGGCAATAACCGTGCGTCCGATTACGGTAATCAATTGCGTGAAAAGCAAAAAGTCAAACGTGTTTACGGGGTGCTTGAGCGTCAATTCCGCCGTTATTTCACTGAGGCAGACCGTCGTAAAGGTAATACGGGCGAATTGCTTTTACAATTACTTGAATCTAGACTGGACAACGTTGTTTACCGGATGGGCTATGGTTCAACTCGTGCCGAAGCACGACAGTTGGTAAGCCATTGCGCAATTACGGTGAATGGACAGGTTGCTAACATTCCGTCTTTGCAGGTGAAAGCGGGTGATCTCATCGCGGTACGTGAAAAAGCAAAACAGCAAACTCGCATTCAAGAGGCGGTAGGATTAGCTGGGCAAATTGGCTTTCCAGCCTGGGTTACAGTCGACGCGAATAAATTAGAAGGAACTTTCAAGCAAGCGCCGGAGCGTAGTGAGATTGCAGGCGATATTAATGAAAGTTTGATTGTTGAATTGTATTCACGGTAATTGAATCAAAGCCGTTGCGCTTTGATGATGGAGCGCCGCGGCTGAGTTTTTCAGGTTATCACCTGTCAGCCCTACAGACATAATGAGCTGCGGGCATTAAAAGGAAAACCTATGCAGAACAATCTGTTGAAGCCCAGGATAATTGCAGTTGAGATGGTGGGCGGCAACCATGCAAAAGTGGTCATGGAACCTTTTGAGCGTGGCTATGGCCATACTTTAGGCAATGCGCTAAGGCGCGTGTTGTTGTCCTCAATGACTGGCTATGCACCAACTGAGGTTGCGATTGGCGGGGTCGTGCACGAATATTCGACTATGGATGGCGTGCAAGAAGATGTAATCAATTTGTTGTTGAATTTAAAAGGGATTGTCTTTCTCTTGCATAACCGCGATGAAGTCACCGTTTCATTGCGTAAAGAAGGCGAAGGCATCGTCACCGCTGCCGATATTGAGCTGCCACATGACTGCGAGGTGATTAATCCAGAATATGTGATCGCGCACCTCTCCAAAGGGGGCAAGCTTGACCTTCAGATTAAGGTTGAGAAAGGCCGCGGCTATGTACCTGGCAACGTTCGCCATTATGGTGAAGAAGCGACCCGATCGGTCGGTCGGATTGTGTTAGACGCTTCATTTTCTCCAGTTAGGCGAGTGAGCTATACAGTGGAGAGCGCGCGCGTTGAGCAGCGTACTGATCTCGATAAATTAGTCATGAACATCGAGACAAATGGCGCGCTATCACCGGAAGAGGCCATTCGTCAGGCGGCAGGGATTTTAGTTGATCAGTTATCGGTATTCGCTGCACTAGAAGGTTCTGAAGTCAGTGCCGAGCTTCCTTCACGAGCACCGCAAATTGACCCGATTCTGCTGCGTTCAGTGGAAGATCTGGAGTTGACCGTACGCTCCTTGAATTGTTTGAAAGCTGAAAATATTTACTATATCGGCGATCTGATTCAGCGTACTGAGAATGAGTTACTGAAAACACCGAACCTCGGTAAAAAATCACTCAACGAGATCAAAGAGGTGCTTGCCACACGTGGCTTGGCGCTAGGTATGAAACTTGAAACTTGGCCACCCGTCAATCTTGATAGATAAACACCCTCACGCCGTAAAGAATTTCAGTCTTTGCGGCGTGTTTTTAATGAGTTCTGATGGTGGGATTTAAACTTTAACTACCGGCCTGTTATCTGCTTAGATATCAAAAAGAGCTGGAATAAAACTTTTTACTTAAGGATGTCAATATGCGTCATCGTCATGGTTTACGCAAACTGAACCGTACCAGCAGCCATCGCTTGGCGATGCTGAAAAATATGTCTGTCTCGTTGATTGAGCATGAAATTATTAAAACCACTTTGCCTAAAGCAAAAGCATTGCGTAAAGTGGTCGAACCATTGCTCACAACCGGTAAAACGCCAACCCTTGCCAATCATCGTTTGGCATTTAATCGTCTGCGTGATCGCGCTGCGGTGATTAAATTATTTGAGGTGTTGGGTCCTCGTTATGCTAATCGACCCGGCGGTTATTTGCGCATTCTCAAATGCGGTTTTCGGAAGGGCGATAATGCGCCTATGGCGTTTGTTGAATTGGTTGATCGCCCGCTCAACAATGCGTTGCAGGCAACTGACGTGGTAGAAGAGCAGGAATCCAGCATCTAAAGAGAAGCGCTTAAAAGCGTCATACATAGCAAGATAAAGACCAGGCCAAGTGCCTGGTTTTCTATTTGTGGTGCACTAAAGCATGAAAAGATTTGTTATGTTGAGTGATTCTATCCAGCGTTTGCAGTTGATCAGGAAGATCATCTTTCTGATGTGGGCGCTGTTTTCTAGTGCACTGGTATCAGCCAATGGCGCTTTTCTTGATGCCAAAGCAGCTTTTCAAATGAGCGTGCTAGAACGACCTGGTGGCATTGAATTGCATTTCTCGATTGCGCATGGCTATTCCATGTATCGTGAGCATTTTGAGTTTAGCGTTGGGCGCGGGGGGGCCACGCTAGGCGCGCCGGTGTTGCCGCCGGGCCAAATTAAATTCGATAGCACGCTGCAAAAAAATATTGAAACCTACCGGAGCAAAGTCGTCATTTACCTTCCTGTGACGCATGCCGAAGGCCCTTTTGAGCTTGCGGTTCGCACACAGGGCTGTGCAGACCAGGGACTCTGTTATCCACCGATGATGCATTTTATATTCATCAAAGGCGTTGCATTACAGAGGATAAAAGCAGAAGCTCATCCGAAAGTAGCCAATGCAGGGCTACGTACGCTTGGAGAGCGTTTAAGTATGCGCTACCTCTCCGATTCTCTGGCTCATCTTTACAGCTCTCAATATGCAGAAGCGGTGTTTGACGGGCATGATTTCATCACCACGTTGATTATTTTCTTTGGATTGGGGGGCGCATTGAGCCTATTTCCGTGCTCCTTGCCGATGATTCCTATTCTATCGGCACTGATTGTGGGTGAAGGAACGCAGCTTACGCGCTTGCGCAGTTTGATGCTATCGGTAACCTATGTGTTTGGGATGGCGCTCGTTTATACGGCTTTGGGTATGCTAGCCGCTTTGGCCGGCTATAGTCTCGGCCCAGATCTACAAAACCCGTGGGTGCGTGGTGTTTTTGCACTATTATTATTTGCCTTTGCTCTTTCCTTATTCGGTTATTACGAATTGCAACTACCACAGCTTTGGCAGAATCGCATCAATAATGTGTTATTAGGGCGTAAATTAAAAGGCGGTAAATGGCTTGCTGTATTTACGATGGGTGCTTTATCAGCACTGATTATTGGTGCGTGCATGACGGCGCCGCTATTTGGTGTACTGACGTTTATTGCTCATACAGGTAATCTAATATTAGGGGGTAGCGCACTTTTTTTAATGGCGCTGGGTATGGGGGTGCCATTGCTGCTGGTTGGTATTGGCGCGGGGAATATATTGCCTCGTGCCGGCGCTTGGATGAACGGGATTAAGCGGGTGTTTGGATTATTACTCGTCGCCGTTGCGGTCTGGCTAGTTTTTCCATTGTTAACATCAGCGTTGAGTTGGCAAAATATAGGCATAACGTGGCGTGCAACTCGCATGCCAACTGCTGGCCAATCCGCAACCGTAGCACTCAGCCACCCGCTACAGCCTGGGTCAGCAGACTTTACATTGATTCAATCAGATAGCGAACTCCAGCATAAAATTAAAGCGAATGGGCGGCCAAGTATGCTCGAATTTTATGCTGACTGGTGCGCCAGTTGCCGTGAAATGGAAGAAAATACTTTAACTGATAGCCGGGTGCAGGCACAACTAAAGCGCTTTAATGTGTTACGCGTTGATGTGACGGAGAATAACCGCGAGCACCGCGCATTGCTTAAGCAGTTTGGTTTATACGGACCTCCTGCAATCCTATTTTTTGATGCAAGCGGGCATGAAATCAATGCATTACGGATGATTGGATATCAATCACCCGGCCTTTTTTTGGAAAAAATCGAACCCATTTATCTGGTTCAGTAAAGCGCTAGAAGCTTATTTTTAGCCAATGGAGCGCAGACACCTTGCCGCATCTAAGGCAAAATAAGTCAATACGCCATCCGCTCCGGCCCGTTTAAAAGCTAATAACGACTCCAGCATGACCTGATCATGCTGGAGCCAACCGTTTTGAGCGGCTGCTTTAAGCATCGCATACTCACCGCTTACCTGGTAAGCATAAGTTGGGAATCGAAACTCATCTTTTACGAGCCGCACAATATCGAGGTAAGGCATACCGGGCTTAACCATCACCATATCAGCGCCTTCTGCGATATCCATCGCGACCTCACGCAATGCTTCATCACTATTGGCTGGATCCATTTGATAAGTCATTTTGTTGCTTTGACCAAGCTGAACCGCTGATCCTACAGCTTCCCGGAACGGGCCATAAAAGGCGGAAGCATATTTGGCGGCATAAGCCATAATTTTTGTGTGGTGGTATCCATTGCTCTCAAGCATGCTGCGAATGGCGCCAATTCGGCCGTCCATCATATCCGACGGCGCAATGATGTCGGCGCCAGCTTCAGCGTGCGCAGCGGCTTGTTTGACTAAAATTTCAACGGTTTCATCGTTGAGAATAGCACCTGTTTCATCGATCGTGCCATCCTGCCCATGGCTTGTGTAAGTATCGAGTGCAACATCGGTCATCACGCCTAATTCTGGAAAACGGTGTTTTAGCTCGCGCACGGCTCGTGGAATCAAGCCATCAGCCCGCGTTGCAGCTAGGCCATCGGGCGTTTTCAGAGACGGCTCAATCATTGGAAAAAGCGCCAGCACGGGTATGCGCAACTCGACGCATTGCTGCGCAACCGGTAGCAATAAATCAAGCGATAGCCGTTCAACCCCTGGCATTGACGATACCGGTTGCCGCACTTGATGACCTTCAATAATAAAAACCGGATAAATCAGATCATTAGTGGTTAGTACATGTTCACGTAATAAGCGGCGAGAAAATTCGTTAGCGCGCATCCGGCGTGAGCGATAAATAGGGTAAGTACTCATAAGATAAATTGGAGGATAAACTCTGAACTTTTTCAGAGAGTTAGTATATGATCAGAATCGAGCTATGTATTTTAGTGCATAAGCTCCCCGCTTCTCCTCCCTGAGCGGGGGCCTGCTGTGTAAAAGCCAGGCTTTTCACCGCCGCTTTGACGGCGGATTTTTTTTCCCATTTATGATTCATAGATTCGCAGCAACCCGCTTAACCCGCTAGTTTCATTGCAAAGAAATTGGATATGCCAATGATTAACCCCATCTGGGCAATGGCCAGGCCAATCATCCATTTAACAATAGAGAGTTTGTGAGCGGCCATTTCTTGTCGGACTGAAAAAGTTGAGCGTTCAATTTTAAAATCGACCTCTTTGCGCAGAATGCCTATATCTTTACGCACATCGCCAATTGCATGGTTCAAATCTTCTTTAGTCGCCAATCCTTGCAAGTTAGAGACTAAAGCTTCTGACAAAACTTCGGCCTGAGCGCTAGGAACGCCTGCTGCTTGCATGCGTTTAACAAATTTAAAAGTATCAAATAAAGCCTTGGTCATTGCAAATCTCTGAAGTGTGTTCGAATCTGGGGCACTTATCATTTCACTCTCCCACTAAATATCCTTATTAGGTTAACTATAAACCAAGTTGGATAAATTGTGTGAGCGATTTGCAAAATTATTTCTTTATGGATGGGCGTTGGGCTTTAGCCATGCTTCAATCGCGCGGTGCGCATCTTCAAGGCCGGTCCGCTTTGACGCGGAGAAGAGCTGTACGGTGCATGGATTGGGCGCGTCTAATGTCACTGCATATTGAGCGAGTTTTTGTTGCACGGTGCGTAGCGTGTTCAGGCTGGCTTGCCGGGTCAACTTATCCGCCTTAGTGAGTAGCACATGAATTGGCTTGCCAGTTGAGGCAAACCATTCGATCATCTGGCAATCAAGTTCGGTGCATGGGCGGCGCGAATCCATCAATAAAATTAAACCGCATAACTGAGTACGAGTTTGGAGGTAGCCGCCTAACAATTGCTCCCAATGCACCTGTACGCTAAACGGGACTTCAGCGTAGCCGTAGCCAGGTAAATCGATCAAATGGCCAGTAGGTTGTTGGATTGGGCCGACCGAAAAATAATTAATATGTTGTGTGCGTCCTGGTGTTTTGCTTGCAAAAGCAAGGCGCTTTTGATTACAAAGTACGTTAATCGCAGTTGATTTGCCCGCATTAGAACGACCCGCAAAAGCGACCTCAGGTAATGGCGAAGCTGGCAAATCGCGTAAATGATTGACCGTAGTCAGAAAGCGCGCCTGGTGCAGCAAAAAGGACATAAACGTATCTCGAAAGCAATCGCAAAGTATGACCACCACTGTCGCATAGCCGGTTTAATTAAACCAGCATAACGCATTGCGGCCGTCCATGAACCTTGTGAAAAAGCACTATTGTATAATACAAAAATTAAGTAAAAAGGCTGTTGGATAGTCTTTGGAAGACAACCACAAGATGAGACAAGGGGTTTTATGAGCCGAGCGTATAAATTCTGGCAACTGATCGGGGTGAGTCTAGCTATCTATTCTACAGTAGCCTATCCACAAAGTATCTCAGTAAAGCCAGATCTTGCTCGTGGTAAGGCCATTGCAAACCAAGTCTGCATTTCTTGCCATAGCGCAGAGGGGAGCGGAGCAACCGGCCTTGGGCCTAACCTTGCGGGTCAGCACATTGAATATCTGTATAAACAGCTGGGTGATTACAAAGCCGAATCTAGCGCCAAAGCGCCCAAACGTAATAATCCGATTATGGCAAGTTTTGCCTCAGTATTATCTGAGCAAGACATGTGGGATGTTTCCGCTTATTTTGCCGCTTTGCCAGAAAGGCTTGCGGTTGCGCACAATAAAGAAATGGCTGAGCTGGGTCAAAAGATCTGGCGTGGCGGAATCGCCGAAAGAGGTGTGCCAGCATGTGCTGCATGCCATGGCCCAGCAGGTGCCGGAATACCCGTGCAATATCCTCGTCTAGCTGGCCAATGGCAAGACTACACGATCGCGCAGTTGCAGGCTTTTCAGCAGGGAGCGCGCGTGAATAATGACCCTATGCAGGCCATCGCAGAACGTTTATCCGAGAAAGAAATTAAAGCGTTAGCGGATTATATTGCGGGTCTACGCTAAGCGTTGGGATGCGCGGTCTTGAAAACTTCCTCATAGTTTGTCTCAAAGCTAGAGATTTCAGCATCTGTTAGGTAGGAAAAATACTTATCGCGCTTGGCTTTTGACAGTTTCCCGCCATTTTGGTGGACAAAAATAATAAATTTATCCAGCGCTGTTCCAGGCCAGTCAAATTCTTCATTGAGTTTTTCATAGAGCGTATCGCGCTTAAGTAAAAATTGCAGTTCCTGCGCAAGATCTTTCTCGATAGCTTGTTTTAAACATAACAATAAGAATTCAACTTGTGGGGTTGCATCAAAATATCGATACAATAGCGCGTCGTTTCCTCGTGCTGGGATATTAGGCGTGATTGGATAATATTCCGTTAAGCGCTTCAATGGTTTTGAGAATGCTTCCAAGGCATGGATATATTCATCAAGCCGAGCTTTCATCACGGCTGATACGGGTAAAATAAAACCCCGTGGAGTAAAGCCGCGGCGTGTTAGTACCTCATGTACGAGGAAGCGGTGAATGCGGCCATTGCCATCCATAAATGGATGCAGAAAAACAAAAGCGAAAGCGGCTAGTGCAGCAGCAATAGGTGCTGATACGCTATCCTCTTCGGCTAAATGATTGGTCCAATCGATCCAGTCCCGCATGAGAGAATGAATATCTTCAGGACGCGGTGGCAGAAAGTCGACACGATGTAGTCCATTATTGAGTTCTCGTCCGACGTAGTTTTGGCGGTTACGATAGCTGATCTCTCGAAAACGAGCATCAACTACAATATTTTGCAATAAGCACAGACGTTCTTGTGTCACAGGTTGAGGGTCGCTCGCTTCACGCAATGCTTGCATGAAACGTTCAGTTTTGTTGCCACTTGGTTTTTCGCGCTCGATGTCAAATGAATATTGGGTCTCTTTCAAATAGAGCCAAGCGGCGGCCCGTTCGAGTCGATGCGGATTGTAGCGCACCAATGCATGGTTGATGGCCCCAGCTAAATCTTGCTCTAAAAATGCTTGGATAATAGGCGTGCGTCGCACAACAGGACAAAACTTAAAAGTGCTTATTAAGTTATTCTCAATCCGGAATCGTCCGCTGCGGGTGGATTTGCTATGAGTCACATAAAATTTGTCATCGGCTAGTTTAATATAGGTATTTTTTTTGTCTATATCTGGCACGCTCAAGCGTACCTCGGTTAGCCCTTCATATAAAAAACCGAGTCGTCTTAGAATGCGAGATTTAGGTGAATTTTGTAGTGCGGTTTCTAGTTGCACTTTGCCGTCTTGGGTAAAAAGGCGGCTCAAGATCTCAAGATTGATCCCTTCGTATCGCAAAGCAAACTCAAGATGGCCTAAAATAGTGTTCTGCGGCGCGGAGTCTTTGCGAAAATTTTGCTGTATATGGCTGTTATATTGCGTGGTTTCGCGCGACTTAAGATTATTTTTGATGAAGGACTGACACCAATGGGGGCGGGTTTCCAATTGATATGTTTCGACTAGCCAGGCATAGCCTGCTGGTTGCTGGGTTGATTTATCGTAATAGTTCATCGAGTTGTTCTCGGAAATGAGCGCGAAATCCCAGAAATGGGCGCGTTTTGTGTTTTTCCAGCGAAAACGGGCGCAAAATCTCGAAAACGGGCGCGATTAGTAATTTTAACTCAAAAACGGGCGCGTTTTCGTTTGTCTTTATTCATCGGAAGCCATCCTGATTGATGGTGCCGGTAATCAAACGAATTGTATTGTGATGCACAAAAAGCACATTAAATTAAGCGAAGTTATTTATTCAGCGCACAGGCAAGTTAAAGCTTTATGCGTAGAAAATGAGGTCAGTCTGTGAAGTTGGAGTTGCATAACCTAAAAAGTAAAAAGCGTTCTTTAGCGCGCAGTGCAGTTGAATTACTGAGTTCAATGCGTTTCGCGATTGCCTTGTTGGTGGTACTCGCGCTGGCGAGTGTGATAGGTACGGTACTTAAACAACAAGAACCTTACCCCAACTATGTTGCGCAGTTTGGTCCGTTTTGGGCGGAAATCTTTCATGCGCTAGGCATTTACAATGTCTACAGTTCTTGGTGGTTTAGCGCCATTCTTCTATTTCTCGTCGTCTCGCTTTCATTGTGTCTATGGCGCAACGGTCCGTCCATGATCGCTGAGATGCGTAACTGGAAAGATCGCGTACATGAAAATAATTTACGTGCATTTGGACATCGGGCTGATTTTAAAACGGCTTATACGCGGACTGAAGCCGTTGAACGACTGCAAGTGTTGCTTAAAGCGCAAGGCTATCGCTATCAAATAAAACCCAAAGACGCGGGGCTGTTGATTGCCGCCAAGCGGGGTACCTTGAGCAAATTAGGCTACATTTTTGCCCATCTGGCGATTGTGGTGATTTGCTTGGGTGGCTTACTCGATAGTAATTTGCCGGTGCGGTTACAAATGTGGCTATTTGACAAATCTCCGCTGCAAGGCAATGCAGTACTTGCTGAGATTGCGCCTAAACATAGGCTAAGCGTGTCGAATCCAAGTTTTCGCGGTCAAGCGTGGGTGGCTGAAGGTCAGCATGTGTCTAGCGCCATTCTGAATCAAGGGGATGGTGTGCTGATTCAAGATTTACCCTTTACCATCCAGCTGAATCAATTTAGTGTTGAATATTATTCAACCGGGATGCCTAAACGCTTTGTCAGCGATATTGTCGTGCTGGACACTCTGAGCCAGCAGCGTATTTCGACTCAGATTGAAGTAAACAAACCCTTTATTCATCGTGGTATTGCCGTTTATCAATCCAGTTTTGAAGATGGCGGATCACATGTGCAATTCACGGCTTATCCGATGACGGGTTCAGACGCGCGGTCTTTTCCATTAAAAGGGCAAATTAATCGCTCATTGCCATTAGCGAGCGAGGGCGCAACCATTGAGTGGACCGATTTTCGCGCGATTAATGTTGAAAATCTCGCTGATGCTAATGGGAAAACAGACGTACGTGGCGTTACACGTCGTTCATTAAAAGAAGTTTTTGCTGAGCGGCTCGGGTCTGGCGCAAAAACTTCCAAGCCGCAAACACTGCGTAATATAGGCCCTTCTGTGCAATATAAGATCAGGGACGCCGCAGGCCAAGCACGTGAGTTCAGTCATTACATGCTGCCTGTTGAAATCGAGGGCGAGTGGATGTTTTTAGCTGGGATGCGTGAGAGTCCACAACAGCCTTTTCGCTATCTGCGCATTCCAGCCGACGCGGAGCATACGGTCAAAACCTGGACACAATTGCGTGCAGCCTTACAAAATCCGCGTTTGCGCACAGCGGCCGCTAAGCGTTTTGCAATACGTTTAGCGAAGCCGGGTACGCCGTTGCAAGCGCAACTGGAGCAAAGCGCAACGCATGTACTAGAGCTTTTCGCTGGAAATCATATCCCTGCTCAGGTTGCGCCAAATGGCGCTTCAGATGCGCTAGGAGGGTTTGCCGCGTTAGCGAGGTTTATTGAATCCTCTGTGCCTAAAGCAGAGCAAGCTAAAGCTGTAGAGTTGTTATTGCGTACGTTGGAAGGGGCTGTTTGGGATCTTTGGCAAATCGTGCGCGAGCGGTCTGGGATGGCCCCTAATGTAGAGAGTGAGGCTAACGGTCGTTTTGTGCAATCATCTATCAATGCGCTATCCGATAGTTTCTTTTACCATGCGCCTCTTCTTTTGCAACTTGATTCATTTGATGAAGTGAAAGCGTCGGTTTTTCAGGTGACGCGTGCGCCAGGTAAAAAAATTGTTTACTTCGGCAGCTTGTTACTCGTGCTAGGTGTATTCGCAATGTTCTATTTGCGTGAACGGCGTTTATGGCTTTGGCTAAAAGAGCGTGAAAATGGCGCTGCTACAAATGTATTAATGGCTATGTCCGCCGCTCGTAGAACGCTCGATTTTGAAAACGAATTCACTCAACTGCGTGATCAAGTTGGCATCACTCTTAATCATATAATGGATACTCTTTGACGTAAAACTATGGAACATTTACCTTCCACCAAACCGTCCCTCGACACTCGCTTGACCAGACCTCAGGCGGGCCCTTTGCCGGTTCAAACGCGTCTCAATCGGCTCACATGGGTTGATTGGCTGTATATGGGATCTTTGTTTGCCGGCGCAATTTTTGCGTTGATGCATTATGGTCAGCATATGGACTACTATGATCGAGCTATTTTGATTGGAGCTGTGCCAGTTTTTGGCGTATTGGGGTGGTATTGGAAGCCTGTGCGCGCGTTGATTGCACTGATTGCACTTTTATCCTGCACGGCCATTTCTTTCTATCATGGTGAGCTTGCGCGTGCCGAGCAAGTTCTTTTCTTAAAATATTTCTTATCCAGTCAATCTGCGATTTTGTGGATGAGCACGCTTTTTCTACTGGCAACGATATTCTACTGGGGGGGCTTGCTTGCGCGCTCAGCCGTTGCCGCTAGACTGGGTTCATGGCTGTGCTGGGCGGCGGTGTTATTAGGCTTTGTCGGCATGATGGTGCGTTGGTATGAGTCTTATTTGATTGGTGCAGATATTGGGCATATCCCCATTTCAAACCTCTACGAAGTTTTTGTATTGTTTTGCCTATTGACCGCACTTTTTTACTTGTACTATGAAATGCATTACCAAACGCGTGCATTAGGCGCTTTTGTGCTGCTTGTGATTAGCTCGGCAGTGGGTTTTCTAATGTGGTACGCGGTTGCGCGCGAGGCGCAACAAATTCAGCCTCTGGTGGCTCCGTTACAAAGTTGGTGGATGAAAATTCATGTGCCAGCGAATTTCATCGGTTATGCCGGTTTTTCATTAGCCGCGATGGTTGCTGTTGCGGCGTTGCTTAAACATTATGGGATCTGGGCTGATCGCTTGCCAGCTTTAGTGGTGTTAGATGATCTGATGTATAAATCGATTGCAGTGGGTTTTGCTTTTTTTACCATTGCAACCATTCTTGGTGCACTATGGGCGGCAGATGCATGGGGGGGATATTGGAGCTGGGATCCTAAAGAAACTTGGGCATTGATTGTTTGGTTAAATTATGCGGCCTGGCTGCACGTGCGTTTGATTAAAGGTTGGCGTGGCGCTTTGGCGGCTTGGTGGGCGTTGATTGGCTTACTGGTTACGCTGTTTGCTTTTTTAGGGGTGAATATGTTTTTGTCAGGTTTGCATAGCTATGGGCAGTTGTGACTTGTAGTGCGGATCATGTGATCCAGGGTCATTTGCACGGAGCTTTGCGCTAAAGGGCGAGACAACTCGCAACGTTCCAAGAGGCGCTTCTGAGGCCAGCTTGGCGGTAAGTTAATTCCTTGAAGTCCCTGTTGCTGAGGGGGGATGGGGGGGCGTTTCTTGCGAGGGGAGCTCACTTGATAATGCTGTCTCACCCTCTAATGGGGTTGCGTTATAGGCTGGGATACCCGGCTCTATTCGAGTTTCTTCAGAATAGCTTGGGGGAGGATTGACAGCCAGATAGCTCTGGCTTGTAAGCAGCATATCAATCATGTTTTGATTTCCGCTCGCGTTGACTAGATCTATCGCGGTTTGGCCTCTCCCATTAGCGCGTAGTACATTCGTTGTATGATGATTTGCCAAGTGACTTGCAAGCTCTATATTTTGGTTCAGAATGGCCGAGTGTAAAGGGCTATTCAAATTTCTTTGGCTCAGATGGTTTGGATTTGCGCCTTCGTTTAGTAAGCGGGTCGCAAGGCCATTATCATTTTGCCTCACCGCTTTACGCAAGGCTCGACTTTTTCGTATTTCTTCGTTTGGCAGGAAGATTTTTTTGAGTCCCTTCTTGAGACCCGTTAGTAAACTGTTTGATGAATCTAGTCGAGTTTGCTGAACTGGAGAGTGGGTGGGGGTATTAACTCCATCTGCCTGGCTTCTCCCTGCAGCTGTGGGCCTGTGAGTGGAAAACTGAAGGCGGGGACTGGATGGCATGGAGTGACTCCTGGTGCATTAATCAAAATTAGGCTGTTGCATTGCCTAATCTTGATTAGGCGCTTCCAATATATTAAACACCGCTCGTTCTTTTGTTGATTGATGCGAAAGATGTGAGGATTAGACGAATACATATGGGCGGCTGCCGAGTAGGGCGCATTAATCCGGCAGTTTCATTTCAGCCGAGAATAACTGTTCAACGGTTTCGCGCGCGCGTACTAAATAGGCCTGTTTCCCTTCTACCATGACTTCTGCTGCGCGTGGCCGCGTATTGTAATTAGAACTCATCGTAAAGCTATACGCACCGGCTGAGCGGGCGGCAAGCAAATCTCCTGGCTTGAGTGCCAAAGTTCTATCGTGGCCTAGCCAATCGCCACTTTCGCAAACCGGACCGACTACGTCGTAGAGTGCAGTGGGGGGGGGATTAGGGTGTTTTAGAACGGGCACCAAATCATGATAGGCTTGATACATTGCTGGCCGGGCGAGATCATTCATGCCGGCATCGACAATTGCAAAATTCTTGACTGCGCCCGGTTTCAGATATTCGATTGTGGTCAGCAATACGCCTGCGTTGCCCACTAATGAACGGCCTGGCTCAAATAAAATTTCACGGCTGCCGTGGCCTCGCTCAGTAAGATGATTGAGCAGAGTATGCACAAAAGTACTGATGGCAGGCGGGGTTTCAGCGTCATAGCGAATACCGAGTCCTCCCCCCATATCGAGATGAGAAATCTGGATGCCATCCGCTTCAAGTGTTTCAATCAGCTCAAGTATTTTATCTAACGCATCGAGATAAGGCGCAATTTCTGTAATTTGTGAGCCGATATGGCAGTCAATGCCGACGATTTCAAGGTATTTCATGCTTGCTGCCGCGCGATAAGCTGCTCGTGCCTCATCAAAAGCAATGCCAAATTTATTCGATTTAAGTCCAGTCGAAATATACGGATGCGTTTTTGCATCTACGTCCGGGTTAACGCGTAATGACACTCGTGCGGTTTTGTTGGCATGAGCTGCAATATCATGCAAACGGTGTAGTTCAGCAAGCGATTCGATATTGAAACATTTGACGCCAGCATTCAACGCTATTTGCATCTCTACCGCGCTTTTGCCAACGCCTGAAAAAACAATTTTATCGGTGCACGCGCCAATCTTGAGTACGCGCGCTAATTCACCGCCTGATACGATGTCAAAACCAGCGCCTAAGCGCGCGAAGAGATCGAGCACAGCGAGATTGCTATTCGCTTTAACGGCGTAATAAATATTTGCCCGGTACCCAGCGCATGCGCGCGCGTAGGCTTGATATGCGTGAGTCAGCGCTGCGCGTGAGTAAACGTAAAGCGGCGTGCCAAATTGTTCGGCAAGCGTTGTGAGTGGCACATCTTCTGCGTGCAATTCGTCGTTAATATATTGAAAAGGGTTATCAAACATTTAATGGCCACTGGAAGAGGAGGGCATGGTTTTGACTGGCGCTGTGCTTGGCCTATTTTCTGGGGGGCTAAGCTGTGGTCTGGCGGCAGGCTCGGGTAAGGGCGGCACAGTTGGCAGGTAGAGCGGACCACGTTGCCCACACGCAGCTAATGCAGCGAGAAGCGTTACAATGGCACTGGCTTTGCAAATAGTTTGCATGGCTAAACTCGGAAAATTGAAGCGGGGAAGTGTAGCATGAGCAATCAAAAAGAGTATCTTGCGCTGGCTGAAACAACGCTAGATGCAATCGAATCCGCGCTAGATGCAAGTGGCGCTGAAATTGAATATGAACGCAATGACAATGTATTAACGCTAGAGTTTGCCGACGGTAGCAAGATCATTGTTAATTTGCAAACGGCTATGCAAGAGATTTGGTTGGCTGCAAAATCCGGTGGTTTTCATTACCGGTATCGGGATGGCGCCTGGCGTGATACGCGTGATGGCGCTGAATTATTCGCGGCCTTATCGCGCTGCGCAACTGAGCAAGCGGGCAGCGCGATTGAATTGTCTAAAACGGTCTAAAGATTGAGAGGTGAGCGGTTGTTGCCCCAAGCTCAGACTTCATTGCCCTTTAAACAGATCTAAAATATCCTGTTTTTCAGTTTTGCTCGCGCCAATGTTTGCGCCGGAGATTGCCCCTCCTTCACCGCTGAGAAGAGATTGGTCGGTATCGATTTGGGCGACAAAACCATGCTTAGGCAAAAAATCATCATAAAAAAACTCACCATCGATTTCAGTAAGACCCCTACTGGGCTGGGGCCATGAATATACGGCAAGACGTGGCAAGGCGCGGCCCATATAATCGATCCAAATGGGCAGAGCTAAGCCGCCGCCGGTTTCTCGGTCGCCTAAACTCTTAGGGTGATCATAGCCTAGCCAAGAAATGGCGACTAGCTCATGTTGGAAACCGGCAAACCAAGCGTCGTGCGAGTCGTTAGTGGTACCCGTCTTGCCTGCCAGGTCAGGGCGCCGCAGTACATTGCTACGCGCACCGGTGCCCCGCTGTGCAGTAGAATGTAATAAATTGGTCATCAAATAAGCATTGCGAGCGCTGATGGTGCGTGGCGCGTTAACCTCGGCAACCAGCGGTTGCGCTTGCGAAATAACGATCCCACGCTGGTCGGTGACGGTGGCGATCAAATACGGATTAACGCGATAGCCGCCATTCGCAAATACAGCATAGCCAGTCGCCATTTGCATGGGTGTAACGAGTCCGGCGCCCAGCGCCATGGGTAAGTAAGCGGGATGTTTGTCAGCTTCAAAGCCAAAGCGTGTGATGTACTCTTGCGCATACTTAGGGCCAATGTAGTCTAGGATGCGGATTGAGACCAGGTTTTTTGACTTTTCTAAAGCCGTGCGTAAGGTAATTGGGCCATCGTAGCGGCCGCCGTAATTTTTAGGCTCCCAAGGTTGGTCGCCGGCCTGCTTGGCAGCAAAATAAAGTGGCGCATCATTAATGAGCGTGGCGGGTCCTAAACCTTTATCGAGCGCTGCGGAATAAATAAAAGGTTTAAAGCTAGAGCCGGGCTGGCGCCAAGCTTGAGTGACATGGTTAAATTTATTTTTATTAAAATCAAACCCTCCGACTAAAGCGCGGAGCGCGCCATTTTGCGGCGTAAGCGATACTAAAGCCCCTTCTAATTGGGGAAGCTGCGTAATTGACCAAGCACCATGCGCCGCTTGGATAACCCGAATCACTGCACCGGGTTTGATGCGCCTAGCATTTGATGCTTGCGCAGTCAGCGCCGAAGCGGCAAACGCCAAACCTTCATTCTTAATGATGATGATGTCTCCGCTTAATAATTCAGCTTGTACTTCTTTGGAGCTGGCAGCGGTCACAACGGCTGCCCGGAGTTCTCCATCATCCGGTTCATTGAGCAAGGTATTGGCAATGGCTTGATCGCGCGCTTCGGACTCAGCGGGTAAATTAATATATGTTTCTGGCCCTCGATAGCCGTGCCGCCGTTCATAAGTTAACACGCCTTTGCGGACCGCCCGGTATGCTGCATCTTGCTCGGCTGAATCAATCGTGGTCACGACGTTGAGCCCGCGCGTGTAGATTTCATCCTGGTATTGCGCATACATCATTTGACGCACCATTTCTGCGACATATTCTGCATGGACGCTAAATTCTTTGCCGGAACCTTTGACGCGCAAGGTTTCAGCTAGCGCTTCTCTATATTGCATGGCGTCGATATAGCGTAGCTCATGCATGCGTTTTAGAATATAAGTCTGCCGGATTTTCGCTCGTTTTGGGTTAACAATGGGGTTATAAGCGGAAGGTGCTTTTGGCAGACCCGCCAGCATGGCTGCCTCGGCCAGCGTGATATTTTTAAGATCTTTGCCGAAATAAATGCGCGCAGCGGCAGCAAATCCGTAAGCGCGTTGCCCTAGAAAAATCTGATTCATATACACTTCAAGGATCTGAGCTTTAGTCAGGGTTGCCTCAATCCGATAGGCAAGCAGCATCTCGTAGAGTTTACGCGTATAAGTTTTTTCGCTAGATAAGAAGAAATTACGTGCAACTTGCATCGTAATCGTACTCGCGCCTTGGGCCGCGCTGCCATGCATAAGATCAGCGAGACCCGCGCGCAAAATACTGATGTAATCTACCCCACTATGGTCGTAAAAGCGGAAATCTTCAATGGCTAATACGGCTTTTTTCATGACCTCAGGAATTTCTTCGAAGCGTACTGGATGGCGCCGTTCGGCGCCGAATTCACCAATTAGCACATGATCGGCCGTATAGACGCGCAACGGGACCTTCGGTTGATAATCCGTAAGTGCTTCGAGTGACGGTAGCTTAGGCAACATCACAATCAGCGCATAGGCAATGAGCAGAGTGCCGATGGCAGCTAACGTAGCCGCTGCTCCGCCTAGCCAAAGTAGCAGAACGAGCCAAGGCGAACGGGTAGGGGCGGCGCGTAGGCGCGGGGTGGGAGGAGAGTTTGCGGCCATAAGAATGATAAGAGATGGACTGTGAATTATAGCTACCCACCATCATGTTGCGGGTACTTTTAAAGCGATCTTAATCTGCTTAATACCATAATTCCGTAACTTTACTCTCAAATTTACTCCAGGTCAGGCGTTGCGCCTGTGGCTGGCGTGTCTCAAGCAGCAGCTCAATTAGCCATTTAGCTGAGTATTTTTCTAATTTATTGATTGGCAAAATGCAGTCAATCAATAAAGAGCTAATTCTTATTTGTAAATTTAAGGACATTCGATGCGCATTTCTATGGCTAACGTTACGCGCCGTTTTGCCCTGGGTATTGATGTGAGTCTGAATCAATTGCGGGTCATTGTACTCAGTCGTCGCTTGATTGCGTCAGCCGCAATTCGAATCGAGCATATGGGCGTTTGCGCGTTACCTACGGGCGTAGTGGTGGGGGCCGATTTTATTGACACAGAACCGATTGGCGCGGCACTGAACAAAGCGCTACTCGCTTGTCGGTGTAAGAAAGCCTTATCTGCCGCTCGTGCTGCAATGGCTGTGCCGGCTACGGCAACATTGGAGCAACAAGTCTCGATCGCGCAGCTCGCGCCACATCATAGAGTGATGATGCAATCTGATACGGCGCTGGATATGCTTGAGTCAGCCGTATTGGCGCAGGCAGAGCATTTAGCGGGGATAGAGGCCGCAGCACTCGCCGTGGATTGGTTCCGTATCGATCCAACTGGAGCACCCGATCAATTGACAATTATTGCTACTCCGCGGCGCTATGTGGAGGCGCGACTTGAAGTGGCCGCTCAAGCGGGGATTATGCTACATGCAATGGATGGCGCAGAGGCCGCCGCCTTACGCGCCTGCCGTTTTGTTGTGAAACAAACAGGCCAAGAAAATAGGCGTTATGGCGTACTTTGGTTAAGCGCGGAAGGCGGACGTATTTGGTTGATATACGGACATTCAGTTGAACGGGAACTCAAATTTTTACCGGTTGATTTGACTGCGCCGAACTTGATGACCCGGTTACATGAATTAGTCGGTGCAGTTCAACCCGGCGCTATATTTTTTGCTGGGGAGTTCGATAAATTGCGGCTGATAGGCCGAACGGTGGATGAGCTGAGCTCGGTGCTATGCTGTCCAGTGATTGAATTTGATCCACTCGTGTGTTGTCGTGGGAACCATTGCAAGCGCAGTGGTGTGCAAGGCGAGTTGGAGAAGCAAAACGAGACTAGCTTTGCAGGCGGGGCTGCAATGTCTTTTGCGGTTGCCTTTGGCCTAGCGTTGCGCTGGATGGTATGAAATTATTAAGCCGTATGAGCTGGCTAGAGGGCTGCCGTTGGTTTAAGTGTTGCATCGCAGATGAGCGTTTCGCGCTAGGGGGTTTTAATTTATTGCCCTATCGATATATGCGTATCCGCGGTTTACGTCAATACCGTAAGTATGGCCTGTTGTCGGCAGCGTTAGCGATTTTTATTTTATATGATGTGATACAAACTCGGCCAGCGCTGCATCTTGTGCCCAATTTATTAAACTCGCTGGCGCAAGAATCTATTCTCATTGCGCGGCCAACTGAAGCTGCCGTCAATCAGCCAAGCAATCCGCTGGTTTTAACACAGACTCAGCCGCTGCCAGCCAATTTGGCGTTGCAGTTGATTGGTTTATTTGAACGCGGGCAAACGCGGGCGGCGCTTGTGCGTTCGCCAGCGGGCTCGGTTTTGCTGCGTACCGGCGATGAATTAAATGGTGAGGTGGTGACGCGGATTGGCGTAGCTTCATTACTTTTGTCAAATGGAGCCGGTTTGGCGCGTACTCTTTCGCTACGTGAGGCTAATTGATGATTCTCATGCAGCGCGTGCTATGCTGGACGGTGCTTTGGCTATGGCTGCTAGTGGGATTAAGCGCTAAGTGCCATGCACAAACTGATATCAAGCAGGATCAAGTTGAAGTTAGCGCGCCGCTCACAATCGAATTTCAGCAGGCTGAATTATCCGCCGTGCTAAAAGCCTTTGCGGATTTCACCGGTTTGAATATTATTGCGAGCGAGCAGGTACGGGGTACCGTATCGATGCGACTTGACCGAGTACCGTGGCGTGGCGCATTTGATATGTTGATGGAGGTGCATGGTTTAGTCGCGCAAAAGCGTGGCAATATTATTTGGGTTGCTACGGCAGCAGAGTGGGCTGACCGAGAGCGGCAACGGATTGAGGCCTATGCGCGTGCAACCGAGCTTGAGCCATTAATCAGCCATACCTTTGAATTGCATTATCAGCGGGCGGATGAAATAGGTAAACTTCTACATGGAGCAGGTGCGCCGCGCGTTTTATCAAAACGCGGAACAGCCATAGTGGATGCCAGAACTAATCAACTGTTGGTGATTGACCTGGCTGAATCTATCGAGCAAATTCAGGCCTTGCTAAAGGCGATTGACCGGCCCTTGCGCCAAGTTGCAATTGAAGTGCGTATTGTCGAAGCTGAAGAAGGTTTTTCACGTGAGCTAGGAGCGCGACTCGCGCACTTAGGAGAGACTGGGCGCGACAGTGAGCCAAGAGAATTATTGGCGGCTAAAAATGGCACAATTTATGAATTGCCGGCCGGCCCTCTGGCCGGGTTTGACGCGATGAACGCAGGCTTCACTCTATTTAGAGCCGGGGTTAACCGGCTGCTTGCTCTAGAATTAAGCGCACTTGAAGCGGATGGGTATGGCAAAATTTTATCTAGTCCGCGGATAGTGACGGCGGATCGCGTGCGTGCTCTAATTGAACAAGGCACAGAATTGCCTTATCAGGCCAAAGTAGGCAAGGGGATTTCCGGGGTACAGTTTCGCCGCGCGAGCCTTAAACTTGAGGTGACGCCCCATATTACGCCGGATGGTCATGTTGTACTGGATGTTGATGTTTCTAAAGATAGTGTTGGAATGCAGACTCAATCGGGTCCAGCCGTGAATACAAAACATTTACGCACGCAGGTGCAAGTTGAAAACGGTGGTACGGTAGCCATGGGGGGGATTTTTATTCAGGATGAGCGTACGGATGTGGCGCGCGTTCCCTGGTTAGGCGAGATTCCGCTATTAGGCGTATTGTTTCGTCATAGCACGCATAATAAACGCAAGAGCGAATTGCTGGTTTTTATTACGCCAAATGTGGTGGCGCAGCCACCTTTGCCAAACTATGAAGGAATTTAAACTAAGATGAGAGATGACTTTGCAAGACCCCAAAGCCCACGGTAACCTCTTTTTTATTGGTCTGATGGGTGCGGGCAAGACTACGATTGGGCGAGCGGTAGCAAAGAAACTGCATCAACCCTTTTTTGATTCTGATCACGAGCTTGAAGCGCGCACAGGCGTTCGCATCCCAGTCATTTTTGAACATGAAGGTGAAATAGGCTTCAGACAAAGAGAAGCGCAAATTATCGGTGAGCTCACGCAACAGACCGGGATTGTATTGGCAACGGGCGGTGGCGCTGTATTAAACACCCAAAGTCGGCAGTGCTTGCGAGAGCGAGGCACGGTGATCTATTTACATGCACACCCGCATGATTTATGGTTACGCACGCGCTGCAGCAAGAACCGGCCATTATTGCAAACAGATAATCCGCGTGCGCAACTGGAAAATTTATATGCAATACGCGACCCTTTGTACCGTGAGTGCGCGCATTTTGTGATTGAGACGGGCCGTCCGGCGGCCAGTCGACTGGTGCATACTGTGCTGGCTCAGCTCGAATTGCTTTAATTCTGTTTTATCCTTAATCATGCTGACAGTTAACGTCAATTTTGTTTCACACGCTTATCCAATTCACATCGGTGCTGATTTGCTTGATCGCACAGAGCTTTTTGCGCCGTACCTAATGGGCTCATCGGTTGCACTGATTACAAATACGACGCTTGAACCGCTTTATGCGGCGCGGCTTAAGGCCACTCTCGCGCCGCTTGGAAAACAGCTGATCCAGATCGTATTGCCTGATGGTGAAACGCATAAAAATTGGGAAACCCTCAATCTTATTTTTACTAAACTATTAGAGGCCCATGCTGATCGCAAAACTACGCTCATTGCGCTGGGTGGCGGTGTAGTCGGCGATATAACAGGTTTTGCTGCCGCTTGTTATATGCGTGGCGTACCCTTTATCCAAGTACCCACTACATTGCTGGCGCAAGTTGATTCATCTGTGGGTGGAAAAACCGGCATTAATCATCCGCTGGGCAAAAATATGATCGGCGCTTTTTATCAACCGAAGGTGGTGATTGCCGATACCGCATTATTGCGTACGCTGCCGTCGCGTGAGCTGGCCGCTGGGTTAGCGGAGATCATTAAAGCGGGGGCGATTGCTGATGCTGGATTTTTTGACTGGATTGAAACCAACATAGATGCACTTAACGGTGGTAATGAAGCTGCAATCGCGCAAGCTGTGCGCCGCGCTTGCGAAATAAAAGCACAGGTGGTCGCCGCTGACGAGCGTGAGCAAGGCGTGCGCGCACTCCTTAATTTTGGTCATACCTTTGGGCATGCGATTGAGGCTGGGTTAGGTTATGGCGTATGGCTGCATGGCGAAGCGGTAGGGTGCGGCATGGTGATGGCGGCCACTTTGTCGCAACAGCTGGGCTTGATCGATAGCGTAACGCAAGCGCGTCTTAAGCAACTGATTGCGGCCGCGCATTTACCAACGCAAGCGCCGCCACTAGGCAACGAGCGCTATCTAGATTTAATGCGCGTTGATAAAAAAGCTGAGGCTGGGCAGATTAACTGTATTTTATTGAAGCATTTGGGCGCCGCGTTGGTTGAGCGCGTAGCAGACCATAATTTGCGCGCTGCCCTCACGGCTTCGATCCAGCCTGATGCTGCTGCAAAGCATAGCGTGTAATCGGAGTTAAGCTCGAGCGGAGGTTCGCTCAGCTTCTATGCAATGACTTTTTGATGAATGTGGAGCACCATGAATTGGGTTGATTTAACTGCATTTGAAGCGCACCTTGCGCCTTATGCGGCGCGTTCGTCTGCTTCGCGAGGGCGTCGTTATGCAGAGCCTGCGCCCGAGGCGCGCACGGCATTTCAGCGCGATCGGGATCGGATTATCCATTCTGCCGCATTTCGGCGGCTTGAATATAAAACGCAAGTCTTTGTCAATCATGAGGGCGATCTCTTTCGCACGCGCTTAACGCATAGCTTAGAAGTTGCCCAAATTGGGCGCTCGATTGCACGTAATTTGCGGGTAAATGAAGATCTGGTTGAGGCGATCTCGCTGGCACATGACTTGGGTCATACGCCATTTGGCCACGCTGGACAAGATGCCCTTAACGAATGCATGCGCGCCTATGGCGGATTTGAACACAATCTGCAAAGCCTTGCGGTAGTCGATGAGTTGGAAGAATGCTACGGGGGATTTAACGGTCTCAATCTAACGTTTGAAACGCGCGAAGGCATTCTTAAGCATTGTTCTCGCGAAAATGCGCAGCGCCTGGGAGAGGTCGGTGAGCGCTTTCTGCGCGCTGAGCAGCCAACGCTAGAAGCGCAAATTGCGAATTTTGCCGATGAAATTGCTTATAACAATCACGATATTGATGATGGCGTGCGCTCCGGTTTGCTGACGGTGGAGCAATTAGATGAACTTGAGCTGTGGCAGATACATCGCCATCAAGTCCTAGTGCATTGGCCCAATTTAAGTGGCCGTCGTCTGGTGCACGAAACGATTCGGCGTATCATTAACACTTTGATTGTTGATTTGATCGCCGCTACCACCCTCCAATTACAAGAGCATGCGCTCGCTTCGCCCGATGCTGTGCGGCGCGCACCGGCGCTGGTTGGACACAGCGCAAGCATGGCCGCGCAAGCGCGCCAGCTCAAACAGTTTTTATTTAAAAATTTATACCGTCATTATCGAGTCATGCGGATGACGAACAAAGCACAACACGTTATTACAGGACTTTTTGATGCCTTCAAACAGGATTGTCGCTTGTTGCCGCCTCAGTACCAGAGTCATGCGCCTGAACTTCAGCCCCGGCTGATTGCGCACTATATTGCGGGGATGACGGATCGGTACGCGCTTAAAGAGTATCGCCGTCTTTTTGTCGTGGATGAAAGTTGAAGAGAAATTGCCACAAATTTCGCTTTAATGATGATTGAGGGCATATACAGTGAAACGCCGCCAAACTTTACCGTATGGCGGCGTAAACTCACTCAATTAAAGAATGAAATGACTAAAAGCGATAGCCAATATTTAGATAAGTAATGATTGGGTTTATTCTGATTTTTGCTTCATTGGTTACTGTTACAGGTCCTGCAGGTGTTCTGAGGGTCGAATTGATCTTGGCAGTTGTGCGCAAAGGTAAATACGAGACAGATAAGCCAGCGTACCAGCGCTCAGTTAACTGATAGGAAAAACCGGCATTGAACACAGGTGACCAGCGGTTCTCGGCGGAGACCTCAGCTGAATTGCTTGGTAGTTCTTCGCTCATAAAGCGGTCATTAGTGAGTTTTGCATCAGTAAACCAGACCCGGCTGATGCCAAGCCCAGCATAAGGGCGAAATTTGGATTGTGCATTGAAGAAATAATACTTCAGCAGAAGCGCAGGACTCCATTGCCGCACTGAGCCGAGTTTTCCATATCCTGCATATTCACCCTCACCGTTCAAATCGAAACGGGGCGGAATGCCTACTACGAATTCACCTACGACGTTATCTGTAAAAAAGTAGTTGCCAGACAAACCGAGCGTATTTGCGTTGTTAACTGAGGAACCGGTATTGTCATGAACCTGATATATTGGCGCAGTGGTGCGCATCGGGTCGCTGCTGTCGCGCGTATTCAAATGAAGCCAGCCCGTGCCAAGTATAAAGCTACCGGCTGTTTGAGCATGAGCGGCGACTGTGCCCAATAAAGCGGCACAGGCTACAAAAACACGAATCAATTTCATTTTTCCTCCTGGGTCATTAATTTTTCGATGCCTGCCCCTGCCTGATGGGCAGTGGCAGGAGTGTAACCAATTCGTCTTTATATATCAAATTGGCCAGGATAATGCGTTTTTTGAGACGGCCGATACGGCGTATACTTTTATCTTTGGCTCAGCTATAGCGGTATTTTGAGGGTGCTTAAAGCTATGCATGTTAAGTTAAGTGGGTCATGCTGTTGCTTGTAGTAAAATATGCTGAGTTGGAGTCTGGGATGGAAACCCAAGAATTGTGTGGGCTGGATTGGCGCTCGGCATCTGGTTGGGTTTCGTTTTCAGATGCGCTTTTTAAAGATCTGGCACATAGATAGGGGCTACTTTGGTTGGATGAAGTAGGCGAGAAAGAGATTTTTCTAGAAGGAAGTGACGTTTCGAGTTTACGCCAACCCTCTATATTTCTTTGAACAAACGCATCATATTTTATGTCAGCTTCTGCTGCGCCTCTTGGTGAAGTATAGTGCAGCGTATCCAATGCACATTGATCTGGTTCACCAAATATCCCTTTTAAATCATCTGGGTTGCCATATGTCTCTTCTAAGTACGTTTTTATTTGCTCTTCACATTGCTTAAAAGCATTCAAACGTTGTTGATGCGTTTCTTCTATTTCCTGTAAAGAGCTTGAGGGTTCGGAGGCTACCGATGTTTCGGCCGAACTGAGGCTTTGAGGAGAAATAGGCCCGTTTAACTGTAGCCTCTTTAAGGGTCCTAAGTTCGTCATTCTTTTTTCGACGCTCTTGTGGGTCATGGAAATCGCGCGCTTTGTTAACTGTTGTAGCTTTTCAAAAGATTGGGCGGGCGTGTCTGAATCGATTTTCTGAGAGCGGAGATTGGACGTTATGTTGGATGAAGTTCTGCTAGATTGAGAGAAGTCGAGTGTTTCTCCGGATGAGCTTCTGCTGGGTGACGGTGAGCTAGCGGTAGCAGAAACTGGATTGGAAGTGACAGAGTAACGCGAAAACATAAATATCCTGAAGAATATTCCTATAGAGAAAGGGCTCTAAATATATCAACCTCGCTTGTGACAAGTCGTTACAATGCGCGAAATAAAGAATTTACAAACGAAGGGTGAGCACAAATCGCCTTCCTTTATAATCTACGGTTCCTTAATCTGGACTCAAAATTCGGGTGACTCTGTGTCTCATATCCATTCAGACAATTTGCTTGAGCTGCGCGGCATCGATTTTGGCTATGGCGAGCGGCTGGTGCTTAAAAATTTAAATCTGTGTTTTAAGCGTGGCCAGGTCGTGGCTGTGATGGGCGGCTCGGGTTGCGGTAAGACAACCGTTTTGCGCTTAATTGGCGGGTTAGAGCGGGCGCGCCGTGGGCAAGTGCTGTTTGAGAATACGGATATTGGTGCGCTTACTTCAACCGAACTTTATGCCGTGCGCCGCAAAATGGGGATGCTTTTTCAATTCGGCGCGCTTTTTACCGATATGTCAGTATTTGATAATGTCGCCTTCGCCTTGCGCGAGCATACGCAATTGTCAGAAAGTGTGCTGCAAGATTTAGTGTTGATGAAATTAAATGCAGTGGGTTTGCGTGGTGCGCGTGATCTGATGCCGGCTGAGATTTCCGGTGGCATGGCGCGGCGTGTTGCTTTGGCCCGCACTATCGCGCTTGACCCCACACTCATTATGTATGATGAGCCGTTTGCAGGTCTTGATCCTATTTCACTTGGCATTACGGCGAATCTGATCCGCACTTTAAATCAAGCGCTTGGCGCCACCTCCATTTTAGTGACGCATGATGTTCCCGAATCATTCGCGATTGCCGATTATGTTTATTTTATTGTGGACGGCACCCTCCATGCTGAAGGTAGCCCGCAACAGTTGCAGTCTTCAACTGACCCGACCGTGCGCCAGTTTATTGATGGGCAGACAGAGGGGCCGTTTAGCTTTCATTATCCGGGTGTGCCGCTGGCCGCTGATTTTGGCCTGATGGCGGATACTGCTGGAGCACGTTTATGATGAGTGCACTCGGACGTGCTGTATTAAAGGGGTTAAGCCGCACTGGTTATGGCACGCGGATGTGGCTGCGGCTGGTGGGCGAGGGTTGGCGCTTATTGCAGCGCCCGCGTTTAGTGACCCAGCAAATTCATTTTGTTGGCAATTATTCGCTGGTCATTATTGCAATTTCAGGTCTTTTTGTCGGGTTTGTGCTGGGTTTGCAAGGTTATTACACGTTAAGCCGCTATGGTTCGGCAGAGGCTTTGGGCTTGCTGGTCGCATTGTCGCTCGTGCGTGAGTTGGGGCCGGTGGTGACAGCACTGTTATTTGCTGGGCGCGCGGGAACTGCATTGACGGCTGAAATTGGTTTAATGAAAGCCGGTGAGCAATTAACTGCAATGCAAATGATGGCGGTCGATCCATTCTCGTTTGTCGTTGCGCCGCGTTTCTGGGCTGGGGTCATTGCCATGCCGATTTTGGCAGCTATTTTTAGCGCAGTAGGCATCCTGGGTGGCTATAGCGTTGGCGTCTTAATGATTGGCGTCGATAGCGGAGCTTTTTGGTCACAGATGCAAAGTGGCGTCGATATATGGCGCGATATTGGCAATGGTGTAGTGAAAAGCTTTGTCTTCGGTTTGGCGGTGACTTTTATTGCCTTATATCAGGGGTATGAGGCTAAGCCCACGCCTGAAGGTGTAGCGCGGGCTACCACCCGCACGGTGGTGTTTGCGTCGCTAGCTGTGTTGGGGCTTGACTTCTTGTTAACCGCATTGATGTTTAGCAATTAAACGGATCAAAATGATGAAAAAAAATACGCTGGATTATTGGGTTGGCTTGTTTGTTGTACTTGGCGCTTTAGCGTTACTTTTTTTAGCCCTCAAAGCGGGCAATATGAGCGCGTTCTCTTTTCAAGAGACATACCCCATTAAATTGAATTTCGATAATATTGGCGGTCTGAAGTCGCGTGCCGCGGTGAAAAGCGCAGGCGTAATCGTCGGCCGCGTGGCCCAGATTGAGTTTGATAGCACGACTTACCAGGCAGTGGTTACGCTTGATCTGCAAAGACAATATCAATTTCCCAAAGACAGTTCAGCACAAATTCTGACGGCTGGGTTGTTAGGCGAGCAATACATTGGCCTTGAGCCAGGCGGTGATGAACAGATGCTACAAGCGGGCGATACGATTACGATGACGCAATCAGCGGTCGTGCTGGAAAAGCTCATCGGCCAATTTATTTATGGTAAAGCGGCGGATGCGGGGGCAAGTAAGTCCGCGCCGGATGCTACTGGTACAATGCCCGAAGGCCAATAATGAAACCACGATCAAAGGCAACTATGTCTGCTGGTTTGCGGTTGCGCCGGATCGCGCTATGCTCGCTCGTCTTAGGGCTTACCGCTTGCGCTAGCGCGCAGCACGTGCCGACAAAATCCGATCCGTTTGAAAGTATGAATCGCACGATCTTTGAGTTTAATGATACGGTCGATCGTTTTGCGCTTAAACCGGTGGCGAAAGCCTATAACCAGACGCTCCCTAAAGGCGTGCGCACGAGCGTAGCCAATTTCTTCTCAAACCTGGCTGATGTCTCGGTAATGGCAAATAATCTGCTGCAAGGTAAATTGACTGCAGGCACAGAAGATTTGATGCGCATTTCAATCAATACCCTGTTTGGCATTGGTGGGTTATTTGATGTGGCAAGCGCCGCTGGGCTGCCTAAACACCAAGCCGATTTGGGGCTGACGCTAGGTCGTTATGGCGTGGCGCCCGGCCCTTATCTAGTTCTGCCGATTTTTGGCCCAAGCACGCTACGGGATACGGCGGGTTTATTGGTAGGTCGGGAGGTGGATCCTATGACCTATATTGATCCAGTGGCGCTGCGCAATCAGGCATACGGTTTGCGTGTGGTGAATGTGCGCGCGTCCTTATTAGATGCGAATGATTTACTCGAAGATGCAGCGCTCGATAAATATTCGTTTGTGCGCCAGGCTTATCTTCAACGTCGTCAATATCTAATCTGCGATGGCAATCCGCCACCGCCAGAATATGAAGATGTTGATGAAGACGTACCCGGATATACTGCTGAAGCAGGGTCGGCAGGGCCACTTACGGCGCCAGAAGAAACCAACCAACCCGTACCTGCTTCAAAAGGTTTGCCGCCTCTAAGGGTTTTCCCAGGCTTGCGTTTTCCTTAGGAGATTGAGCAAGGCAAACAGCGACCGGATAGAGTGGTTAAAGCAAGGAATGGGTTGAATAAATTTAGACGATTGTCTTTTTAAAGGTAGAGCATATGAAAGAAAGAAGTTTACGGCCAATTTTCTCGCTCGCATACGCGGTGTTGTGCTTATTTTGTGGGAGCGCTATGGCGCAAATTGTTGCAGCCAGCGCCGGTACGCCTGACGGTTTGGTTAAAACCATCACATCTGAAGTGCTAGATACCATCAAGCAAGATCCTGATCTCCGCAAGGGCGATATCAGCAAAATTTCTCAGTTGGTGGATGAAAAAATTCTACCGCACGCAGATATTGAGCGTACTACGCGTCTGGTGATGGGGCGTCATTGGCGCACCGCTACAACGGATCAGCAAGCAGAGTTAGTTAAACAATTTAAGGACTTATTGTTTTATACCTATTCAGGGGCGGTGGCGCAGATTCGTGATCAGACGGTAGAGTACTTACCTTTTAGAATGAAGGCGGATGCAACGGATGTGGTGGTTCGCACTAAGGTGAACAATCAAGGGCAAGTGATTCAACTCGATTATCGGCTAGAGAAAAAAGGCAATGATTGGAAAGTCTATGATCTCAATGTAGGCGGCGCGTGGCTGGTGCAAACCTACCAACAGCAATTTAGCGAGTTGATTACGCAACGTGGCGTGAATGGTTTGCTTGAATTCTTAAAACAGCGCAACCTGAAACTCGGTGGAAAGCAGTAAATGATGGCGTTTACGGCAGGAACAGCGCTAACGCATACAACTGCGATGACTGAACTTAAGACGGGTTTAGACTATATCGCAAAGAATTCAGCTGAAGTCGTGCGGATTGACTGTGCCTCGCTGGTGCAGTTTGATTCGTCTGCGCTGGCGGTTTTGCTGGCTTGGTTGCGTGCTGCGCGTGCCCAAGGTAAGGCGCTTGAAGTACTGCATGCGCCAACCAAGCTGGCGCATTTGGCGCAGGCTTATGGCGTGGATGAATTGTTGAAGCTGTAGAAATAGTCTGTCGCGTCTCGAGCGGTGAATTGAAATGAATGAAGCATGGGCGAGTTTTTATGCGCCGCGCTCATGCGCTCACGGCGGGTTGATGTGCATTTCGCCTATAATCAGGTATTCAGTAACTGAACTGTCCAATTTCTAGATTGTCGACTTTCCTCATATTCCAATGCCAGCTATAGAAATCCGTAACATTAAAAAGCGCTATAAAACTCTACAAGCTCTCAAAGGCATTGATCTGTCGATTGAAGAAGGTGAGTTTTTTGGCTTGCTTGGCCCTAATGGGGCGGGCAAAACCACTCTAATTAGCATTCTTGCCGGTCTGGCGCGCGCGGATGAAGGGGATGCACTCGTGCTCGGACATAACGTAGTGACTGACTTTCGCGCGGCGCGCCAAGTATTAGGTGTGGTGCCGCAAGAGTTAGTGTTCGATCCTTTTTTTACGGTGCGTGAAACGTTACGGATCCAATCGGGTTATTACGGGCTGAGACGTAATGATGATTGGATTGATGAAGTGATGGCTAACCTTGATTTAACCGAGAAGGCCAATGTGAATACCCGCGCCTTATCCGGCGGCATGAAGCGCCGTTTGTTGGTGGCGCAGGCATTGGTGCACCGGCCGCCCGTAATCGTATTAGACGAACCCACTGCGGGGGTGGATGTTGAGTTGCGTCAGGGTTTATGGAGATTTATTGCCCGCTTAAATCGGGAAGGGCATACCGTTGTCTTAACGACGCATTATCTTGAAGAGGCAGAGCAACTGTGTGATCGCATCGCGATGCTTAGAAAGGGCGAAGTGGTTGCGCTGGATAATAAACACGCAATGCTGCAACGCTTTTCTAGTGCTCAGCTATTGTTACGCTTGGCGCAAGGCGGATTACCGGCTAGCTTGCAAGCACTTGCCATAGAGCAGCAGATAGATGCGCATCAATATGCGCTAAGGCTTAACTCTTATGCTGAAGTCGAGCCTATTCTTGCGCAATGCCGCATGGCAGGGTGTGAGATTGAAGAAATTGGAATTCGTAAAGCGGATCTTGAAGATGTATTTATCCAAGTTATGAAGAGCTCATCAGCGGCTGAAAAAATTAAGAGGAACGCATGATGATTGGTTTTTATACTTTGTTTTGTAAAGAAGTCCTGCGTTTTTGGAAAGTGAGCTTGCAGACGATTACCGCGCCGGTAATTACAGCTTTTCTGTATTTGGTGATTTTTGGCCAAGCCTTGCAAAATCATGTGCAAGTGTACCCAGGGGTGGAATATAAGAGTTTTTTGATCCCTGGTTTGATGATGATGAGCATACTGCAAAATGCTTTTGCCAATAGTTCGTCCTCGTTGATTCAATCGAGGGTGACGGGCAACCTAGTGTTTATGCTGTTATCGCCGTTAGGCGCGCGTGAAATATTTAGTGCGTATGTGCTGGCTTCTGTTATGCGTGGAGTCTGTGTAGGGTTGGGGGTATGGTTGGCGACGGTTTGGTTTATTACAGTGAGTTTCGCCGCGCCATTCTATATCTTCGCATTTGCCGTATTAGGGGCGGCTACTCTTGGCACAATGGGGTTGATTGCAGGTATTTACTCAGAAAAATTTGATCAGTTGGCCGCGTTTCAAAGTTTTTTAATTGTTCCTTTGACCTTTTTAGCGGGTGTATTTTATTCGACAGCAGCCTTGCCGGAGTTCTGGAGGCAGATCTCTAGATTGAATCCGTTTTTTTATATGATTGATGGCTTTCGCTATGGCTTTTTTGGCGTGTCGGATATTGCCCCGCTCAAGAGTTTGATGATCACCTTGGGCTTTTTTATTGTACTTGCTGGCTTGGCGATGCGCATGTTGGTGAGCGGTTATAAGTTGCGCCATTAAAATAGTAGACAAAGAAACATGGATAAATTACTCATTCGAGGTGGCCAGCGTTTGGTCGGCGAAGTGACTGTTGCGGGCGCTAAAAATGCGGCTTTGCCGATTTTGTGTGCCAGTTTATTGAGCGCCGGGCAGCTCGATTTAGGGAATGTCCCGAATCTACAGGATGTGCGCACCATGCTTACTCTGCTTATGCAAATGGGGGTACGCACGCAGGTTTCTGGTCATGCAATCAGTCTGGATGGTCGTTGGGTCGATAAGCCGCTAGCCCCTTATGAGCTAGTCAAAACAATGCGTGCTTCAATTTTAGTCTTGGGGCCGCTGCTCGCGCGTTTTGGGGAAGCGCGGGTCTCGCTGCCAGGCGGCTGCACCATTGGCGCGCGACCCGTTGATCAGCATGTTAAAGGCTTACAGGCGATGGGCGCGCAGATCGACCTGGAGCATGGCTATATTAATGCGCGCATCAAGCAGGGTAAACGGCTCAAGGGCAGTCGTATCCTGTTTGACATGATCACTGTGACAGGCACAGAAAACCTGCTCATGGCAGCGACTCTGGCCGAAGGTGAAACGGTATTGGAGAACGCCGCGCGTGAGCCAGAAGTGGCTGATTTGGCGCATCTCCTGGTTGCGATGGGCGCAAAAATTGATGGCATTGGCACTGATCAGCTTACGATTCAAGGGGTAGAGCGGCTCCATGATGCGCGCCACCAGGTCATTCCCGATCGGATTGAAGCGGGCACTTTTCTTTGCGCTGTCGCTGCAGTAGGCGGCGAGGTTACGCTGCGGCAGATTGAGCCCAATTTATTGGATGCGGTTTTAAAGAAGCTCGGCGCAGCAGGTGTTCAGATTGAGTCTGGGTCTAATTGGATTCGCGCTTCCATGCACCAGCGTCCGACGGCAGTGAGTTTCCGTACTTCAGAATATCCGGCTTTCCCAACCGATATGCAAGCGCAATTTATGGCACTCAATTGCATCGCGGCTGGCTCGGCTCAGATTGTCGAAACGATTTTTGAAAATCGTTTTATGCATGTGCAAGAGCTTAACCGGTTAGGAGCAAATGTCATGGTGGATGGCAATACTGCATTTGTTACTGGGGTTACGCATTTATCGGGTGCGGCGGTCATGGCGACCGATCTGCGCGCTTCCGCAAGCCTTGCTATTGCAGGGCTTGCGGCCGAGGGAGAAACGCTGATTGAGCGGATTTATCATCTTGACCGGGGCTATGACCAGATGGAAAAGAAATTGTCTGCGCTGGGTGCGCGGGTCAGCCGGATTACAGACACTGCGGCGGTAGCGCCGACCGCGTAATGAAGACTCAAACCGTAGTGCCGCCCTCACAGTTGATCTCCGCGCCGCTCACGCTAGCTTTATCTAAAGGGCGTATCTTTGATGAAACGAGGCCTTTTTTGGCGGAAGTTGGGATTACCGTTGACGGCGACCCAGAAACCTCACGGCGCTTGATTTTGCCGACTACGCAACCGAATTTGCGCGTGATTGTGGTGCGTGCAACGGATGTGCCGACCTATGTGCAATATGGTGCGGCTGATTTTGGGGTGGCAGGTGCGGATGTACTGCTTGAGCACGGTGGCGAAGGCTTGTATCAGCCGATCGATCTTAAAATTGCAAATTGCCGTATATCCGTGGCTGCACCGGCAGATTTTGATTATGCAAACGCAGTGCGCCAAGGCGCGCGCTTGCGCGTAGCCACCAAATACCTGCAGACGGCGCGTGAACATTTTGCCGCCAAAGGCGTGCACGTTGATTTAATCAAATTATATGGTTCGATGGAGCTTGCGCCTTTGGTGGGCCTAGCGGATGCGATTGTAGATTTGGTCAGCTCAGGCAGTACCTTACGCGCCAATCGGTTAGTTGAAGTGGAGCAGATTAAGTCAATTTCATCCCGCTTGATTGTCAATCAGGCGGCGCTCAAATTAAAACGCGCAGCGTTGCAACCGTTATTAGATGCGTTTGAACGTGTAGCAAATTAACTTTTTTAGATAAGTGAGGGAAAATGTCTTTAAAGTTGCGTCGGCTAGATACCTGCGCGAGTGATTTTAAAGTCGCGCTGCGTGCATTGCTGGCTTTTCAGGCAGACGAAGATGAGGCGATTGAACGAGCGGTTGCTGATATTTTAGCGGATGTTAAAAGCCGTGGAGATGTGGCCGTGTTGGAGTACACCAAGCGCTTCGATCGGCTTGAGGCGGCTCATCTCAGTGCGCTTGAAGTTGACGCAACGCAGCTTGAACATTTTCTGTCCGGACTTGAATCTGAACCGCGCGCAGCGCTTGAAGCGGCTGCGCAGCGCATTCGTGCTTATCATGAAAAACAAAAAATTGAATCAGGCAGCCACAGTTGGCAGTACGTCGAAGCGGACGGTACGGTATTAGGCCAGCAAGTATTGCCGCTTGAGCGGGTGGGCATTTATGTGCCGGGCGGCAAAGCGGCATATCCTTCGTCAGTGTTGATGAATGCGCTGGCCGCCCAAGTGGCAGGAGTGCGTGAAATTATGATGGTCGTGCCTACCCCGGATGGGGTCCAAAACCCTCTGGTGATGGCGGCCGCGCATTTAAGCGGGGTCTCGCGCATATGGACCATAGGCGGGGCGCAAGCGATTGCAGCGTTAGCTTATGGGACGGAAACGGTGCCTGCCGTAGATAAAATTGTCGGGCCGGGCAATGCGTACGTAGCTGCAGCTAAACGCCGCGTGTTTGGCACAGTAGGGATTGATATGATTGCTGGGCCATCAGAAATTCTGATCCTTTGCGATGGTACGACAGACCCTAATTGGGTTGCGCTTGATCTGTTTTCTCAAGCTGAGCATGAT